>DATDMU010000345.1:0-2869 GCA_036518615.1 Myxococcales bacterium
CGACGGCAAGTACCAGCTCGCCGCGCTGGCGCAGTCGGGGTTCGATCCGCTGGCGCGCACCACGCGCTTCATGCTCACCGAGGAGGCGCACCACCTCTTCGTCGGCGAGACCGGCGTGGACCGCATCGTGCAGCGCTGCGCGGAGCTGATGGCGGCCGGCAAGGACCCGCGCGCCGAGGGCGCGGTGCCCTTCGCGCTGATCCAGAAGTACATCAACCTCTGGTTCTCGCTCTCGCTGGACCTCTTCGGCGGCGAGGTGTCGTCGAACGCGGCGGACTTCTTCGCCGCGGGCCTCAAGGGCCGCTTCCGCGAGGACGCGCTGCCGGAGCACAAGGCCCTGGGCGAGACCTACCGGATGGAAGTGCCGGAGGGGCAGAAGCTGGTGGAGCAGGAGGTGCCGCTGCGCAACGCCATGAACGAGGTGCTGCGCGACGAGTACGTGAAGGACTGCCAGCGCGCGGTCGATCGCTGGAACAAGACGCTGGCGCGCTCCGGCGTGACCGGCATGACGCTGCGCCTGCCGCACCGCCGCTTCCACCGCGGCGTGGGGCCCAACGCGGGGCTGTTCTTCGATCCCGAGGGCCGGATGATCACCGAGGCGGAGTACAAGGCGCGCGAGAGCGAATGGCTGCCGTCGGCGGAAGACCGCGCTTACGTGCAGTCGCTCATGCACCCCGTGATCGAGCGCGGCAAGGTGGCGAACTGGATCGCGCCGCCGCCCAAGGGCATCAACGGCCTGCCGCTCGACTTCGAGTACGTGAAGCCGCCGCAGGCGTAAGCCACCGCAAAACGCAGAGCGCGCGGAGGAGGGTTGTCCCCCGCGCGCTCCGGCTTCACGAAGATCGGCCTAGAGGTGGTGCGGCGTCCGGCTCTGCTTGCCGGTGGGCGCCGGAGCGGCCCGGCGCGGCGGCCTGGTCGGGGTGGTGCCCTGGATGTTGGAGAACGGCACCGTCGCCGCGAAGGTGGGCAGGTTGTTCGCGCGCACGTGCGTGAACGCCTCGTAGCCGGAGCCCAGCTTGATCAGCGTGGGCTCGCTGAACGCCGTGCCGAAGAAGCTGATGCCGATCGGAACGCCGAAGACCATGCCCGCCGGGATCTGCACGATGGGATATCCGCCCGCGGCGGCGATGCTGGACGTGCCGAAGATGAAGTGGTCGCCGAAGACGAGGTCGGTGGCCCAGGCCGGGTTGTCGGTGGCGCTCACGATCGCGTCGAGGTTCTGCGAGGAGAGCGCGGCGTCGACGTTCTGCTGGGTGAAGTCGCGGTCCGCCTGCAGCGCCTGGTTGTAGGTGAGCCCGCCGAAGTCCGGCTGCGGGTCGTCCGCCCCCGGCGCGAGCGAATTGCAGAAGTCGAAGATGTCCTGGTTGAAGAAGGGCATCTCCGCCGCGGCGTGCGCGTTGTTGAAGTCGATGGCGGTCTGCAGGCTGCCGCCGGCCACCGGCACGCCGGTCCGGGTGGCGAAGTAGGCCGCGACGTCGTTGCGGAACTCGAAGCAGAGCACGAGGAACTCGCCGGGCCCGCCGGAGAAGTTGAACCCGAGCGCGTCGAGATCCACCACCGTGGCTCCCGCGGCGGTGAGGGCCTGGAACGAGGCCTCGACCGCGTCGGTCACCGGCCCCGGCGTCGGCACGAACGGATCGAATCCGCCCAGCCCCTGCCGGGTGATTCCGAGCCGCGCGCCCTGGAGCCCGTTGGGATTGATGAACTTCGTGTAGTCCACCGGGATGTTGGTGGGCCGCGTCTTGCCCGTGCCCTGCCAGCCGAGCGGAACGCCGGCGGTCGCCGGATCGCGGCCGTCGGAGGTCCGGCTCTGCGCGGCGCTCAGCGCGGCGGCGCAGTCGGCCAGCGAGCGGCAGTGCGGGCCAACCGTGTCCTGCGTGTGCGAGATGGGGACCACGCCCGCGCGGCTGGTCAGACCGACGGTGGGCTTGATGGCCGCGACGCCGTTGGCGTTGCCGGGGCAGACGATGCTGCCGTCGGTCTCGCTGCCGAAGGAGACGGCGACGAAGTTCGCGGAGGCCGCGGCGCCCGAGCCGGAGCTGGAGCCGCAGGGGTTGCGGTTGATGCCGTAGGGATTGTTCGTCTGGCCGCCGCGCCCGGACCAGCCGCTGACCGACTCGAAGGAGCGGAAGTTCGCCCACTCGGAAAGATTGGTCTTGCCGAGGATGACGGCGCCGGCCGCGCGCAGGTTCGCCGCGACCGTGGAGTCGCGCAGCGCGGGCTGGCCGACGAGCGCGAAGGAGCCCGCGCTGGTCTGCATCTTGTCGCCGGTGTCGATGTTGTCCTTGAGCAGCACCGGGATGCCGTGCATCGGCCCGCGCACCTTTCCGTGGACGCGTTCCAGGTCGAGCGACTTGGCGATGGCGACGGCGTCGGGATTCAATTCGATCACCGCATTGACGCCGGGGCCGTTCTGGTCGAGCGCGAGAATGCGATCGATGTAGTACTGCGTGAGCTGCGCCGAGGTGAGCTGGTGCGAGGCCATCATCGCCTGCAGCTCGGCGACGGTCTTCTCGTTGAGGTTGGTGGGTACGGTCTGCGCCAGGGCGGAAGTCGCCACCAGCGCGGCGACGAGGATCGGGATGCGTTTCATGGACTCCCCTCCGGGGTAGGGACGGGTAAGAAAGCCCCTGCCCGCCGGAAGTGTCAAGACAGGCCCTTGGTCGAAGGCAACGCGGCCGCAAAAATGAAAGGGGCCCAGGCACTTGCCGAATGGACCAATCAGAGCAGGGTGCCGCGCATGATTGCCGAAGCGGTGGTGAAATAGATGATCAGCCCGGTCACGTCCACCAGCGTGGCCACGAAGGGCGCGCTGGCGCTTGCCGGATCGAAGCCGAGCCGGCGCAGGATGAAGGGCAAGAGCGACCCC
>DATDMU010000346.1:0-12177 GCA_036518615.1 Myxococcales bacterium
AGCACCACCCCGAGGATCCCGAACGCCTCGATCCCCCCGAAGATGGCGATGAACACCAGCAGGTCGTTCATCCGGATGCGGGTGCCCACCAGCTTGGGCCGCAGGATGTAGTCGGCCACCACCACCACCACCACGCCGCTCCACAGCAGAACGCCGATGCCCTTGCCGACGTGCCCGGTGGCCATCATCACGATGCCCACCGGCGCCCAGACCAGCGCGGTCCCGACTGCGGGCAGGATGGACGCCACGCCCGTCAGCGACGCCCAGACCAGCGGGCTGTCCACGCCGAAGATCCAGTAGCCGATGCCGGCGGTGACCGCCTGGTACACCGACATCACCCCGGTGCTGAAGAGCATGGCGCGGGTCACGTCGCGCACGTCGCGGACGATCTGCGACACCTGCCCGTTGGGCAAGGGCACGATCTCCACCAGCCACTCGGTGCCCTCGCTGCCCTCGCGCAAGAGGTAGTACGAGGTGATGGCGGTGAAGATGAAGATGAAGATGGCGCTGAAGAGGCCGGCCACGATGCTGGTCGCGCCCTTGCCCATGAAGGCGGCCAGATCGCGCGCCGTCTCGGCGATGCGCTGGTTGACGTTCTCGGGCTTCAGGCCAAAGCGCGAGAGCACGCGGCTCACGTCCTGGCCGAGCAGCCCCGCGGCGCCCTTGTGGGCGTAGCGGGCGGAGATGTCCTGCGCCAGATCCAGCACGCGGTGACCGACCACGAAGAGCAAGAACGCGATGACCCCAAGCGAGACCGCCATCACCAGCGTCGTGATCAGCGCCGCGGGCAGCCCGGGATACTTTCCCGGGAAACGCTGGCGCATCCGCTCGTAGAGCGGGTGCGCGCCGACCGCGATGACGAGCCCGAGCAGCACCGGCACCCAGATCGGCTCCAGCGTGCGCCAGAAGGCGTACGCGGCGAAGCCGAAGAGCACCAGGAACGTGGAGCGCTGCAGGCGGGTTCGTTCGACTACGGGCATTCCCTGATGCAGTTAGTCACCGCGGCGAAATCCTGCAGGCCACCCTGCGTACAACGTCATTTGCGAGACGGTCTGGTCCGGGATAAGGAGCGCCCATGCTTGCAGCCTTGCTCATCGCCTCCGCGGCGCTGCCGCAAATTCCCTACGAAAAATACCAGCTTGCGAACGGCCTCACGGTCATCCTCTCCGAGGACCACCGCGCGCCGGTGGTGGGGGTGGACATCTGGTACCACGTCGGCGCGGTCAACGAGCGCAAGGGGCGCAGCGGCTTCGCGCACCTCTTCGAGCACCTCATGTTCCAGGGCAGCAAGCACCTGCACGGCGACGAGCGCACCGTCTTCGCCATGCTCGAGCGCAACGGCGCCACCAACCTGAACGGCACCACCGAGTGGGACCGCACCAACTACTTCGAGACCATGCCCGCGGATCGGCTGGAGCTTGCCCTCTGGCTGGAGAGCGACCGGATGGGCTTCCTCCTCGACACCGTGGACCAGAAGAAGCTGGACACCCAGCGCGAGGTGGTGCGCAACGAGAAGCGGCAGAGCATCGAGAACGTCCCCTACGGGCGCGCCGAGGAGCGGCTGGTGCAGCTGCTCTACCCCGAGCCCAACCCCTACTACGGCTACGTGATCGGCTCGCACGAAGACCTGATGGCGGCATCGCTCGAGGACGTGAAGCAGTTCTTCCGCACCTACTACGCGCCCGACAACGCCTCGCTCGCGGTGGTGGGGGACTTCAAGACCGCCGAGGCGAAGCCGCTGATCGAGAAGTACTTCGGTCCCATCCTGCGCGGCCCCGGCAAGCCGGCGGTGACCGCGAAGACCGAGCCGCACACGAAGGAGCAGCGGGAGACGCTCCACGACCAGGTGCAGCTCGCGAAAGTCCTCATCGGCTACGTGGGCCCGAAGCCGCTGGAGAAGCCGGAGGCCGCGGCGCTGATGCGCATCCTCGCCGGCGGCAAGTCGAGCCGCCTCTACCACGACCTCGTCTACGAGAAGAAGATCGCCCAGGACGTGAGCGCGAGCTGGGACCCCTCCATGCAGCTCGGCGGGCTGGTGGAGATCACCGCCACGGTGCAGGCCGGGCACGCTCCCGAGGAAGTGCTGGCAGCGCTCACCGACGAAGTGAGGCGGCTGCGCGAGGGACCGCCTTCGCCGGACGAGCTGGAGCGCGCCAAGCGCAATCTCAAGGCCGGCCTCTTCGCCCAGCTGGAAAACGTGGGCGGCTTCGGCGGCAAGGCCGACCAGCTCAACTACTACGAGATGTGGGCGCAGGATCCCGGCGCCTTCACCAGGAATCTCGAGGCCCAGCTCGCCGTCACCCCGGAGCAGGTGCAGAAGCTCGCGCAGGACTACCTCGAGGACGAGCAGCGCGTGGTGATCACGGTCCTTCCCGAATCGCAGCCGTCGCCCGGAGGAGCCGCCAAATGAAAAAGCTCCTCGCCGCATTGCTGCTGTGCGCCTGCGCCTCGACGCCGAAGCCGGCGGAGACCGCGAAACCGCAAACGCAAACCCAACCGCAAACGCAAACCCGAACCGAAGCCCGCTCCGAGCAAGGCACGCCCGACGACGCCTTCCGCGCGAGGCCCCCGCCGCCGTCCGCGCCGGTGGAGTTCCACGCGCCCATCCCCAAGCAGCTCCGGCTCCGCAACGGCCTGCCCGTCTTCCTCATCGAGCGCCACGAGGTGCCGCTGGTCGCCATCTCCCTCGCCGTCCGTTCCGGCGAGGACACCGATCCCGCCGGCAAGGCCGGCCTCTCCTCGCTTGCGCTGGACCTGCTCGACGAAGGCACGCCCGCCCGCGACGCCGCCGCCATCGCGCGCGGCTTCGAGGACCTGGCCGCGCGCTATCACACCGCCGCCGACGCCGACGCGACGCGCGCCTCGGTAACGGCGCTGCCCGACACGCTCGACCCCGTCCTCGACCTCTTCGCCGACGTGACCCTGCATCCGGCATTCCGCGCCGCCGACGTGGAGCGCGTTCGGGTGGAGCGGCTCGGGCAGATCGCGCAGGCGCTCGACGACCCGCAGTCGGTGGGCCAGCACGTCCTCTCGCGGGTCATCTTCGGCGAGAAGCACCCCTGGGGGTACCCGGAGGAAGGCACCGTCAAGTCGGTGAAGTCGATCACGCGCAAGGATCTGGTGGCCTGGCACAAGGCCTGGTTCCGGCCCTCCAACGCGGCGCTGTTCGTGGTGGGAGACACCAGCGAGGCCGCGGTGATGCCGCTTCTGGAGAAGCGCTTCGGCGAGTGGAAGGACGCTCCCGAGCCGAGGATGCGCAAGCCCGCGCGACAGAAGCGCGGCGCGCGCGTGATCACGCTGGTGGACAAGCCCGGGGCTCCGCAGTCGCAGATCTGGATCGGCGAGATCGGCGTGGCCTCCACCGCGCCGGACGTCTTCCCGGTGCGGGTGATGAACAACATCCTCGGCGGCAGCTTCAACTCGCGCCTCAACGGCAACCTGCGCAGCGAGCACGCGTACTCGTACGGCGTGTTCAGCTTCTTCGATACCCACCGCGAGGCGGGGCCGTTCGTGGCCGCGGGAGGCGTGGTCAGCGACAAGACCGCGCCGGCGCTGGGCGAGTTCATGAAGGAGCTCGCGCGGATGAAGTCGGGCGAGGTGAGCGAGGCGGAGCTGGCGGACGCGAAGGACTCGCTGGTGCGCGCCATACCGGCGCTCTTCGCCAGCGACGAGCAGACCGCGGGGGCGTACGCGCGCGCCTGGCTGCACGGGCTGCCTGCGGACTACTACGCCACCTACCAGGAGCGGGTGGAGGCGGTGACCCGGGACGACGTCGCCAGGGCGGCGCGGGAGCGGCTGCACCCGGACGACATGGCCATCGTGGTGGTGGGTCCGTCCAAGGAGATCGAAACCGGCCTTGCGGCGTTGAAGCTCGGCAAGGTGGAGCTTCGCGACGCCGAGGGAGAGGCGAAGAAGGCTGCCGCCGCCGCGGCTGCCGGCAAGTAGATGGCGGAGGCGGAGGCGCTGCAGCTCTGGGGCGTGCGCAAGCGCTACGGCGTCCTCCGCAAGCACGAGGCGCTTCGCGGCGTGAGCATCCGGGTGGAGCCGGGCGAGTGCTACGGCCTCGCCGGTCCCAACGGCGCGGGCAAGACCACCCTGATCCGCATCCTGCTCGGGCTCTCGTTGCCCGACGAGGGGGAGGTGCGCGTGTTCGGGCAGAGGCCGGACGATCCCGAGGTGCGCCGCAGGATCGGATTCGTGCCCGAGGCCGCGGAGCTGCCGCCCCAGGCTTCGCCGCGGCGGCTGGTGCGCAGGTTCGCGATGCTTCGCGGCCTGGTGCTGCGCGAGGCGGAGCCGCAGGGCATCGGGCAGCTCGAGCGGCTGGGCATGTCGGAGCTCCTCGAGCGTCCCGCGGGCAAGCTCTCCAAGGGCGAGAAGCAGCGCACGCTGCTCGCGCTCGCGCTGATGGGCTCGCCCGACCTGCTCGTCCTCGACGAGCCGACCGACGGCCTCGACCCGATGGGCCGCGCGCTGGTGCGCCGCGTCCTGCGGGAAGAGCGGGAAAAGGGCCGCACCGTCTTCCTCAACTCGCACCTGCTCTCGGAGACCGAGCGCGTCTGCACGCGGATGGGCATCCTCCATCGCGGGCAACTGGTGCGCGAAGAGCTGGTCAGCGGCCGCAGCGAGGCGGCGGGCGCGAGCGAGATCGTGCTCGAAGGCGGCAGGGTGGTGGCGGTGGCCCACGAGGATCTCCGGCAGCTGAACGAGGCGCTGGATCGGGTGCGCGCCGGAGGTGGCCTCATCGCCGAGGTGCGGCCGGTGCGCCAGGATCTGGAGGCAAGCTTCGAGGCGGCGGTCACCGGCGACGCGCTGCCGCCCCCGCCGCCCGGCCCGCGTCCGATGGAGCCGCCGGCGCTGCCTGCGCGGCCGCTGCGCGCCCTTCGCGGCGCCGCCCGGGTCGCTCGCGAGATCGCGGCGGAGCTCGCCGGGCGCCGCGTCGGCTGGATTGCTCTCGCGCTCTTGCTCGCCTTCACCGCGATCTTCTTCCTCGTCGTGCGCAGCGACATGATCGGCGGGGCCGCCGCGGGCGCGCGCAGGTTCGGCGCGGGAGAGGAGACCACCGCGAAGTGGATCGGACGCTACGCTGCCGGCGTCCTCTACTGGGGGCTCTTGCCCGGCAGCGTGGTCTTCGCCGCGCTCTTCGCGCCGCCGCTTCTCGAGCCGCGTCGCACCGTGCTCCTGCACGCGCAGCCGGTGAGCCGCGGCGACGTCGCGGCGGGCATCTTCTCCGCGGTGCTCCTGCTGGTGCTCGCGCAGCATGCGCTCCTGGTCGCGCTCTTCTTCGGCGGCCTGCGCTGGCTGCACATCGAGGTGAGCCCGCGCCTCTTGCTCATGACGGCGCCGCTGCTGTTCGCCTTCGCGGCGCTCTACGCCGTGTCCTTGGCGGTGACCTATGCGGTGCGCAGCGGGCTTGCGGCGGCGGCGGCCGGATTTCTCGTCTTCGTGCTCGCGGCCATGGCGAGCGGCGGGTCGCCGCGCTGGCTCGCGGCGCTGTCGCCCGCGCTGCTGCCGCGCATCGGCGCGCTCTCGCAGCAGGCCATGCGCCTCGGCGCCGGCGAGCGCGCGCTGATCGCCCCCTTCGTGCTCACCGGCATGTGGGCCGCCGCGCTCTTCCTCGTCGCCCTGTTCGCGGCCCGAAGGAGCGAGAAGTGAAGCGCAGGCGCGACTTCCGCCTGCTCGCGGCGGCGGCGCTGTTGCTCGTCGCGGCGGCGGCCTATCTCGCGCTCTCCAATCGAAGGGCCGAGCAGCGGCGCGAGGCGGTGCTCGAGCGGGTGCCGGAGTTTCCCGCGCCCAACCAGCCTGCCGCGCACCGGCGCCCCGCGCGGGATTCGCCGCGCCCCAGGCCTCCCCCGCCAAAGCCGCCGGCGCCCGCGCCGCGTCAGGATCCCATCCTCTCCTTCGCGCTCGGGAGCGGGAGCGGGAACGTGGGACTCGTCCACGTCAACGCCCTGCTCAACACGCCGCTCTTCGATCGCCTTCGCCAATGCATGCCGCAGGACTTCGCCGGCATGGACAACGTCGGCCGCGAGCTCGGGTTCGACTTCAGCCGCGACGTGGACCGCATCGCCTTCGTGCCGGGCGGGATGGCCATGTCGGGCTTCTTCGAGGGCAAGCCGGTGGCGCAGTCGATGGCCGGCCCGGAGGCGCGCCGCGACGACTACCGCGGCGCCGCCGTCTACACGCGTCCGGGCGCGGAATGCATCGCGCAGCTGCCGAACCTCGTGATCACCGCACAGGACGGCGATTGCCGCGCCCTGGTCGACCGCGCGCTCGCTCCCACGCCGCCGGCGGCCGACGAGGACGTCTACGGCGACGTGTTCCTGCGCACCGACCTCGAGCCCTTCCGCAACGGGCAGACCTCCGGGCAGATGCGGGCGCTCCTGGACGGCCTCTCCGGCCTGACCGTCCGCGCCAACGTCTGGGACTCGGTGGCGCTGACGCTGTCGGGCACTCCGCAGGCCGGCCGCGACGTCCGCGACCTGGCGCAGATGGCGCGCGGGGCCATCGCGCTGGTGAAGAACCAGCTCGACGACGACGCGGTGGAGTATCGCGCCCTCGCCGACCTCGCCAGCGTCGGCGACAACCCCGACAAGCTGGAGATCAACCTCGCGCTCCCGGCGCAGGACCTGTTCGACAAGCTCCACTTCCCCTGCCCGGGGCGGGACGGCGGGATGTGACTATTTCTTCTCCCGCTGCCTGGCGCGCAAGAGGTCCGCGGAGGTCCGCTCCGCCAGGTCGAGGAAGGCGAAGAGCACCGCCTGCAGCTTGGTCGGATCGCCGATGCCCTCGAAGCGGTCGTCGCGGATGCGGTAGGCGAGCCAGTCGCGCTCGGTTGCGCCCTCGCGGTAGGGCGCGAGCTTGAGGCCGGAGAGCGGCGTGCCGGCCAGATCGATCTGCACGCTCCAGCCCGGCTTCTCGGTCAGAGTATGGATGCGAACGCCGAGCACGGGGTCGCGGCCGCGCTCCGACTGCGCCTTGTACCAGGCCTGGATGCGCTCGAGCACGTCCATCGGCAGGGATGCTACGGCGCCACCGCGTCAGCCGCCAGGTTTCAGCGCGATCTCCATGGCCGCGCGCACGCCGGTCTCGATGGCGCCGTGCACGGTGCCGCAGGCGCCCTCGAAATGAGTGGCCTCGCCGGCGAAATGCAGCGGCCCCACCGGCCGCGCCAGAGCGCGCTGCGCCTTCATCGCGCCGACCGGCACCCAGCTGTACGCGCCCCACGAGAACGGGTCGTTCTGCCAGTCGAACACCAGCGCGCGCCGCGGCCGCACCCGCTCGCCCAGCGCAGCCGAGAGGGAGCGCACGGCCGCGGCCACCGGGTCCTCCCGCCGCAGCGCCTCCGCGTCGCGGCTCGCCGCCCATCCCACCAGCGCCGGCGCCCGCGAGGGAAGCGGCCGCCAGAAGACGGGGATCGCCTCCCCGCGCGCGTGCAGGAAGACCAGCGACTGCGGCCAGTGCGGCCTGTCGAAGAGCAGCGCCACCTTGACCACCGGCCCCATGGCCAGCGCCTCGATGGCGTTCTGCTTCCACCGCGGCAGGAGCGGGTCGAAGCGGATGGTGTTCGCCTGCAACACGCCGAGCGGCAGGGTGATGATCGCCCGGCGCGCCTCGTACCTGGCGCCACGCGCGATGACCATGACCCCGGCGCGCGTCCAGCGCACCTCGCGCACCTGTTCGCCGAAGACGATGCGGCTGCCGCGTGCCAGCCGCCGGGGAACCGCCTCGTAGCCCCGCGACAGGCGGGCGATGCGGTCGCCGCCGATGCGCTCCGCGGCCTCGGTCTGCTGCGCGATCGCCTTCACGCTCGCCCAATCCAGGCGCGCGGCATTGAAGCCCTCGAGGAACTCCGCGGCGAGCGCCCGCTCCTGCTCCGTGGTGCGCAGGCGGAAGGCCGGCGAGCGCAGCGCTGCCTCCACCGACTTCTCCCGCGCGGCGGGCAGGGAACCGAGCTTCTCCATCGCCGACGCCCACTGCTCGTCGAAGGGGGCGAGGCCCTTGGTGTAATGCCCGCCGCGCAACTCGCGCGCTTCCTTCGCCAGCGGCAGAAGGGCGGGCGGCCGCCCGTGGACGAACTCCGCGCCCGCTTCCACCGGCAGCGGCCATCCTTCCGGCCGGACCGTGTGGACCCGCCCGCCGATGCGGTCGCGCGCTTCCAGCACCACGGCGGAAAGCCCGCGCAGCCGCAGCTCACGCGCGGCGGCAAGGCCGGAGACTCCGGCGCCGATGACGATCACGTCCATGGGACCCCAACAGGAAATGCCGGAACCGGCCCGGCGGCCGGCACCGGAGCACGGGCCGGACGTCCCGCGCAAACCTTTCGGCACGATGACGCCAGCGCGCACTATATTCGTTTGACGCACATCCGCCCGTGTCTTACGGGCCTCCGGGGCATGCTCCTTGCTCAACCCACCGCGAATGAAGGCAGCAGTCTTGACCGAGTTCAACAAGCCGCTGCGCCTCGTCGAGCTTCCCAGGCCGGAGCCGGGCCCTTGCGAGATTGTGGTCAAGGTCGAGGCGAGCGGCATCTGCCACACCGACATCCACACCGCCCGCGGCGAGTGGACGCACAAGCCGCCCTTGCCGCTGATCCTGGGCCACGAGGCCGTGGGCATCGTCACGCGCGTCGGAGAGGGCGTCAAAAGGGTCAAGGAGGGCGACCGCGTGGCGGTGCCCTGGCTGCACTCGGCCTGCGGCTGCTGCCGCTTCTGCGCTGGCGGGTGGGAGACCCTCTGCGAGTCGCAGACCAACAGCGGATTTTCGGTGGCCGGCGGGTACGCCGAGTACGTGAAAGCCGATGCCCGCTACGTGGGTCACGTGCCCTACGGACTCGACCCGCGCGAGGCGGCGCCGCTGACCTGCGCCGGTCTCACCACCTACAAGGCCATCAAGGTGGCCGGCACCCGCCCGTCGGACGTGGTGGCGGTGTACGGCGTGGGCGGCCTCGGCCACCTTGCCATCCAGTACGCGCGCATCGCGGGCGCAACCGTGGTGGCGGTGGACGTGACCGACGAGAAGCTGGAGCTGGCCAAGGACCTGGGCGCCGAGTACGTGGTCAACCCGCGGCAGCAGGACCCGGCGGCCTTCATCCACAAGCTGGGCGGGGCCGATCAGGCCATCGCGGTGGCGGTGGCGCAGCAGGCGTTCGAGCAGGCGTTCCGTTCGCTCCGCCGCGGCGGCAGGATCGTCTTCGTGGCGCTGCCGTCCGAGGATCGGGTGCAGTTCCCCATCTACGAGACGGTGATGAACGGCATCTCGGTGGTGGGCAGCACGGTGGGCAACCGGGCCGACCTGGCGGAGGTGTTCGAGCTGCACAAGCGGGGCAGGACGCGGGTCATCTACCAGACCCGGCCGCTGGAGCAGGTGAACGAGGCCTTCGCCCAGGTGGAGCGGCTGCAAGTGCCGGCGCGCCTGGTGCTCACCTTCTAGAGCGGCGCGGGGCGGCCTTCTTGCGCGCCGCGGGCGCGGGCCGCGCCGGGGCGTGCAGCTTGCGCGTCGCGGCCTTGGGCGCCGCCTTGCGCGCGGCAGGTTTTCGCGCGGCGGGCTTGCCTGCTTTTCGCGCCGCGGCCTTCGCCGCGGCAGGCTTCTCCGCGCGGTGCGCCGTGCGCTCCGGCTTGCGTCCCCAGGCGGTCTGCCCCGCGCGCGGCGCGGGCGTCTTGGGGCCGCGGCCGCCCTTGGCGAAGTACCTGGCCAGCGGCTTGAGGTAATGCTCCGTCCAGCCTTTCTCGTACCGCTTCGCCTGGCTGGGCGGCAGGTCGGTGTGGCGCACGATGACGCGGGTTCCGCCGCGCGTCGCCTCGAACTCGACCACCAGCCGCGAGTCGCGCGCTTCGGGCGGGAACTCCGAGGTGCGCCAGGTCTGCACCACCCGCCGGCCCTCGTCCACCCCGAGCAGGATGCCGTGGATGTATCCGTCCCAGGCGATGAACCTGCCGCCCGTCCACGGCTCCACCACCGCCTCGCCGCCGCCGGTGAACGCCGCGTGCTCCTTCGCATCCAGCCACGCCGAGAACACGCGCGGCGGCTCGGCGGGGACGATCACCTCGAGCTGGAATGCGTCGGCCATCGGTACTCCCGTTTTTTGCAGTTTAACGAAACGGGATCGGGCATTTCCACTTTTCCATTGACGGCGGCCGCCGATGGCGCTCGCATGGGGCATGCCCAGCGCGCTGCAGCAGATGCCTTCCGCGTCGCTCGATCCGCTGGCCCGGGCGAGCTATACGCTCGTAAGGCCTCTGTTTTCCTGGCGCCGGGTGTACCGGGTGTACGGCCCGGACGGCACGCTTGCGGCCTTCGTGGAGCAGCCCTGGTTCCGGCTTCGCGGCGAGCTGGTCATGTATGCCGACGAGGCGCAGCTCCAGCCCATCCTGGTGCTGAAGAACCGCCGCGTCGCCGCGGTCAACATGGAGCACGACCTCTTCGACGCGCAGAACGGGCAGCGGCTGGGCGTCATCCGCACGCGCGGGCTGCGCTCGATGTTCCGAGACACCTGGGACATCCTCGACGCCGACGAGCGCCTCGCCGGCCAGATGGTCGAAGACGGCCCCGCGTTCTGGCGGCGGCTGATCCGCCTCTTGCCGGGCCGCCACCACATCGAGCTGGGAGGCAGGGAGGTGGCGCGCATCCGGCAGATCTTCCACCTCTGGCGGCGGGAGTTCGCGCTGCAGATCCTCGACGTCGACGACCCCGTCGAGCCGCGCTTCGCCATCGCCTGCGCGCTGATCGCGATGATGGCCGACCTGCGCCGCGAGAGGGAGCGGTGAGCGCGCCCGAAGTGACGGGCTTCGAGGTGACCTCGGACGAGCGCGCGGGAGAAGGAGGCTTCCTCCGCGTGCGGCGCATGCGGATGCGGCTGCTCCTCTCCGACGGCACGCGCACCGGCGAGGGAGTGTGGGATTACGTCGAGCGGCCCGTGGGCCTCGACGCGGTGGTGCTGGCGCTGTTTCGCAGGAGCGGCCCCGGCGTCGAGGTGCTGCTGCGCCACGGCGTGCGCGTGCCGGTGCAGTTCGGGCGGCCGGAGCGGCCGGCGCAGACGCTCTTTGCCGAGCTGGTGGCGGGCATCGTGGAGCCCGGCGACGATCTGCGCGAGCGCGCCGCGGCGGAGGCGCTGGAGGAGGCCGGATTGCGGGTGCAGGCTGCCGGCGTGGACCTTCTCGGGCCCGCCCTCTATCCCACGCCGGGGATGTGCGCCGAGCTCTTCCACTTCGTCTGCTGCGAGGTGGCGGCCGGGTCGGAGCCGGAACGGCCGCGCGGCGACGGGTCGCCCTTCGAGGAGGGCGCGCGGGTGGAATGGGTTCCCCTCGCCGACGCCCTGGCGAGGTGCGCGAGCGGCGAGATCAACGACATGAAGACGGAGATCGGGCTGCGCAGGCTGCGCGAGCGGCTCGGCTGACCATCACCCCGGCGCGCTGGTGACGATGCGGATCTCGCTGCGCAGCGTGCGGTGCAGCGGGCAGCGGTCCGCGATCTCGAACAGCCGCGCGCGCTGCGCGGAGTCGAGCGCGCCCTCCAGGGCGATCTCGCGCCGGAGCTGATCGACCCGGCCCTCCTTCGTCTCGCAGTCGGCGCAGTCCGCCGCGTGGATGCGCTCGTGACGCACCGTGACGGTGACGCGGGAGAGCGGCCAGCCCTTGTTGCGGGCATAGAGCAGCAAGGTCATGGACGTGCAAGACCCCAGGGCCGCGGCGAGCAGCTCGTAGGGCGAGGGACCCTGGCCGGTGCCGCCCGCGCTCACCGGCTCGTCCGAAACCAGCGTGTGCCGGCCTGCGACGATGTGCTGCAGGAGCCCCTCTCCGCTCGTGACCCGCACGTCCATGTGGCTGACATAGCAGCCCTTCCGGCCCGTTGAAACCAGCGTGCGCGCCGCGTCACTACGGGTCGAGGTGCTCCGTGCCCGCGACAGTGGTTCCGAGGAGGAGTTGCTGTCGCGCGCGCAGGCGGGCGATGCGGAGGCGTTTCGCGTGATCTTCGATCGACAGAGCCCCGGCGTGCGCAGGTTCCTGGGGGATCTGCTGCGCCACGACCCGGCGGCGGACGAGGCCACCCAGGAGACCTTCGTGCGCGCCTGGCACCGCCTCTCCACGCTGGAGCAGGCCGGCAAGCTGCAGGGCTGGCTCTTCGGCATCGCGCGGATGGTTTCCCTCGAGCACATCCGCCGCAAGCGGCGCGACGGCGACC
>DATDMU010000347.1:0-16486 GCA_036518615.1 Myxococcales bacterium
GCTGAACGCCAGCGTCTCGAGGATCTCCGCGCCCGGCGTCTTCTCGATGGCGACGCGGTTCTTGATCCGCTTGTGCTCCACCCGGCCGAGGCCCGTCTCCGCCACCGCCTTCTGCGCGATCTCCTCGAGCCGCTCGAGGCACGCCTTGCGCACCCCCGCGATGCACCTCGCGCGGACGGCCAGCGAGGTCTCCTTCCAGGTCGCGAAAGCGCGCCGGGCCGCGGCGACGGCCCCCTCCACGTCGTCGAAGGAGCCAGGCACGCCGCCGCGCAGCAGCGAAGGCGCCGCGGGACCTCCTTCCGCCGCGCGCAGCTTCTCCACCACCTTGTCGACGAGCCGCTCGATCTGGTCGGGAGGCAGCATGCGCCCCTCACTTGGTGTAGGTCGCACGGCCATCGAGCTCGATGGAATCGACGATGGCCATGATGGTGGCGTCCACCGGCCTGTCCCTCGTCACCCGCGTCTGCCGCGCCGACGATCCGCTGGCGTAGAGCACCACTTCGCCCACGCCCGCTCCCACCGCGTCGATGGCCACCACCAGGGAGCCGGTGGGCTTGCCCTCCGCATCCGCGCCGCGCACCAGCAGCAGCTTGAGGCCGGCGAGCTCCTCTTCCTTGTTGGTCGAGACCACCGTGCCGACCACGCGCCCGAGCAGCATCGCTACTTCTTGACGGAGGGCCCGTTGCCCGCGCCCAGCTCGCGGCGGGCGTCGTCGGTGCGGCCGAGCGGCAGCGCCAGGTCGATGTTCGCGTGCGGGCGGGGAATGACGTGGACGCTGACCAGCTGGCCCACCCGCTCGGCGCCCCGCGCGCCGGCCTCGGTGGCGGCCTTCACCGCCGCCACGTCGCCGCGCACGATGGCGGTGACGTAGCCGCCGCCGATCTTCTCGTAGCCGACCAGCTCCACCTTGGCGGCCTTGACCATCGCGTCGGCCGCCTCGACCATGCCGACGAAGCCCTTGGTTTCGATCATCCCCAGCGCGTCAGCCATGCACTCTCCCCGTGGTCAGCGGGCTCCTAGCACGTCGCGATGCGAAGGGGCAATCGCGCTAGAGGCGATAGCCGATCACCACCGCGGTGGTGAAGGCGAAGTCGGTCGGGCTGGCGCTGAACGTGTAGAACTGGGGGCCGAAGCGCACGTTGAGGCCGACGTCGAGGCTCCTGTCCACCGCGTACTCGGCGGCAAAGCCGAACTGCGGACCGATCTCGAGGAAGGCATCGGGGCCGAAGGTGTGGCTGAGGAACTGGGTGGCCATGTTCAAGTCGATGGTCGCAGCGAGGCGCAACTCCGGCGTGACCTGCACGCCGAGGATGCCGCCCACCGGGAAGCGGAGGAAGAAGTCGGTGCCGCCGGTGACGTTGTCGCCGGTGTAGACGCGGATCCCGGGATCGATGTGCAGGCCGATGGTGACCTTGTCCTTGCGATTCACGACGATGCGGAAGGGGACGCCGAAGCCGAAGCCGAACTTGGAGCGGTTGGTGCTCTCCCAGCCGTAGAGCAGATCGAACTGCAGCCCCATGTCGCTGCGGTCGGAGGTCCCGTGCAGGTAGGTGAAGCTGATGCCGGGCCAGCCGAGATCGAAGCGGAAGGCGTCGGCGTTGGGGCTCACCGTCTCCCCGGTGGCGACGGACCAGTGGCCGGGAGCCCCTGCGTACGTGCCGGGAGCCGCGGCCTGCGCGGCAGAAGCGGTGAGAGCGAGTGCGAAGACGGCCGCGCCAGTGCGGATCATTTGGTACCTCCGTAGGTCGGAAAGCGCGCGCACTCTACTCATCACGAACGCGCATCGCCACGTCCTTCTTTTCCAGAAACCGCCCGGAGTGCAGCCGTGGCAGCGGCCGCGGCGCTGTCGATCTGCGACTCCTCCCCCGCCATGTAGAGCCGGCCGAAGGCGCCGAAGGGGATGACGTCCACCAGGCGGACGTCGGCGGTCTTCTCCGCCTCGTTGGCGGCGAGGACGGCGTAGGCCGCCGGCTCCGTCTCCAGGATGAAGAGGCTCTGGCCCGGCTCGATCATCGACCCGAAGCGGATCTTGTCGATGATCATGGCGTGCATGGGCTCGATGCCCCGGATGATGGTGTTGGAGACGACCTTGGGCTTGACCCGGTCCTCCTCGGCGGCGCCGAGCTGCCGGAGGATGGCGGCGCCCGCGCTGCGCACCTCGCCCTGGTCCTCGTGATGCACTTCCACCATTCCGAAGGCGCGCTCCACCACCAGGGTGGCCGGGTGCACTGCCGTGTTCTTGAGCGCGGTGTCGATGACCTGGTGGATGGCCATGCCCGGGGAGATCTCCACGAACAGCGAGGCCACGTAGGGCACGGGAAAGTAGCCGCGGCAGGTGGTGCAGATGTGCGCGGCGAGCTGCGGCTGGAGCGAGTCGAGAAAGACGTAGGCCCGGAGCTGTGTCTGCGACATGAGCGCGGGCTGCGTAGCACGGCAGAGGGGGAGCAGCAAGGAGCGGCGGCCCGCCAGCTCTCCACCGGCGCGCCTTGCGTTCGGAGCACGTGCGGATAGAGTGCCCGGTCCATGCCGGTGATCCGGAGCTTCGCGCGCACGGACGTGGGCCGCAAGCGCAAGCACAACGAGGATGCCTTCCTCGCCGACGACCCGCTCGGCCTCTACGTCGTGGCCGACGGCATGGGCGGGCACGCGGCGGGAGAGGTGGCCAGCGCGCAGGCGGTGAAGTCGGTGCGCGAGGCCATCGTCGAGGGCCGGGCCGTGCTGGAGGGCTTTTCCCGGGCGCCCACCGTCGAGTCGCGCGAGCAGGCGGCCGCCCTGATGGAGAAGGCCATCCTCAAGGCCTGCGCGGACATCTATGCCATGGGCGGCCGCGAGACGGGCAAGCGCGGCATGGGCACCACGGTGGTGGCGCTGGTCGTGGCCGGCAGGAAGGCGGTCGTCGGCCACGTCGGCGACAGCCGCATCTACCTCTACCGCAGCGGCCGCGCGCACCAGCTCACCGAGGACCACACCATCATCCAGGAACAGCTCAAGCGCGGGCTGATCACCCGCGAGCAGGTGGCCACCGCCGAGAACAAGAACGTGATCACCCGCGCGGTGGGCATCCAGCCGTCGGTCCCGGTGGACACGCTGGTCACCGACGTGCTCCCCGGCGACCTCTTCCTGCTCTGCACCGACGGGCTGCACGGATATCTCGAGGAGGACGAGCTGCCGAAACTGCTCGCGCAGGACCGACCCGGGCTCGCCGACGCGCTGGTGGACCTGGCGCTGCAGCGCGGCGGCAAGGACAACGTCACCGCGGTGTGCGTGGCGGTGGAGCGTGACGCCAACGACGAGGCCACCGACGTCGAGGGGAAGACCGAGGTGCTGCGGCGCATCCCGCTCTTCCAGCACATGACCTACAAGGAGCTGCTCGCCATCCTCGGCGTCGGGCGAAGCCGGCAGTTCGACAAGGGCCAGCACATCATCCGCGAGGGCGAGCAGGGCGACGAGCTGTTCGTGCTCTTCCGCGGCAAGGTGGACGTGCTCAAGAACGGCATGCTGATCGCGCAGCTCAAGGCGGGCGGTCACTTCGGCGAGATGGGGCTGGTCGACCAGGCGCCGCGGAGCGCCACCGTGGTGGCCACCGAGGAGACCTCCGCGGTGTCCATCGATCGCGAGAGCCTGCTCAAGCTGATGCGGCGCGACTCGCTCCTGTCGGTGAAGCTGCTCTGGAGCTTCGTGCAGGTGCTCTCGGAGCGGCTGCGCAACACCAACGAGGCGCTGGCCGGCCTCAAGCAGGAGCTGGACGAGGTGCGCGCCAAGGCCAGCCGCCCCTCCCTCGATGCCCTCCCCCGAAAGCCCGGCTCCTCTCCCTTCGGACAATAGATGCCCCTCCGGATCCTCGCGCTCCTCTTCCTGGTCGGCTGCGCCAGGCAGGCCGTGGTCAGCGGGCCGCCGCCCGACCCGGGGGCGCTCTACATCCAGGCGAAGAAGGCGCACGCGGTCCCCGAGACGCTCTCGGCCGACGCCAGGGCCTTCGTCGAGGCGCCGAAGAACGGCGGCCGCTACTCGATGCACCTGTTCGTCCGGCGTCCTGCGTCGCTGCGCATGGAGGCGCTCACCCCCACCGGCGACATCGCCGCGGTCCTGGTGGCCGACCAGGGAAAGTTCGCGCTCCTCGACCTGCGCGAGAACGTCTTCTACCGGGGGCCGGCCACGCCGGAGAACCTCAGCCGCCTCATCCCCGCGCCGCTGCGCGACGACGAGCTGGTCGCGCTCATCGCCGGCGACATCCCCGAGCTGCCCGATTCCCGCCCCGAGAGCGCGCGCAGGACCGGCGACGGATACGAGCTGGTGCTCGCCTCGGCGCGCATGCGCCAGGAGGTGACGCTCGGCGGCGACCTGCGCGTTTTGCGCGTGCGCAGGCTGGACGCCGCGGGGAACGAGCTGTGGGGGGTGGGGCTCGACGACCACGACGACTCTTCCGGAGCGCAGGTCCCGCGCCTCATCCACCTCGACGCGCCGCTCGGCAAGACCAAGGTCGATCTCCGCCTGCGCAACGTCCTCGCCGGCAAGCCGCCGCCGGGCGGCGCCTTCCTGCTCGGCGTGCCGCCGGGGATGCGCGTCGAGGAAGTCCGGTAAATTTGCCGCTCGCTGGAAGCTTCCACTAGGATGGCCGCATGCGGATCAAGATCGGCGACCTGCTCGTCAAGGCAGGCGTGATCACCGAGCTCCAGCTCAGGGCCGCGCTCGCCGAGCAGCAGCAGTGGGGTGGCAAGCTCGGCGACATCCTCGTCCGCATGGAGTTCCTCACCGAAGAGGTGCTGGTTCGCGCGCTCTCCAAGCAGACGGGCGTCCCGCGCGCCGACCTGACCGGCGCGGGAGACAAGAGCGCGCTCTCGCTGGTGCCCGCCGACACCGCCGAGGAGTTCGGCCTGGTGCCGATGGCGCTCAAGGACCAGGGGCGCACCATCGTGGTGGCGATGAGCGATCCGCTCAACATCAGCGCCACCGACCACCTCATCTCGCTCACCGGCTGCAAGAAGGTGGAGACGCACCTCGCCGGCGCCAGCGCCATCCGCAACGCCATCTCGCGCTGGTACCGCGGCGAAGAGCTCCTCGGCGAGACCGGCGAGCACCAGTCGATGCGGATCGTCGACAACAGCGGCCACTCGGTGGTCACCGCCGATCCGCGCAAGGCGCCGCGCGCGCAGCCGCAGAAGCCGGCCCCCCCGGCACATCCGCCCAACGGCGCCAGCCGGCAGAGCGCCGCCGAGGTGCTCCGAGGGATGGAAGAGACGCAGCGGCGCTCGGTGGCCGCCCTCAAGGCCATGGTGGAGCTGCTGATCGAGAAGGGCGTCTTCTCCCGCGACGAGTACCTCGCGCGTGTGAAACGGTAGGGAACGGAGACCGGATGCCGCCGCGCAAGCGCCTTGGCCAGCTCCTCACCGAACTGGGCGTGATCGACGAGCACCAGCTCCAGAGCGCGCTGGGGCACCAGAAGCAGTGGGGCGGCAAGCTCGGCGCCATCCTCGTGCAGAAGGGCTTCTGCAGCGAGGATCAGATGGTCTCCGCCCTGACGCAGCACCTGGCCCTGCCGCGGGTGAAGCTTTCCGAGACGAAGATCGACCCGCGGGCGCAGAAATGCGTCAGCCGGCAGATCGCCGAGAAGCTGCACGTCTTCCCCTACGAGCTGTCGGGTTCGGGGCGCAGCGAGGTGGTGACCGTCGCGATGAGCGATCCCACCGACCTCTCCGCCGTCGACCAGCTCGCGTTCCACACCGGCAAGCGCATCAAGCCGATGCTGGCGGGCGAGAGCGAGGTGCTGAACGCCATCCACGCGCATTACGGCGCGCCCGAGGAGAAGAAGGAGCCCACCGACAAGCTCGGCCAGCAGAAGGCGACCGGCCCCATCGCGGCGGGAGGGACGTCACCGCGGCGCATCGATTCGCCGCCGGTCCTCGCGCCCGTGGCGCGGCCTGCGCCCTACATTCCGCCGCCCATCCCCGCGGCCGGAACGCCGTCGCGGCCGGGCGACCTCGAGGAGATCGAGCCCGACGAGGTGATGGCGCCCCCGGCAGACACGCCCGGGGCCGCACCGGCGCCCCTCGATCTCCCCGAGGCCGAGGCGGAGAGCATGGGACTCGAACCCATCGCGGCGCATTCGCAAGCCGGCGAGGCGGTCACGGGTCAGGAAGAGGTGAGCGGCCAGGGCAGCGCCGCCGATGCCGTGGAAGGCCTGGTGCCCGCCGGCGTCGGAAACACAAGCGCGGAAGAAGCGGGCTGGTCGCAGGGAGAACCGGCGGCCAGCGCGGAGCCGGCATGGGGCGAGCCGGTCCAGGCCGAGGCACAGGGTTGGGGCGAGACCGCCGAGGACGTTCCCATCGACGACGCTGGCTGGGGCGCGGAGGAAGCGCAGCGGGCCGGCGCGACGGGCGAGGAGTTGCCCGCGGACGCGATCCTCGGGTCGGCCGCCGGCACGGCCGCGCCGGGCGGGGAGCCCACCGGCTGGGGCACCGCCACCGAGGAGGCGCCGGCGGCCACCTCCGACGAGCCGCTGCCCGTCGACGACGGCATCGAGCCCTCGCAGGATCTGGCCGCGGGCGCAGTGGTGGAGGAGGTGCCGGTCGAGTTGAACGGCGACGAGGAGCCCGCCGCGGCGGGAGCGGAACCCGGCGTCGAGCCGGTGGAGCTCGCGGCCGAGGCGGAGGCCCCCGATGCGTGGGCCTCCAGCGACGATCCGCTGGCTGCCCAGGGCGCCGGCGTTCCCGCCTGGGGCGAGGTGCCCCGGGAAGATTCGGCGGACCATGCGGCGGGGCCCGGGGCGACGCAGGAGTTCGCCAATCCGATCGATCAGGCCGCGGATGCGCAGGGCGAGGCGGAGCACGCGGCCCCGGAGCCAGCCGGAGAATGGGGTGGCGCCGGGGAAGCGCCCGCGGAGGAGGCGGCGGCCGGGGAGGCTCCTCCGGAGGAAGCGGCCGCGCAAGAGCTTCGGTTCGAAGAGGCGGCGCCGGACGATCGCGCGCAGGAGGAGCTTCAGCCAGAGGAGGCTCCGTCGGAAGCGCCGGAGCCGGGCGAGTACGCGGGGCAGGGCGAAGAGGCGGAGCTCCAGCCGGAAGGCTGGGCGGCCCCCCTTGAGGAGGCCGAGCCGCAGGGCGCAGGCTGGGCCGGCGCGGACCTGGAAGCGTCGGTGCCGCTCGCGCCGGCCGATCTCGACGCGCTCGCCTCCGTCGGGCTCGATCCCGGCGACGGGGTGGGCGCCCTCCGCCTGCTCGCCGCGCTCGTCCGGATCCTCCAGCGGCGGCAGCTCATCGACCCCGAAGAGCTGGCGGCGGAGATCCGCGAGAGCCGGGCCCAGGGCGCCGCCGCCGCCGCGGAGCAGTCCGGAGCGTACGAGGACGCGCCCGCCGCCGACCAGCCCGCGGGGGATCCGGGATCTGCGGAAACGTAGGACGCGCGGTCACCTCCGCTCCCTTGTCGCCCACCCTGCACCTCGGGTTATCCCGAGGACCGTCCAGCTCGAACAGCCCGCACCAGGCGACGGAGGCAGCGAATGGAGTTTTCCCTGTCCGGGACGGTCCTCACCAGGGACCTGATCTCGGCGGACGGCCGGCGCGTTGCCTCCCGCGGTGAGATCGTCGATCTCGACACCCTCAAGGACGTGGCCGCCCGCGCCCCGAGGGGCGTGCGCGAGAAGCCGCTCTTCGAGACCGAATCCGCGCAGGGCATCCTCGAGGCGTTCGAGGCGCCCGCCCTCCAGTCCATCGTCGGGACCGAAGGCCTGCGCGCCCTGGTGGCCGACGTGCTCGCGGAGGTGCGCTTTCCCCAGCCAGTCTGGGACGAGCTGGAGGCGCTGCGGCGGGAGGACGCGCCGCGCTACCAGCACGCGCTCTGGACGGCCGTCATCTCCGCCCGGCTCTTCCGGAGCGCGCTCGGCACGGCGCCCGGCCTCGCGCGGCTGGTGGGCGGCGCCTTGACCCACGACGTGGGCATGCGCCACGCCGCGATGCGGCTGCGCTTCAAGCGCGATCACCTCACCCCTTCCGACGCCCTCACGCTCGAAGACCATCCGCTCCTCGGGGCGCTCCTGCTCGCGAGCGTGCTGGGCGATGCGCCCGCGGTCCACTTCGCGCTCCTGCACCACACCCGCGCGGGCTACGGATATCCGCGCGTCCAGGGGCGCCCGCCCCTGCGCGGGCTCGACGTCGTCTCGGTGGCGAGCGCGTTCGCGGCGCTGATCTCTCCGCGGCCGTATCGCCTGCAGCCCTACAACCCGCGCGGGGCCATCGATCAGCTCGTCGAGGAGGCCTCGTCCGGCTTCTTCGACGCGCGCGCTGTGCGGCTGCTCATCCACTGCATGCGCGGCGGCAGGGGCGCCGCGCTGGAGCTGACGCTGCCGCGCAAGCCCACCGGCTTCCGCCCCCCGATGAACCATCACGGCATCGCGCCGCAATCGCGCGCCACCGCCTGAGCGCACGCGGGTCAGCGCCACCGAACAGGGCGCGCTCCCGCCCCAGGGCTCGACCCCTGCTCCCGTGTTACTTAGATCGCACGCGCCGCTCGCGCGTTGCCATGGCCCAGGAACGTACCGACGAGGAGCTGCTGGCCGCTTACCAGCAGGGCGATCCGGCGGCCTTCGAGGCGCTGCTTCGCCGCCATCGCGCCGCCTTGTTCACCTTCCTCTTGCGCATGCTGGGACACCGCGAAAAAGCCGAGGACCTGGCGCAGGAGACCTTCCTGCGCATCGTCAAGGGAGCGCAGGCGTGGGAGCAGCGCGCCCGCTTCCAGACCTGGCTTTTCACCATCGCGCGCAACCTCTGCGTCGACGAGGCGCGGCGCGAGCGGTTCCGCCGCGCCGAGAGCCTCGACGCCGAGGGGCCCGCCGGCGAGCCGCCGCTGGTCGACTCGGTGCCCGGCGCCGGGATCGATCCCGTCCGCGGCGCCGAGAGCGCGAGGCTGCGCCCGATCCTCCAGCGCGCGCTGCTCTCCCTGCCGGTGGAGCAGCGGGAGGTCTTCGTGCTCCGCGAGCAGGCGGGAGTGCCGTTCCGCGACATCGCCGCGATGGTGGGGGCCAACGAGAACACGGTGAAGAGCCGCATGCGCTATGCCCTGGAGGGCCTGCGCAAGGCCCTCGCCGACGCAGGCATCTCCGCCGAGACCGCGGCGGACGACCCCGCGTCCGGCGTACGATTGGGGCGGGTATGACGCACGCCGAGTGCCAGGACCTGCTCCTCGATCTCGCCTATGGCGAGCTCTCCCCCGAGCGCACGTCCGAGGTCGCCGCGCACCTGACCGGCTGCGAGGAGTGCCGCAAGGAGAAGGCCGCCCTCGACCAGGCGCGGCGGGCGGCGGCGCCCCTGCGGGAGCTGGAGGAGCCGCCCGCAGGCTTCGACGACCGCATCCTCGAGGCGGCGCGCACGCAGGCCGCGCTCGACCACGACGGCAACCTGGGCCAGGTCATCGAGGTGAGCGGCAGCGTGAGCCCGCTCGGCATCGACGCCGCGCGCATCGACGCACACGCCAATCCGAAGACGCGCGTCGAGCGCGGGCGGCCGCGCTGGCTCTTGCGAGTGGCGGTGGCGGGGTCGGTCGCTGCCGCCGCCGCCGTGGCGCTGGTGGTGAGCACCACGGTGCAGTCTCGCCGCGCGCCGCCCGCCGGTGCGGGCGAGTTCCAGATCCGCGTGCAGCCCGCCGCGCCGGAGGCGGTGGACGGCGCGCTGCGAGACGCGGAGGCCAGAAAGCAGGCGCAGGCCGCCGCGCCGGCCCCGCAGCCCGCGCCGCAGGCCGCCGCCCCCGCCGCACCCGCGCAGGACGTCCAGCGCAACGCCCAGGCTCCGGGTCAGAAAATTTCGCGGCGCGAGACGGCTTCCCCGCGCTCCTCGGTGGAAGGCAGCGGAGGCGACGCCGCGGACAGCTACGTCGGCGCGAAGCAGGCCGCGCCCTCCGCTCCGGCAAAGTCCGCGGCGACCGGGGCCGCCGTCTCTCCCGCCGCCGAGGCGGAGAACCCGGCGGATCTCGAGTCCAGCGCGCAACAGGCGCGCCACGGCGGCAACTACCCGCTCGCCGCCGGCCTCTATCGCAAGGCCGCCGCGCTGCGCCGCAGCGCCGGCACGGATCCCGGCACCTCGGCGTGGGACCTCGCGCACGCGGTGGAATGCCTCGCGGCGGCCGGCCTCTTCGACGAGGCGCGCCAGGTGCGGCAGGAGCTGTCGCAGCTCCATCCTTCCGAAGTCACCGCTCTGGCGGCCGCCCGCCGCGCGCTCCGCGAAGTGGACTCGCGCTGACCGCGCGACTCGCAGCCGGGCCGCCTCCGGCGGCTTCGCGCTCATCGGTCAATCGACCGGTGCACCGGCGGCCGGCGCCTGCGTAGCATCCTTCGCGTGTCTTTCAACCCGCGCGGAGGTCATGTGCTCTCGGGAAAGAATCCGCTTCTCGTCGCGGTGGCGCTCGGCCTTCTCGCCGGCCTCACCGCCTGGACGTCCATCCGCTCCCGCGAGCGCAAGGTGAAAGAGCGCTGGCAGACGGTCAGCGTGCTCTGCGCCAGGACCGACATTCCCGAGGGCAGGGAGCTCACCGCCGAGATGATCGCGGTGCGCGAGATCCCCTCGCAATTCGTCACCGACTCGTACATCCGGGTGGACGCCCAGGGCGAGCCGAAGGACAGCCCGGTCGGCCAGCGCGTCCTCGTGCCGCTCAAGGCAGGCGATCCGCTGCTGGTCAGCAGCTTCGAGTCGGTGCAGAAGGCCAATTTCTCCACCATGATCAGCCCGCGCGGCCGGGCCGTCACCATCGACGTGCAGGAGAAGAGCGCGGTGGGCCTGTGGGTGCAGCCGAACGACCACGTCGACGTCGTCGCCAGCTTCCGGGACCCGGAGAGCCAGCAGCTCAAGATGGTCACGCTCCTGCAGAACGTGGTGGTGCTGGCGACCGGCCGCATCACCGCGAACACCGCCTGGATGGCCGAGGCCGACAGGAAGTTCGCCACCGTCACGCTGCTGGTCCTGCCCGAGGAGGCGGAGATGGTGACGCTCGCGCAGGAGCTGGGCACGCTCACGCTCCTCCTGCGCAATCCCGACGATCTCGACGTGCAGGAGAAGCGCTCGGTGGTGGACCAGAAGATCCTGCTCACCGGCGACCGCGCGGGAGAGCTGCAGCAGAAGCGCTACCGCACCATCCAGATCATCCGCGGCAACCGGGAAGCCGCCGGGCGGGGGCGCTGATGACCGCCGCGCTGGTGTTCCTGCTCACGGGCGGGGCAGCCTTCTTCCTCGCCTTCGTGGCCCTGGACGTGCTGCGCAAGGCGTTCGAGCAGTACCAGCGCCGCTACGTCGCGCGGTCGCTGAGCGATCTCGGCGACATGTTCCTCTTCGTCGAGCCGCGCCAGATCCTGCTGCTCAACCTCGCCGCGCTGGTGGGGTTCGCCGCGGCGGGCTTCTGCATGGGCGGTCTCTTCACCGCGGGCCTTGCGGCGGTGGCCGGCTTCTTCGCTCCCGCGGTCGCGGTGCGCTTCTACCGCCGCCGCCGCGTCAAGCGCTTCGAGACGCAGCTCACCGATGCCCTCCAGCAGCTCGCCAACGGGCTGCGCGCCGGCCTCGCGCTCGCCCAGGCGATGGAGCAGGTGGGCCGCGAAGCCCAGGCGCCCCTGGCGCAGGAGTTCGGCCTCTTCACCAAGGAGATCAAGCTGGGCATGCCCATGGACGAGGCGCTCGCTGCCATGGCCGCGAGGGTCGGGTCGGAAGATCTGGAGCTGGTCGCCACTTCCACCAACATCGCGCGGCAGCTCGGAGGCAATCTGGCCGAGGTCTTCGAGACCATCGCGGCCACCATCCGGGAGCGCTTCCGGCTGGAGGGGAGGATCGCGGCGCTCACCAGCCAGGGGAAGCTCCAGGGGGTGGTGGTGGCGCTCCTGCCGCTCGGCGTCGGCTTCTTTCTCAGCGCGTACCGGCCGGATCTCATGCAGCCCATGTTCGAATCGGCCTTCGGCTACGTGCTGGTGGGCGCCATCGTCCTCCTGCAGGCGACCGGGTTCTTCTTCATCCGCCGCATCGTGGCGATCGACGTATGACGGACCTCCGCTTCCAGCTCCTGCGCTGCACGGCGGCGCTGCTCGCGGGCGGCTCCATGACCGCTCTGGCCCTCGGCGCGCGGGATCTCTGGCTGCGCTACCGGCGCGGCCAGCCGGTCGCGCCTGCGGGAATGCCGCGCACGCTGCGGCGCCTGGTGGTCGAGATCCTCGCGCCGCTCAACCGCCGCTGGGTGCCGCCGGCGGTCCAGCGGCGGCTCGAGGCGGCGCTGCGGACGGCGGACCTCGCCGTCGCGGCGGAGGAGCTGGTCGCGTGGATGGAGGTCTGCGGCTCGCTCTTCCTCGCGCTGGGGACCGCGTTCACGCTGCTCCTGCACTTGCGCTTCTACGCCCCGGTGCTCTTCGCCGCCTTCGGCGCCGGCTATCCGCTCCTCTGGCTGCGGGACAAGGTGCGGGTGCGGCAGCACCGCATCGTGCGCGCGCTGCCCTTCGACCTCGACCTGCTCACGCTCTCGGTCGAGGCCGGCATGGACTTCGTGGCCGCGCTGGCAAAGGTGGTGGAGAAAGGCCGCAAGGGGCCGCTCGCGGACGAGCTCGCGACCGTGCTCAAGGAGCTGAAGCTGGGGAAGACCCGCGAAGAGGCGCTGCGCAATCTCGCGGCGCGGGTGGACGTTCCCACCCTGACCTCGTTCGTGCACGCGCTCATCCAGGCGGACCGCATGGGCACGCCCCTCGGCAAGGTGCTCCGCATCCTCTCCTCGCAGATGCGGGCGGAGCGCACGCAGCGGGCGGAGAAGCTGGCCAACGAGGCGCCGGTCAAGCTGCTCTTTCCGCTGATCTGCTTCATCTTCCCGACGCTGTTCCTGATGCTCTTCGGCCCCATCGCCTACCAGATGATCTTCGGCGGGGCGTTCTGAGATGGCCTTCGCGCTCAGGATCGCCTCCGGGCGTGGCAGGGGCCGCCGCTTCCTCTTCGAGGGGGAGGAGATCTGCATCGGGAGATCGGCGCAGAGCGATCTGGTGATCAACGACGCGGGCGTCTCGCGCAGCCACGCGCTCATCCGGCGCGACGGCGCGGGGTGGACGCTGCTCGACTGCGGCTCCGCCAACGGAACCGAGCTGAACGGCGCGGCGGTGCTCGCGCCGGCGCGGCTCGAAAGGGGCGACCGCATCCGGGTCGGCGCGGCGGTGCTCAGGTTCGAGCCGGCCCTCGCCGCGCGGGGCCCGGGCGGCCGGTTCCGGCCGGGCGTGGCCGCGGCCATGGGAATGCTGCTCGCCGTCGCGGGCGCTGCCGCGTTCTTCCACGGGCGTGGAGACAGACACGCGCCGGAGCCGGCGGCTTCGACGGCATGGACGCCGGCCGCGCCGTCCGCCGCCGCCGATCCCGCCCGCGCCGCGCCCCTTCCGCAGCAGAGCGCCGGAGGAAGCGAAAGCGTCGCCGCGACGCCCGCCACCCGGACGGGTCCGGCCGCCATTCCGGATCCGGCGCGCTCCGCATACGAGCGCGGGCGGCGCAAGCTCGACGAGCGCCGCATCGCTCCGCCCAATCTCTACGACGCCTGGAGCGCGTTCACCGAGGCGCGGCGACTCCTCGAAGGCGTGTCGCCCGAACCGCCCCTTCGCGCCGACCTGACCGGGCTGATCCACGACGCCGAGCAGGAGCTCGCGCGCGACTGCACCCGGCTCCTCTTTGCCGCCGCGCGCTTCCAGAAGTACGGCGAGGACGACCGCGCGCAGCAGGCGTACCGCGAGGTCCTGCTGCGGTTCCCCGGGGACGATCCTTCCGGATGTCGCAAGACCGCGCAGGCGCGGCTGTCGGGCGCCGAGGAGAGCAGATGAACCGCGCAGCCTCGACCTGCAAGCCGCCGCCGTTCCTCGCTGCGGCCGACGACACGATCGTCCACCGCGCCGGCAATTTGCCGCCGGGCACCCCGCGGCTCCTGGTGACGGCCGGGCCGGGCAAGGGCGCGGAGCTGGCGCTCGGACACGGCGTCGCCACGCTCGGGCGGGGAGCGGAGAACGCTCTCGTCATCGCCGACATCTCGGTCTCGCGGCGGCATGCGCGCATCGAGCAACGTGCAGCGGCATGGGTGGTGATCGACGAGGGTTCCGGAAACGGTACCCGCGTCAATGGCACGCCCGTCCGCGAGCGCCGCCTCCGCGACGGCGACGAGATCGCCGTGGGCGCGACCCGCGTTCGCTTCCTCGAAGCCGGGGGGGTGGCGGCGCGGGACCTGCCGCCGCGCAAGCCCGGGCGGCCTCGCCAGCTGCGCGCGCAGGCCCTGCTGGGCGCGGTGGCGGCGGGGGCCATTCTCGCCGCCGGCGCGGGTGTGCATCGCTCGCGGCAGGTCGAGTCGCAGGCGCCGGAGCCGGCCATGCGCGGGCAGGCCCAACCGGCACCGCCGCAGCACGTGGCCCTGGCCGGTGCCGGGCCGCGCCAGGAGGACGCCGCCGCCCGCCTCGCCGCGCAGCCGGCGTCCCGGCCGGCGGATCCGCCCTCGGCCGAGCCGGCGCAGACCGCTCCACGGCCCAGCCGTCCGGCCCCGACGGCCAGACCCTCTTCCCCGCAGCGCAGTCCGGCGCCCACCTGGGCGAAGCTGGTGCCTTCCAGCGACAAGTCGGACGCGGCTGCGGAGGCGCTGGCCATCGTGGCGGCATACCGGAGGGGCGATCTGGCGACGGCGCGCGAGCGCGCGAAGGAGGGCCGCAGCGCGGAAGCCGCGCGCTTGTCGGCGGCGCTGGCGGACTTCGATCGGGCGTGCGGCAAGGCCGCGGCGCAGCCGACGCCCGCCGATGCGGTGCGTTCGCTGGAAGAAGCCGCGGCCGCCGACCGCGCCATCGCCGGAAGCGGACAGAGCCGGCCCGGCGAGGAGGTGCGCAAGGCGCTTTCGGCGCAACATCTGCTCGCCGCCGCGTCGCTCGACTCCGACGAGCAGCTTCCGCAGTCCGCCGCGCACCTGCGCGCCGCGGCCCAGGCAGATCCTTCCAGCCAGCCAGCCCGCGACGCCCTCCGCCGGCTGCAGGAGCGCGTGCACCGCATCTATCTGCGCGGCTACGTGGCCAGGGAGACGGAGCCCGCGGAAGCGCGCAGATGCCTGGGACTCGTCGCGCAGGCCCTGCCCGCCTCGGACGAAACGGCGCAAAAGGCGAAACGGTGGCTCGACAAGCTCGAAGGCAAGGCCGCAGAGTAGCGCGACGATGCCCGAGCGCCTCCCCCCCAGGCCCGCCACCTCCGCGGGCCAGTTCGATCTCTTCGGAAAGCGGACCGGCGGTCCCAAGGTCTATTCGGTCTCCGAGCTGACCCGCGAGATCAAGGCGGTGCTCGAAGGCCGTTTCCCCGCCATCCTGGTCAAGGGCGAGGTGTCGAACCTGCGCAATCCCTCCAGCGGCCACCTCTACTTCACGCTCAAGGACGAGGATGCCTGCCTCGACGCGGTGCTGTTCCGCACCGAAGCGCGCCGGCTCCGCTTCGAGGTGCGCAACGGCCTCTCGCTGGTCGCGCGCGGCCGCCTCGCCGTCTACGAGCCCAAGGGGGGATACCAGCTCGTCTGCGACGGCGTGGAGCCGCTGGGCGCCGGCGCGCTCCAGGTCGCCTTCGAGCAACTCAAGGAGAGGCTGGAGCGGGAAGGCCTCTTCCAGGCGGCGCGCAAGCGCAAGCTCCCCTTCCTTCCGCGCCGCATCGCGGTGGTCACCAGTCCGAGCGGCGCCGCGGTCCACGACTTCCTCCGCGTGCTGCACCGCCGGTTCCCGAACCTGCCGGTGCTGATCGTCCCGGCGCGGGTGCAGGGCGAGGGCGCGGCGCAGGAGATCGCGCGCGGCATCGGCCGCGCCGCGCGTCAGCCGCGCGTCGACGTGGTGGTGGTCGCGCGGGGCGGCGGCAGCATCGAGGATCTCTGGGCCTTCAACGAGGAGGTGGTGGCGCGCGCCCTCTGCGCCTGCCCGGTGCCGACCGTGAGCGCGGTCGGACACGAGGTGGACTTCACCATCGCGGACTTCTGCGCCGACGTCCGCGCGCCCACCCCCACCGCCGCGGCCGAGCTGATCGCGCGGGTCAAGGAGGACCTCTCCGCGGACGTGGCCCAGCGGCGCGCCCGGCTGGTGCGCGCGCTGCGCTCGCAGCTCGAACGAAAGCGGGCGCAGCTGGAGAAGGCGCGGGCCCGCGTCGCCGATCCGCGCCGGCTGATCGGCGAGCGACAGCTGCGGCTCGACCGGCTCCGCCAGCGGGTGGAGGACCTCGCCCGCGACGCGCTCGCTGCGCGGACGGCGCTCTTGCGCAAGCTCGGCGAGCGGCTGGCGGCGCAGCACCCGCGCGAGCGGCTGCACCGGATGGACCGCGAGGTGAGGGAGAAGGAGCAGAAGCTGCGATCGCTGGTCGAGCGCGCGCTGGCGGCGCGGCGGCACCGCTTCGAGGGCCTGGCCGGTCGCCTCGACAACCTGTCGCCGCTGCGCGTGCTGGCGCGCGGATACGCGGTGGCCTTCGACGAGCGCGGGCGGGCAGTGACCGACGCCGGGCAGGTCGGGCCG
>DATDMU010000348.1:0-6905 GCA_036518615.1 Myxococcales bacterium
AGGCATTCCAGGTCCACGTGCGCCGCGACCGCGTCGGCCAGCGCGTCCAGCTCCGCCTCGCGCTGCGGACGCTCCGAAGGGCACACCAGCCCCAGGTGGCGGGAAGGGAGCGGCCGCTCTTCCAGCCGCGGGATCGCGCCGAGCACGTCCACCCGCGCCTCGAGCAGCGCCTGCCGGATCAGCCGCTCCTGCCGCGCGGTGCCGACGCGGTTCAGGATGACGCCGCCAAGCCGCAGATCCGGATCGAAGGCCCTGCAGCCCGAGGCCAGGGCGGCGACCGTCCGCGTCGCCTTGCTCACGTCGAGCACCAGCACCACCGGCGCCGCGAGCAGCTTCGCCAGCTCGGCGGTCGAGTGCGATCCGGCGGCGTCCATGCCGTCGAAGAGGCCGCGATTGCCCTCCACCACCGCGATGCCGGCGTGTGCGGCCGCGCGCTGCAGCGACGCGGCGATGGCGGCCGCGGACATCAGATAGGTGTCGAGGTTGCGGCCGGGCGCGCGCGCCGCCGCGCCCAGCCAGGCCGCATCGATGAAGTCGGGGCCCTTCTTGAACGGTGCCACCCGCACGCCCCGCCGCAAGAGAGCGCGCGCGATGCCCGCCGTCACCAGCGTCTTGCCGGCGTCTCCCGCAAGCCCGGCGATGACCACGGTGGGAAGCCCGCGCCTCATCGTCACACCATCTCGAGGAAGCCGCAGGGGCATTCGGCGGCGCACTTCCCGCAGCCGTCGCAGGTGTCGAGCTTGATCTTGTAGTAGTGGCCCGGAGCGGGCGGGCTGATCTTCGTGAAGCAGGAGGGCGTGCAGAACATCCAGCAGCGCTCGCAGCCCGAGCAGTTGCCGCAGGAAAGGCAGCGCGCCGATTCCTCCAGCGCCTGCTCCCGGGTGATGCCGAGATCGATCTCCGCATGCGGGCTGTCGAGCCGCGCGAACGGGTCCAGATGTCCGCGCCTGGCGCGCTCCTTCGCCTCGGGAACGTCGAGCCGCAGCCGCGCCGCCGTGATCGGCGCCGCCTTCTCGATCTCCTTCGGCTGCTCGCCGCGCAGGGCAGCGTGGATGCTCTCCGCCGCCACGCGCCCCTGGCCCACAGCGGTGGTGGCCAGCGCAAGGCCGGTGTCGTCGCCGCCGGTCCAGACCTTGTGCAGCGAGGTGTGGCCCCACTTGTCGGCCTCGAACCAGCGCACCGTCGAAAGCGGCCCGCCCAGCGCGTCGGCGTCGGGCTCCTGGCTGACGGCGGTGATGACGGTGTCGCACTCGTAGTCGATGAGCTCGCCGGTGGGCACGGGCGAGCGCCGGCCGGAGGCGTCGGGCTCGCCCAGCTTCATCCGCTCGACCACCAGCTTCACCAGCTTGCCGGTCTCGTCGCGGACGATGCGCGACGGCGCCGCAAGGAAGGCGATGGCCACCTGCTCCTCCATCGCCGCGGACACCTCCTCCTCGATGGCCGGCATCTCCGCCAGCGTGCGGCGGTAGAAGAGCGTCACGTCCGCGCCGAGCTTGCTCGCGGCGCCGGCAGCGTCCACGGAGAGGCGCCGGCTCACCCGCGCGGCGTCCACCGCGGTGTCTCCGCCGCCGATCACCGCCACCCTCTTGCCCACCGGCGGAGGCGTGCCCATCGCCACCTGGCGCAAGAAAGCGGTGCCCGTGCAGACGCCGGGACCGTCCTCGCCCTCGATGCCGATGCGCTTGCCGCGGTGGGCGCCGATGGCCACGAAGACGGCGTCGTGCTCGCGCTCGATCTGCTCGAAGGGCACGTCCGCGCCCACCTTCACGCCGCAGCGGATCTCCACTCCGAGGGCGGCGATGCGCGCGATCTCCGCTGCCAGCACGCCGCGCGGCAGGCGGTAGTCGGGAATGCCGTAACGGAGCATTCCGCCCGGCTCGGGCAGGCTCTCGAAGATGGTCACCGCGTAGCCGCGCCGGGCGAGCTGGTAGGCGCAGGAGAGGCCCGCGGGGCCGGCGCCCACCACGGCGATCTTCTCCTTGCGCTCCTCGCGCATTGCCGGCAGCGGCAGCTTGCGCTCCAGCGCCCAGTCGCCCAGGAACCGCTCCACCGAGTTGATGGCGACGGCGCCGTCCTTGTCCTTGCGGTTGCAGCCGTCCTCGCAGGGGTGCGGGCAGACGCGCCCGAGCACGGCGGGAATCGGATTGGTGGCGGCCAGGGTGGCGAAGGCAGCGTCGAGCGCCGCCTCCAGCGAGGTCCCCGTCCGGGTGCGCTGCGAGATCAGGTTGAGCCATCCGCGCACGTCGTTGCCGGCAGGGCACCCGACGAGGCAGGGCGCGGGCTTCTGCGCTTGCTGCGGCCGCTGCGCCGAGACGCCGGGAGCGCCGCCGCCGTGGCTCTTGAGCGGCTTCGCCTTCTCCGATTTCTTCAAGAGGCCCATCAGCCGCCCTGGTGTGCGGGGTTGAGCACCACGTAGCTTCCGCCCACGTACGAATAGGTGGTGCGGTCGCTCTCCATCAGGATGCGGATGGCCTCCTTGCAGACGGGCTTGTCGCACTCGTCGCCGAACTTCTCGATCATCGCCTTGGTCAGGTCGGTGGGCTTGAGGTTCTTCTTGCCGGCGTAGTCCTTGAGCAGCGCGTACATCGCGTCCGCGACCTGTTCTGCGCTCGGAGCGGGCATGAGGTGCCTCCTTTACGGCGATTGCCGCATGTGCATCGACCGGCGGAAGGTCTCCCCGGCGTGCCGGAAGTCGTCGATGTGGTACTTGGAGAATTCGATCCCGGTCAGCTTGAAGAACCTGGCCCAGCCGATGCGCTCGATCCATTCGCCCATCCGCTCGAAGGGCCGCGCGTTCTTCGCGTAGACCTCGACCAGGCGCGTGACGGCGTCCACCACCTCCGGCCAGCGCGGCGGGTTGTTGGGCAGATAGGGGATGGCGAGCTTGGAGAACATCGGCTCGTGGCGGGCGTTGGAGACCTTGCCGCCTACCCAGACGGAGAGGCCGTCGTTCACCGGATCGGCCATGGTCATCGACGGGCAGACGGTGAAGCAGTTGCCGCAGAACATGCACTGCTCCTCGATGACGCTGACCGTGGCCTTGCCGTTCACCGTGGCGGGCCGGATCGCCCCGGTCGGGCAGGCGGCCACCGTGCTGGGGATCTCGCACGTCTTCATCAGCCGCTCGTGGTCGATCTTCGGCGGCCTGCGGTGCACGGCGAGCACCGCGATGTCCGAGCAGTGCACCGCGCCGCACATGTTCAGGCAGCAGGCGAAGGCGACGCGCACCTTGGCGGGCAGGTCCATCTTCTCGAAGTGCGGGAAGAGCGAGTCCATCAACGACTTCACCACCCCCGACGCGTCGGAGGCCGCCGAGTGGCAGTGGACCCAGCCCTGCGTGTGCACGATGTTGGTGATGCTGGGCCCGGTGCCTCCCACCGGATAGCATTCGCTGCGAAGGCGCGCGATGAGCGGGTCGATCCTGCTCTCGTCCGAGAGCAGGAACTCGACGTTGTTGCGGCTGGTGAAGCGCAGGTATCCGCCGCAGAACTCGTCGGCGAGCTTCGCGAAGAGGCGCAGCGTCTCGATGCTCAAGAGCCGCGGCGTGGCCGCGCGCACCGAGTAGAGCTTCGCCCCCGACTCCGCCACGTGGACCAGCACGCCGGGGCGCGGGATCTCGTGGTACTTCCACTTCCCGTAGTTCTCCTTGATGATCGGCGGGAGGAACTTCTCGTAGTGCGGCGGCCCGATGTCGGTCTTGCGCTTGACGGCTTCCATGTCGTTCCTCAATTCAGCTCGTAATAGATGTAGGGGTTGCTGCGCGGCTGGTTGACCATCTCGGGCGCCGGGTCGAGGCCGATCTGCTCGAGGAAGCTGCCCAGGCCGATGCGCTGGATGAACTCGCCGATGCGCTCGCGGTTCTTCCCGTTGTCGCTCCACAGCTCCCAGATGGCGTGGAGCAGTTCCTTGATGTCCTCGTAGGGCGCCTCCATCTCGAGGAAGGGCACCAGCACCGAGGAGAGCAGCGCACCGCCGACGATGGGCGCCTTGGCCCCGACGAGGATGGCCGCGCCGCGATCGTCGCCGGGGGCGAGCGCCCTGGGCATGGCGTTGATGCAGTGCATGCACTTGACGCAGTTCTCGTCGTCGATGGTGAGGGTCTCGCCGTCGTACTCGATGCAGCGGGTCGGGCAGCGGCCGGCCACGTCGCGGTGGATGTCGATCTGGTCCGCGTACTCGCGCACCGCGGCCTGATCGACCTTGATGGCGTCGCGCCAGGTGCCGATCACCGACATGTCCGCGCGCGCCGCGGCGGCCACGCAGTCGTTGGGGCAGCCGGCGGCCTTGATCTTGAACTTGTAGGGGAAGGCGGGGCGGTGCAGCTCGTCCTGATAGGCCTGGGTGATCTCGTGGGTGAAGGCCATGGTGTCGTAGCAGGCCCACTCGCAGCGGGCGGGGCCCGCGCAGCAGCTCGGCGTGCGCAGGTCTGAGCCCGAGCCGCCGAGGTCGAAGCCCGCCTCGGTGAGCTTGCCGAAGAGCGGCTCCAGCTCGGTGGTCCGCGTGCCGAGGAAGACGATGTCGCCGGTGGACCCGTGCATGTTGGTGAGGCCGGAGCCGTGCGCCTCCCAGAGGTCGCAGAGCGTGCGCAGGGCGTCGCTGGTGTAGAACCAGCCCGCTGGCTGGTTGACGCGCACGGTGTGGAACTCGGAAGCGGCGGGGAACTCCTCGGGCAGATCGCTGTAGCGCCCGATCACGCCGCCGCCGTAACCCTTCACGCCGACGAGGCCGCCGTGTTTCCAGTGCCCGCGCTTCTCCTCGTACGAGCGCTCGAGCAGCCCGAGCAGGTCGCGCACCATCGGGCTCTTCGCGCTCTTCTTGATCTCCTTCACGAAGCTGGGCCAGGGGCCTTTCTCCAGCTCGTCCAGCAGCGGCGTCTTGGTCTCGGTCATGTGGACTCCCTCGATCACGGGCGCCATCGTGCGCTCGCGCGCCGGACGGTCAATCCACAACGATTGGAAGCACTTGATAAAGGCTCTTGATGCGCCCGGGCCCGCGCGATGACAGGGCCTCGCGCCGCTCGCGGCACCCGCGCCGGCAAGCCGCAGGCATTTTGTCGCAGGCGGTAATTTCGGGGGAATCAATCGATAAACCCCCTTGATGTGGGCCGCGCCGCGTGCGCAGGATCCCGTTTCGGCCCATGCAGGAGGCCGCGATGGAGCTCCACCAGCTGCAGTGTTTCGTCGACGTCGTCGAGAAGGGCGGCTTCCGCCGCGCCACCGCCGGCCTGGAGATGACGCAGCCGGCGCTCTCGTACCAGATCAAGCAGCTCGAGGACGAGCTCGGCGTCGCCCTCTTCCACCGCCGCGCCGGGGGAGTGGCGCCCACCGAGGCGGGCCGCGTCTTCCTCGAGCACGCGCGCGCGGTCATCGCCGCGGTGCGCGAGGCGCATCGCGCAATTCACGACATGGCGGAGCCGTCCGCCGAGCTGCGCATCGGATGCCTTCCCTGCATCGGCACCTACTTCATCCCCGACGTCATCCAGGAGCTGCAGGCCCGGCATCCCACCGTCCGCCCCAAGCTCTGCTACGGCGATTCCGCCGGCCTGCTCGAGGTGCTGATCGCCGGCCAACTGGAGGCGGCGCTCGTCGCCGATGCGCCGCCCGACCCGCGCGTCCACCAGGAGATCGTCATGCAGGATCGCATCTCGCTCATCTCCGGGCCGGGGCATCCCTTCCATGGCCGCCCCAGCGTCGACGTGCACGAGGTCAATGGCGTGCAGATGGTGCTGCTCTCGGGCAAGACCTCGACCGGAGCGTTCATGCGCCGCTATCTGGAATCGCAGGGCGTCAACGTCGAGCCGGTCATCTCCAGCGACGATCCCGAGACGCTCAAGATGCTGGTCGAGGAGGGCATGGGCGCGACGCTCCTGCCCGACATGGCCACCCGCGCGGAGGTGGTGGCGAGCGGCGGATGCGGTCCGCTCTGGCGCAGCGCCGTCGAGCCGCTCCTCATCCGCAACGTGATCCTCGTCACGCGCTCGGGCGTGGAGAATTCCCCCGGCCTCGACGTCTTCGTCCAGGAGGTCCGCGCGAAGGGGAAGCCGCCGAAGGCCAGGCGCGGCCGCGCGCCTCGCGCAGCGGCCGCGTCGTGAATCAGATCGACTGGTAGTACTTCATGAGGATGTGCGCCACCTCGGGCCGGCTGAACTCCACCGGCAGGTCCTGGCCCTTCGAAAGCATCTCGCGGACCTTGGTGCCGGAGAGGTTGATGAAGTCCTCCGGCTGGTGGTCGGGCGCGTCGCGCATCATCACCACCTTGCCGAGCTTCTTGCTCCAGGCGGTGTTGTCGGCGCGGAAGATGCGGATCTGCAGCGCGTCCTTCGGCACCTCTTCGTCGAAGATCTTTTGGCCGTCGAAGGGGCCGTAGTAGCTGCCCACGCCCGCGTGGTCGCGCCCGACGATGAAGTCGGTGGCGCCGGCGTTCTGGCGGAAGATGGCGTGCAGCACCGCCTCGCGCGGCCCGGCGTAGAGCATGTCGAAGCCGTAGCCGCTGACGATGACCGTGTCCTTCTCGAAGTAGACGTCCACCATCTTGCGGATGGCCGCGTCGCGCACGTCGGCGGGGATGTCGCCGGGCTTGAGCTTGCCGAGCAGCATGTGCACGAGGATGCCGTCGGCGTCGAGCTGCTCGTAGGCCATGCGGCACAGCTCCTCGTGGGCGCGGTGCATGGGGTTGCGCGTCTGGAACGCCACCACCTTGCTCCAGCCGAGTCGCTCCATCTCCTCGCGGAGTTGCCAGGCGGTGCGGAAGGTGTCGGGGAAGTCCCTCTCGAAATACGAGAAGTGCAGCACCTTGATGTCGCCGGAGAGGAGCGTGTTCCCGGCGCTGTTGAAGTTGGCGACGCCCGGGTGCTTCGGGTCGGTGGTGCGGAAGATGCGCTCGGTCATGCGCCGCATCTGATCGGC
>DATDMU010000349.1:0-4715 GCA_036518615.1 Myxococcales bacterium
ACCTCCACGGCGCGGGGCAGATCCTGCCCGCGCTCGAGCGCGCGCTGGAGGGCCTGCGGGAAGGCGAGCAGGCCGCGTTCAGCATCCCGGCGGAGGACGCCTACGGCGAGCGCAAGGACGACAACGTCGTCTCGCTGCCGAAGACGCTCTTCCCGGACGACGTGAAGCTCGAGCAGGGATTGTGCCTCTACGCGCGCGCGAGCGGCGGGCAGAGCTACCCCATCACCGTCCGCGAGGTGAAGGAGGACATGGTGGTGGTGGACCTGAACCATCCGCTCGCCGGAGAACGGCTCTTCTTCGAGGTGAACATCCGCGGCGTGCGCCCTGCCGGCAACCAGGAGCTCTTCGCCGGCAAGGCGGCCTCGATGGAAGTCGTCTAGCCGGCGCTCATTCGAATCGGTCGAGCCAGCGCCGCACTTCCAGCGCGCGGCCCGGCGGGGCGTCCTTGCCCAGCGCGCCGAAAGCCGCCAGCGCCGTGGCGCGGTCGCCGACGTGCCAGGCGGCGATGCCGCGCATGCGCAGCGCTTCCTGCACGAAGAGCCGCCCGGGAAGCTCCCGCGACAGGGCGCTGGCGGCGAAGGAGGCGCACTCGGGCCAGGCGCCGCGATTCTGCATCTGCTTGGCGAGGAGGTACGCCGCAAGCCCGTCGCGCGGCCGCGACAGATCGAGATCGCGGATGTGGAGCAGGACCTCGGGGGCATTGTTCCCCTCGGCGAGCAGCGGCCGCAACGCCGGCCACGAAGGCGGGTCGCGCAGCGCGCGGAGCCGGACCTCGAGGCCGCGCTCGGCCGCCTCGGACAAGGGCAGGCGGGAAGCTTCGTCGTACCGGGCCTGCGCCTGCGCCGCGTCTCCCGCCTTCCACGCCGTGTCGCCCGCGTCGACGAGGAGCTGCGCCCGCAAGGGCTGCGACAGCTTGCGGTGCGCGAGCGCCAGCGCCAGCGTCTCCTCGGCCGCGCCCTCGTCCCGGGCGGCGAGCTGCGCGCGGCGCAGCGCGACCAGCAGCGCGGGATCGTCGGGGGTCATCGCCACGCACTTCGCCCACAGCTCCGCCGATCGCCGCGGGTCGCGCGCCGCGATGGCCTCGCGCTGCAGCGCGGCCACCTCGTGCGGGCAGCGCTTGCGAACGATGGAGGGCGCCGAGTACTGCTGCGAGGCCAGCGCCACGGCGCGGGGCGGCTCGGCAAGGCCGTCGAGGAAACGCAGGTAGTCGGGGACGAGGGGGAGCAGCTCGCTCGCCGCCGAGGTCGCATAGAGGCGCGCAATCCATTGCGGCCCGCGCGCTTCCCAGGCCCAGCGCAGGAAAGAGCCCGCCGCGGTGTAGGCGCGCACGCCGGATTCCGCGTAGAAGAGCCCGGGCCGGAAGAGGCGCAAGAGGTCGGGCAGCAGGCGCAGGTCCTTGAGCGCCCGCGCCTCCTCGTGCAGCGTGAACTCGCCCGGCGGCCAGTCGCCGGCCACCGCCACGCCTTCCACCAGCGCCATCTGCGGGAACAGGCCGCCGGGGACGCGCCACGGGCCGGTGGCGATCTGCGCTCCCACCGCGTGCACCAGCTCGTGGCGGAGGATGGGATGGGGCGCGGGAGCGTCGTTGGTGTGGATCTGCCGCAGCCACGGCTTGGTGAAGCTGGTCTCCGCCGCGCCGATGAGCGTGCGCTTCTCCTCCGCCGATCGGTAGAGGTACACGTCGATCTTGCCCTTCGGGGTCAGCGCGAAGAACGCCGCCGCGGCGCGGAGGTCCACCTCCGCGTCCTTCGCCAGCAGGGCGCGCTCGGCGTCCTTCTTCTCCCGCGGGAAGTGCAAGATCAGATTTTCGGTCTCGACGGTGCCGCCCAGCTCCGCGTCGAGCTGCGAGCGGCTGGCCTTCCAGTGCAGGTGCTCGGCCTGGAGCGACATCCACACCGCCACGCCTCCGCAGAAGATCAGCGCCACCGCGCCGCGCCTGCGCGGCCGCGGAGGGCCCGCGAGCAGCGCGATGCCGGCGCAGGCCCCGGCGTACGCCAGCGTGCAGCCGCGGAAGAGCCAGAGCGCCCGCGACGCCGTGATCGCCTCGTCGTAGATCGGCCCCGGATACATGCCGCCCAGATGATGGAAGACGAAGACCTGGGGACCTTGCGCGACCGGCAGCAGCGCCACCGCCAGCGAGGCCGCGAACACCAGCGCATAGAGCCAGCCCGCGCGGCGGGGGGCGAGAAAGCCGCAGGCGACGCCCAGGGTGGCAGCCAGCGCGGCGGAGGGGACCGCCAGCGCCAGGTAGAGGGGGAAGGCTCCCAGCGGATCGCAGGCCGGCCGCCGCAGGCCGTTCAGCAGGATGATGCAGAGCGGAATGGCGAGCGCCCAGAGCGAGAACCAGAGCGCGCGGGAGAGCGCCCGGGTAGACGACTCGCGCTCCGCCCGCGCCGCCGCGATTCCCTGAGCTCCGCCGAAGAGGCCGGCCGCCAGCGCGACCATCTCGCACAGCTCGTAGCCGAGGTGGTCGGCGAGCGGCAGCAGGCAGGCGGCGAGCGAAAGGACGGCGAGGAGCGCGAGGTAGAGGCGGGGACCGGTCCTTGCCCCGATGGCGCCCGTGCTGTCAGACTGGTCCGCGATGCCCGACTCCGATCAGCGCCAGGGCCAGCGCGCGCCGGTGCGGCTGCGCGTGGACTACGAGCGCATGAACTCGTTCTTCGCCGACTATACGAAAAACATCTCCCGGGGCGGCACCTTCATCAAGACGGCGCGGCCGCTGCCGGTGGGCTCGCGCTGCCAGTTCGCCTTCGCCCTGCCGGCGCTCTCCGACCCGCTCATGCTGGAGGGCGAGGTGGCCTGGATCCTCACGCCGGGCGATGCGCAGCAGCGCGGCGCCGAGGCGGGCATGGGCATCCGCTTCGTATTTGCCGACGCCGCGGCGCAGCGCGAGCTCGCCGAGCTGGTGCAGCGCATGATGACCGAGAGCCTCGGCGAAGAGGTGACCCAGGGACTGCTGCGGCGGTGAGATCACTCGGGGATGTCGATGAAGACCGCCCGCGTCCCCGGTCCGACCGCGTGCACCGCCGCCTCGCCGCCGGCCACCTCCACCACGTAGCGCGACGGCTTGCCGGTGCGCCGCGGATCGTCGGTCTGCGGCGGGGCGTTGGCGACGACGCCCACCACGGTGCGCGCGGCGTCGAGGAAGATCATGTCCAGCGGGATGAGCGTGTTGTGCATCCAGAAGGCGCGGTCCTCGTCGGTCTTGAAGAGGAAGACCATGCCCGAGTCCGGCTCCAGCGACCGCCGGAACATGAGCCCGCGGCCCTCCGCCTGCGGGGTGGCGGCGATCTCCACCTTGACCACCCAGGGACCGCGCGGCGTCTCGAATCGCACCGCGCCCATCGGCAATCCGGACGGTGACACCACGTTCTTCTTCGCCTCCGCCTCGCCGCCGTGGCAGGCAGCGAGGCAGAACAGGCCGATGAGAAGGCGCCGCATGCGCCCAACCTTACCCTACTGCGAGCGCACGCAATAGAAGGTCGAGCCCATCTGGCTGAAGAGCTGGGCGTAGCGGTCCGGCGGAAGGCGGGCCTTCATCGTGTCGAGGTACTGCTGGTTGATGGCGAGCTGCGTGCAGGTCAGGCCGGACGGGCAGCTTCCCCCCGGTCCGCTGCACGATTGCGAGCAGAAGCCGCTGCTCGCGCCCGCCATGGCGAGGCAGGCGAAGCTCTCGCACTCGCTCGAGCCGAGGTAGAGATACTGCCTGCCCGGCTGCGGGATGATCTCCGCCCCCGCCGCGTTCTCCACATGACAGGGCGCGCCCAGATCCGTGCGCGCACAGGCGGAGAGCAGGACGACTGTCGATAGCAGGACTGTTCGGAAGGCAGGCATGTCGAGGGAAAGTTGGTTCCCCGGCCCGCCGCCGCAAGGGGTTGCCCGGCTGACGGGTGACCATCATGTTTGCGGCGCCATGCGCATCTGGTTCCCATGCCTGGTCCTGCTCCTCGCCGCGGCCTCGCGCGCCGAGGAGGGCGCCGGCGACACCATCACCGCGGTCCAGAAGCGCCCGCTCCGCCAGGCGCACCGGCTGGAGCTGCAGCCCTACGGCGAGATGAGCATCGCCGACCCGTACCTGCAGCGCTGGGGCGCGGGGATGCGCGCCATGTGGCACCTGCGGGAGGGTCTCTCCATCGGGCTCGACGGCAACGGCCTCGGCTCCTGGGCCACCGAAGAGCTGGTGATCGCCAAGCGCGAGCTGCACGCGCGCATCGTGGAGTCGCGGGCGCGGATGACGCTCGGGGCATTCGCCTCCATCGCGCCGCTCTACGGCAAGGTGGCGCTGCCCGGCGACGCGCTGGTGCACTTCGAGACGTTTCTCGACGCAGGCCTCGGCGCCGCGTGGACGGAGACCGACGCGACGCGCGGGGTCCGGCCGATGATCGCCGCCGGCATCGGCCAGCGCGTGTTCCTGGGCGAGGACGTGGCCCTGACCGCGCGGGTGGGCGGAAACCTCTACGCGGAGAAGGTGGTGGTGGACGGCGCGCGGGAGACGAAGGCGATGGGCTTCTGGACGTTGCGGCTCGGGCTGGCCTGGTACTTCGGCGGTGGCCAATGACGCCGGTCCTCGCGGCCCTGCTGCTGGCGGCGGCGCAGGCGAGCGGCCCTGCCGAGAAGCCGCAGCCGGAAGCGACCAAGGTCGCGCAGGTGACGCCGGCGGCGCTGCCGCCCCAGGCGGTGCTGCCGCCGATCGCCTCGGCGCCGCAGTACGGGGC
>DATDMU010000350.1:0-8661 GCA_036518615.1 Myxococcales bacterium
CACCACGCTGCACCTGGCGGAGGCGCTCGCCAAGGTCCCCTACTCCGTCGAGCATCCCTGCGTGGTGATGGTGGACGGCGAGGCGCGGACCATCCCCATCGCCGAAACCGACCATTGCTGCCGCCGCTTCGAGCAGATGGACGAGTGGCTGCGCGGGAGAGCGACGGCTCTGCCGGCGCTCGGGCGGAGGCCGGAGGCCGGAGCATTGGAGGCGGGGCTGCAGCGCGAGGGCGAGGTGGGCCATGCCCACGCGCGGCTCGCGGAGTCGCAGGACGTCGTGCGCGAGGCGTTGCGGCGGCTGCGGGCAGACCCGCTCGTCTTCCTCTGCCCCGCTGCCGAGGGCTGCGCGGAGTGCGACCTGGCGCGAGCGAGCATCGCGACGGCGTGAGAGCGCCGCCGCGCGGCGGAATGAGCCGTCATTCGCGGAAACGGATCGCGCCCGCCTGCGCCGGCTTCAGCGCCTTTTTGTCCGCATAGAACGCGCGCAGCCGCGCGAGGTCCTGCTCCGGGTCGCCAGAGAGCGTGATCCAGTCGGCGATGCCGACGACGCGCCGGCCGTAGTCGAGATAGCCGAGCCCGAGCGGAACTCCTGCCGCGCAGGCGAGATGGTAGAAGCCCGACTTCCAGTGGGGCGTGAACCCGCGCGTCCCCTCCGGCGCGATCACCAGCCACAGCCAGGGCCGCCGCGCGAAGTCGGCCTGCATCTGCGCGACGGCGCCCTTGCGCTCCCGGCGGTTCACCGGAATGCCGCCCAGCTTGCGAAAGAACGCGCCGAAGGGCCAGCGGAAGAGCGTGTCCTTGGCCATCCAGCTCAGCGGCAGCCCCGCGGCGGCGCGGCCGAGGATGCCGACCACGAAGTCCCAGTTCGACGTGTGCGGATAGACGACGACCACCGCCTTCGGCGCCGGCGGCCAGCGGATGTCCACGCGCCACCCGAACAGCAGGAGCAGGCCCCGCGCGACGCGTTGCCACAGCGTCGGCGGCGACTGTGCCGGGACCTGGTCTCCCCGCTGCCCGTGGTCCGACAAGGACTCCGCCATCGACTCTCCAGGCGCGTCTCGGGAACGGGAGGCTAACCCCTGCGAAGGCCCCGAGCAATTCGCGCGCCGTCCCGCGGCCGGCCGCGCACGACTTGCGGGCCGCGCGACAGATGCGGCGTCCGCATCGCCACGCACGTCCTGCTGCTCGCCGCTGCGCCGCAGGCACCCGGAACGGGTTGGACCTCCATTTGCTTCAGCACTTGAGATTGCGAGGAGCGCAAAAATGGCCGGGCTGGAAAAGGACACGCTCTTGGCGGCTCTCGCCGCCCTGGATGAGTTCGCGAAACGGTGGCTTCCCGACTCGAAGCTCCTCGAGCTCGACGCGCGCGACGAGTTTCCCGAAGAGATCGTGAAGCGGATGTGCGGGCCGGAGCTGGGCATCCAGCTCTTCTTCCTGCCCGAAGACCTGCACGGCATGGGCGCGGGCAGCTTCGATCTCTACCGCCTCTGCGAGCGGATGGGCCGCATCGACGTGGGCGTCGCCACCGCGCTCTTCGCCACCTTCCTGGGCAGCGAGCCGCTCTTCGTCGGCGGCACGGCGGAGCAGAAACAGCGCTGGCTCACCCGCATCGCCGACGAAGGAATCATGGTGGCGTACGGCGCCACCGAGCCCGCCGCGGGCAGCGATCTGTCGCTCCTGCGGACGACCGCGGCGCGCGTGGAGAAGGACGGCAAGATCGCCGGCTACCGCCTCAACGGCGCAAAGCAATGGATCTCCAATGGCGGCTACGCCTCCTTCCTCACCATCCTCGCCAACGCTCCCGGCGGGCCGAGCTGGTTCATCGTCGAGCGCGGAACGAAGGGCTTCAGCGCGGGCAAGCCGGAAGACAAGCACGGCATCCGGCTCAGCAACACCGCCGCGCTCTCGCTCGAGGACGTGGAGGTTCCCGCCGACCACCTGGTCGGGCTCGTCGAGGGACAGGGCCTCAACCAGGCGCAGGCGGTCTTCGGCTACACGCGGCTGATGGTCGCGGCCTTCGCCCTGGGCGCCGGCTGGAGCGCATTGGACAAGGCGATGGCGTACTCGCTGACCCGCATCCAGGGCGGCGGGCCGCTCTCGGAGAAGCAGGGCTACACGCACAAGCTCGTCGTCCCGCACGCCGTCCGGCTGGAGGCGGCGCGCGCGGTGGTGGAGGAGGCCTCGTACCGGCTCGACCTGGGCGAGAAGAACCTCAACACCGAGGGCGCCATCGCCAAGTACCTGGCTTCGGAAGCGGCCATCGCGGCGGCCGACGCGGCCATCCAGGCGCTGGGCGGTTACGGGTACACGCGCGAGTACATGGTGGAGAAGATCCGCCGCGACGCGCGCATCACCACCATCTACGAGGGCACCTCGGAGATCCTCGAGATGACGGTGGCGCGCGACTTCTGGCAGCAGCACCTCAAGACGCGCGGCGCGATCTTCAGGGAGGAGGCGCAGAAGCTTCGCGAGCTGCCGCAGCAGTCGGGCGCGGCCATCGCGGCGCTCGCGCTGGAGTCGCTGGGCGAGCTGTTCGAGCGCGCCCGGGTCGCGCGCCTGACGCGCCACCAGCACGTGCTCTTGCGGCTGGGAGAGCTGGTCTCCGTCGCGGAGGGAGCCGCGGCGCTCGCACGACGCGCGGCGCTGCCCTTGCCGGAGAAGGGCGATGCGCGGTTCGGCCCCGCAGCGCTGGCCGCGGCGTCGCGCATCTTCGCGCGCGAGGCCGCGTTGAAGGTCGCCAATGGCGGAATTCAATGGCTGGCGGATTTCGCGGCAAAGGACCTTCCGGCCGCCCTGCGGCTGCCCGGGATCCAGGCCGCGCAGGCGGGACTCATCCAGGACATGAACGCGGTGGCCGACGCCCTCTACGGGCGCGAGGCCGTGCAGAAAGCTGCTTGAGGAGAAGGTCAAATGAGCTTTGCCGAAGACAGGGCAATCGCCATCGTGGGCGTGGGGGCCATCCTGCCCGACGCGAAGGATGCGGCCGCGTTCTGGGCCAATCTCAAGGCCGGCAAGGACAGCATCAGCGAAGTGCCGAAGGATCGCTGGGACCCGGCGCTCTACTGGAACGCCGATCCCGCAGCACCCGATCGCACCTACTCGAAGATCGGCGGCTGGGTGAAGGATTGGGATTTCGATCCGGTCCGCTGGAAGCTGCCCATCCCCCCCAAGGTGGCGGACGCCATGGACGACGGGCAGAAGTGGGCCATCGCCTGCGCCCGCGCCGCCCTGCTCGACTACGGCAAGGCCATCGATCGGCAACGCACCGCGGTCATCTTCGGCAACGCCATGGCGGGAGAGCGCCATCTCTTCACCACGCTGCGCATCCTCTTCCCCGAGTTCGCCAGGGCGCTGGCGGGCGCGCGCAGCTTCGCCGAGCTTCCCGAAAGCGTCCGCGCCGCGATCGAGCGCGACGCGCGCACGGCCTTCGGCGCGCGGTTGCCCGGCATCACCGAGGACAGCATGCCCGGCGAGCTGTCCAACTGCCTCGCCGGCAGGGTGGCGAACCTCTTCGATCTGCACGGCCCGAACTACACCGTGGACGCAGCCTGCGCCTCCAGCCTGGCGGCGCTCGGCGCGGCGGCGGACGGCCTGATCGAGGGCGAGTTCGACGCGGCGCTCTGCGGCGGCATCGACCGCAACATGGGCGTGAACGCGTACGTGAAGTTCTGCAAGATTGGCGCCCTCTCCGCCACCGGCTCGCGGCCGTACGCAGACGGCGCGGACGGCTTCGTCATGGGCGAGGGCGCCGCCCTCTTCCTGCTCAAGCGGCTCGCGGACGCGGAGCGGGACGGCGACAAGGTCTACGCGGTCGTCCGCGGCATCGGCGCCTCCAGCGACGGCAAGGGCAAGGGCCTCACCGCGCCCAATCCCGCCGGCCAGAAGCTCGCCATCGAGCGCGCCTGGAAGGCCGCGGGCCTGCATCCCTCGACCTGCGGCATGGTGGAGGGACACGGCACCTCGACGAAGGTGGGCGACGTGGTCGAGGTGCAGAGCCTCACCGAGACGTTCGGCGGCAAGGGACCCATCGCACTCGGATCGGTGAAGTCCAACCTCGGCCACCTCAAGGCCGCGGCGGGAGCGGCGGGCCTGCTCAAGGTTGCCTTCGCGCTGCACGACAAGCTCATCCCGCCCAGCTTGCACTTCGAGCGGCCGAATCCGGGGATCGATTTCGGGCATTCGCCCTTCCGCGTCCAGCGCGAGCTGGGCGACTTCCCCCGGCCCAACGGCGAGCCGCGCCGGGCCGCGCTGAGCGCGTTCGGATTCGGCGGCACCAACTTCCACGTCGTGCTCGAGGAGCACGAGCCGGGGCGGCTCTCGCGCAAGCATCCGGTCCAGGTGCCGGCACTGCCACAGACCGCCAAGGCGCCTCTTCGCGGGCTCGCGGTCGCCGGCGCGGAGAGCGTGGCCGCGCTGATCGCGAAGCTGCAGAAGGTGGAAGCCATGCCCCCGCGCGCGCCGCGCAAGGCCGATCTGGCCGCGCAGGAGCGCGTGGCCATCGACTACGCCAATCCGGCGGAGCTGAGAGAGAAGGCGGCCAAGGCCGCGCAGGCGCTGCAGTCGAACGACCAGCGCGCCTGGAAGCTGCTCCGCAAGCAGGGCGTCTTCCACGGCAGCGGCCCCGCGCCGAAGGTCGCCTTCCTCTGCACCGGCCAGGGCTCCCAGTACGTCGGCATGCTGCGTGCGCTGTGCGAGAGCGAGCCGATCGTGCGCGAGACCTTTGCGGAAGCGGACGCCGCCATGGCCGCGCTCCTCGACAAGCCGCTCAGCGCCTACATCTTCGCCGAGGCCGGCGACGCGAGCGCGGAGGAGGCGCTCAAGCAGACCGCCATCACGCAGCCCGCCGTGCTCACGGTGGACGTCGCGCTGGCGCGGCTGCTCGGCCAGTACGGCGTCCAGCCCGATTTCGTCATGGGCCACAGCCTCGGGGAGTATGCGGCGCTGGTCTGCGCGGGCGCCCTTCCCTTTGCCGACGCGCTGGAGGCGGTGAGCGCGCGCGGCCGCGAGATGTCGCGGGTATCGGTGAAGGACAACGGCGCCATGGCCGCGGTGTCCGCTCCTCCCGAAGTGGTGGAGAGCGTGCTCGCGCGGGTCAAGGGCTATGCCGTCATCGCCAATTTCAACAGCCGCAAGCAGGTGGTGGTCGGCGGCGAGACGCAGGCGGTGGCCGAGGCCGTCGACGAGCTGGCGAAGCTGGGCCACGGCGCGATCAAGCTCCCGGTGAGCCACGCCTTCCACAGCCGCATCGTCGCTCCCGCGAGCGAGCCGCTGCGCCGCGTGCTCCAGCGGCTGCGGCTCTGCGCTCCCCAGCTTCCGGTGATCGCGAACGTCAACGGCGAGCTGTACCCCTCGGATCGCGAGGAGATGCTCGACATCCTCGCCGCGCAGGTGGCCTCGCCGGTGCAGTTCGTGAAGGGACTGGAGACGCTCTACGCCAAAGGCGCGCGCGTCTTCGTCGAGGTGGGACCGAAGCGGGCGCTGCAGGGCTTCGTCGAGGACGCGCTCGGCGACGACGTGGTGGCTCTCGGCACCAACCATCCGAAGCAGGAGGACGCGGTCGCCTTCAACCAGGCCCTGGCCGGCCTGTACGCCAAGGGCCTGGGCAACGGCGAGGGCGAGGTCGAACCGGACATCCGCCCCCGCGCGCCCGCCGAAGTCGCGGCTCCGCCCGCCGAGGCGGCGGTGATCACCGGCGCCGCCCTGGGCCTGCCCGGCGGCGGCCCCATCTTCGACGAGGGGAACGTCGGGCGGATCCTGCGCGGCGAGCAGCTCATCGACCTCATCCCCTCGCGCTTCCGCAAGGCGATGCTGGACAAGCACATCGTCCGCGTCGTCAAGGGCGAGGACGGCTCCGGCTCGATGCAGGCCATCGCCGACCAGAGCGAGGTGATCAAGCTCGCTGCGCGCGGAGCCGCGCTCGATCTGGCGAGGGAGTTCGGCCTTCCCGAAGACCGCGTGGCCGCCTTCGACCGCACCACCTCGCTCGCCATCGGGGCGGGCCTGACGGCTTTGCGCGACGCCGGCATTCCGCTGGTGATGCGCTGGAAGACCACCTCGCGGGGCACGCGACTGCCCGATCGGTATCTGTTGCCCGAGGAGCTGCGCGACGACACCGGCGTGATCTTCGCGTCGGCGTTTCCCGGCCTCGACTCCTTCGCGCAGATCTCCGCCGCGTACCATCGCGACCGCGCCCGCCGCGAGGAGCTGGCGCGCGCCGAGAGCCTGCTCGCGGACTGCGCGGCGGGCGACCAGGTGCGGCCGCAGATCGAGCTGCGCATCGCCGAGCTGAAGGGCGCCATCGAGCGCGAGCCGTATGCCTTCGATCGGCGCTTCCTCCTGCGCGTGCTCTCCATGGGCCACTCGCAGTTCGCCGAGCTGATCGGCGCGCGCGGGCCCAACACGCAGGTCAACTCCGCCTGCGCCAGCACCACGCTCGCCCTCGGCCTGGCCGAAGACTGGATCCGCGCCGGACGCTGCCGCCGCGTCATCGTGGTGGCGGGCGACGACGTCACTTCCGACCACCTGATGGAATGGGTGGGGGCGGGCTTCCTCGCCAGCGGCGCCGCCGCGACGGACGACGACGTGGAGGCCGCGGCCACGCCGTTCGACCGCCGGCGGCACGGCATGATCGTCGGCATGGGCGCTGCCGCCTTGGTGGTGGAGAGCGCGGACGCGGCCCGCGAGCGCGGGCTATCGCCCATCGCCGAGGTGCTGGGCGCGGAGTCGGCGAACAGCGCCTTCCACGGCACCCGGCTCGACGTCGAGCACATCGCGGGCACCATGGAGCGCCTGGTGGCGGGCGCGGAGGAGAAGCACGGCGTTTCCCGCGCGGAGATGGCGCGCAGCATGGTCTTCCTCTCCCACGAGACGTACACGCCCGCGCGCGGCGGCAGCGCATCCGCCGAAGTGCATGCGCTGCGGCAGGTGTTCGGGGCCGACGCGGACCGCATCGTGGTGGCCAACACCAAGGGATTCACCGGCCACCCGATGGCGGTGGGCGTCGAGGACGTGGTGGCGCTCAAGGCGCTGGAGACCGGCATCGTGCCGCCCATCCCCAACTTCAAGGAGCCGGACCCGGAGCTGGGCAAGCTCAACCTCTCGCGCGGCGGGCTGCAGAAGCCGGAGTTCGCGCTGCGGCTGGCGGCCGGATTCGGCTCGCAGATCGCGATGACGCTGACGCGCCGCGGGCCGGCCAATCGCCGTCCGCCCGAGCAGCTCGGATACGAAGGGCGGCTCGTCGATCGCGCGAGGTTCGCGGAGTGGCTCGCGCGCGCGAGCGGGCAGGCGCAGCCGAAGCTGGAAGTGGAGAAGCACATCCTGCGCGTCCACGACGGCGTGGTCCCTGCGCCCGAGCCGCGGACCGAGGCGGCGAGGCCGAAGCCTGTGGAAGCGCCGAAGCCCGCCGACGCGCCGAAGGCCGAAGCCCGACCGCCGCTGCCGGCGGAAGCCGAAAAGCCGCTGCCGGCGCAGCCGGAGGCGGCCGGTGTGGAGCAGAAGGTCCTGGAGATCATCGCGGCGAAGACCGGCTATCCAAAGGAGATGCTCGATCTGGACCTCGATCTCGAGGCGGATCTGGGCGTCGATACGGTGAAACAGGCGGAGACCTTCGCGGCGGTGCGCGAGGCGTACGGAATCGCGCGAGATGCGCAGCTCAAGCTGCGCGACTTCCCCACGCTGCGGCACGTGATCGGATTCGTCTACGACCGCAAGCCGGAGCTGCGGGCGGGCCAGGTGGCGGCCCCCGTGCCCCCCCCGGCGCCGGCCCCGCTGGCCGCGCCCGCAGCACCGGCCCCGGTTGTCGCCGAGGACGAGGTGGCCGCAAAGGTGCTGGAGATCATCGCCGCCAAGACGGGCTACCCCAAGGAGATGCTCGATCTCGACCTCGATCTCGAGGCGGATCTGGGCGTCGATACGGTGAAGCAGGCGGAGACCTTCGCCGCGGTGCGCGAGGCATACGGAATCGAGCGCGATGCCCAGCTCAAGCTGCGCGACTTCCCCACGCTGCGGCACGTGATCGGATTCGTCTACGACCGCAAGCCGGACCTGCGCCCCGCAGCGGCCGCGACTGCGGAGCCGGCCGTCGCACCCGCGCCGCCGCCGGCGGTGGAGGCGGCACCTCCGGCCGACAGCGCGCACGACGAGGTGACCGGAAAGGTGCTGGAGATCCTCGCAGCGAAGACCGGGTATCCGAAGGAGATGCTCGACCTCGATCTCGACCTGGAGGCCGACCTCGGCGTCGATACCGTCAAGCAGGCGGAGACGTTCGCCGCGGTCCGCGAGGCCTACGGAATCCCCCGCGACGCGCAGGTCAAGCTGCGCGACTTCCCCACCGTGCGGCACGTGATCCGCTTCGTCGAGGAGCGCCGTCCGGACGCGGCCGGCAAGACCGCTGCGCCTGCACGGACCACGGCCGCGCCGGAGCCCGCCGCATCGGTCGCATTCCCACGGCGCGTTCCCGTCCCGGTGCTGCGACCGCCCATCGCCGCGTGCAAGGACACCGGCGTCAAGCTCTCGCGAGTCGCCGTGATGCCGGACGCGGGCGGGGTGGCCGAGGCGCTGGCGGGGCGCCTGCGCGCGCAGGGCGCCGAGGTGGTGCTGCTCGAGCCGAAGCGGCCGCAGCACGAGGGCGAGCTCGACGGCCTCTTCGGGCTTCCAGCCCTC
>DATDMU010000351.1:0-5456 GCA_036518615.1 Myxococcales bacterium
AGCTGCGCCAGGTCCAGCTCGACGCCTTCGTGCGCGCGCACCAGCGGAAGCGCCTCTTCCAGCACCGCCATCATCCCCAGCCCGAGCAGGTCGATCTTGATGATGCCCAGCTCCGCGCAGTCGTCCTTGTCCCACTGCACCACCACCCGCCCCGGCATCGAGGCGGGCTCGAGCGGAACGATCTCGTCGAGCCGGCCGCGCGCGATGATCATGCCGCCGGAGTGCTGGCCGAGGTGCCGCGGCAGCCCGGCAACCTCCTGGCAGAGCTGCAGATAGAGCGCCACCCTGCGATCGCCGGTGGCCAGCCCCGCCTCGCGGGCGCGGTTCTGGAGCGCGTCGTGGCCGGTGGTGAACTCGAAGTGCGGAAGCAGCCTGGAAAGCCGGTCCAGCTCCTCCTGCGGCAGCCCCAGCACCTTGCCCATCTCCCTCGAGGCGGAGCGCGCGCGGTAGGTGATCACGTTGGCGGTCATGGCGGCGCCGGCCGCGCCGTAGCGCTGGTAGACGTGCTGGATGACCTTCTCGCGCTGGTCGCCGCTGGGGAGATCGAGGTCGATGTCCGGCCAGGCCTTGTGGCCGGTGGAATCGGTGCGCTCCTCGGAGAGGAAGCGCTCGAAGAGGAGGTTCATGCCCACCGGGTCCACCGCGGTGATGCCCAGCGCGTAGCAGACCGCGCTGTTGGCCGCCGAGCCGCGGCCCTGCACCAGCACCTTCTCCCTCGCGCAGAACAGCACCATGTCGTGGACGATGAGGAAGTAGCCGCCGAGCCCCAGCTTCGCGATCAACGCCAGCTCGCGCTCCAGCTGCGCCACCGCCCTGGGCCAGCGCGGGCTGGAAGGCCCGCCGTAGCGGCGGCGCGCCCCCTCCATGGTGCGGTGCCACAGCTCGCCGTCGAGCGAGGTGTCGTGGAGGAACTGCGGCTCGGGAAGCTGGTAGCCGAGGTCGTCGAGCGTATAGGCGCAGCGCGCGGCGATCTCGCGGGTTGCGCGCACCGCCTCGGGCAGATCGGAAAAGAGCGCGGCCATCTCGCCTGGCGGGCGCACGTGGCGCTCGGCGTTGCGCGAGAGCCTTTTGCCGGCGGCATCCAGCGTGGTCTTGAGGCGGATGCAGGTGAGCGCGTCGAAGAGCGGCTTGCCTTCCGGCGCGGCGTGGCGAATGCCGCCTGCGGCCACGATGCGCAGGCCGCGCGCGCGGGCCGCGTCGATGCGGCGGCGGTTCTGGCGCTCTTCCTCGGCATCGAGATGGCGCTGCACCTCGGCGAAGAGCCGCTCGACGCCCAGATGATCGGCGAGCAGCGCGAGCTGTGCGGGCGCGCCGGCGCTGAGCGCGAGCAGGCCCTGGCGAAGGTCGGCCAGCTCCGCTGGGGCGACGCGGCACTCCTCCTTTCCGGCGCGCGCGTGGCCCAGCGTGAGCAGGCGGCAGAGGTTCTTGTAGCCGTGCCGATCCTCGCAGAGCAGCGCCACGCGGCCGCCGCCGTCCACCGTCAGCTCCGCCCCCACCAGCGGCCGCACCCCTTCGCGCCGGGCGGCCGCGTGGAAGCGGGGAGCGCCGTAGACGCCGCCCACGTCGGCGAGGCCGAAGACGGCATGGCCTCTGGCGGCGGCGGCGTGGGCCAGGTCTTCCGGCAACGACGAGGCGCGCAAAAACGAGAAGGCGCTGCGCGCGTGCAGCTCGACGTAGTCGCAGGAGGCGGCAGGATGTCGTCGCGCGCGCTGCGGGGGAGGCGAGGACCCGTCGACCATCGGGAGGCGGGCCGCGGCGAAGGAGGCGAGCGACGGCTGCGGCGCGGGCGTCTCCACGAGATCGTCCTGGGGAAAGGGCGAGAGGCGCGCCTCGGGCGGCCGCCGCGCCTCGATGGCCGCCTCGATCGGACAGCGCTCGTCGTGCGGGCGGCGCTTCTCAGTCATAGACCGCCTCGATCCGCCACTCGCCCGTGCAGAGCTCGCGCGCCGCGCGGATGAGCAGGCCGCCCGCAAGCTCCAGGTCGTACGCATCGAGAGCGATGGGCGCCTGCGTCCACCATTCCGCCACCGTCCGCCAGGGGCCCGCGCTCGCCACCACCCGTCCGCCCAGCGCGCCCTCGCCGATGACCAGGATGGGCGCGCCCGCGTCGTCGCAGCGCACCTCGGCGGTGCGCGGCGGCCGCAGCGCGCGGGCGGCCAGGGACAGCTCGCACGCAGCCGGCAGCGCCACGCGCGGAGGCGGCGGAGGCGCGAACTTCCCGCATTCCGCCGCGAAGGGCGCCCACCGGTCCGGCGCGCGCGGGCTGCCCACCCTGCCCGGCCCCGCCAGCGCGGCGAGCCGCGCCACCGCCGCGGCGAGCTGGGTGGGGCTGGCGGAGCGCCGGCCGAAGAGCGGCATCTGCTCCAGCACCTCGCGCGTGGGCACCGCCGACAGCCGCACGGCGCGCACACCCGCGAGGGGCGGCTGCGATTCCACCGAGAGGCGCAAGAGCTGCAGGAGCGCGGGCGCCTCGCGGGTGGGCGCCGCCAGATCCAGCGCGCGCTCGTCCCAGGAGCCGTCGGCGAGGCGGAGCTGGAGATAAAGCTCGCGCGCCATCAGCCCGCGCGCCGCGAGCCGCTGCCCGAGCCGGTCGAGCAGCCCCTTCCAGACGAAGAGCAGCGGCTCTACCGATGCGGCGTCCCAGTCCAGCTCCTCGCCTTCCTCGAAGCGTTCCGGCTCGGCGCGCGCCTGCAGCGCGCTCGCGTCCTCGCCGCGCGCCAGCCGCGAGAGCAGCGCCGCCTCGTGGCCCAGGCGCGCGGCGAGCGGCCCGGGCGGAAGCAGCGCCACCTCCCCGAGCGTCTGCAGCCCGAAGCGGCGCAGCGAGACGAGAAGCTCGTCGGGCAGGTCCAGCGCGTGGAGCGGCAGCGCGGCGAGGAAGTCGCGCTGCTCTTCGGGGGAAACCACCCGGAACGCGCCGCCGCCCGCGCCGTGCCTCGTCGCTTCCAGCGTGAGGTCTGCCGCCGCCGCGCGCGCAGCGAGCCGCGCCGCCGCCTTGCCCGAGGAAAGCCCGACCGCGGCCCGCACGCCGACGCGCTCCGCGGCAGTGACCAGCGCGCGCGCGACGGCGTGGTCGTCGCCGAAGAGCGACTCCAACCCTTCCGCGTCGACATGGATCAGCCCCGGCGCGGTGTCCTCGATGCGCGGAGAGACGCAGAGCGCCGCCTCGCGCGCTGCCAGCGCCGCGGCCCGCTCCCGCTCGGCGGACGCCTGCCGCACCACGAGGTGCGGGCAGAGCGCGCGCGCCTCGGCCAGGGTCTGTCCCGGCTCCACCCCTGCGGCGAGCGGCGTCCTGCCGAGGACGTGCGCCCGGCCCCCCAGGTCCACCCCCGCCTGCACCACCGCGACCGGCTGCGCGCAGAGCGCCGGCTCTGCGCGCAAGGCCGCGACCAGGGAAAGCTCCGGGACCCACAGGCAGGCGATCTTCGGCATGGCGCGCGGTCACCGGGGTCGCAGCGGAAGCGTGAGGTCCAGCGGGCCGGAGGGCGGCATGCGCTTGTGCCGGGCCACCGCGGCGACCGCCTGCCCGCCGCGCAGCAACCGGCCCGGCGCGCCCGGCCGTCCCTCCCACTGCGCGCGGCCGCGCTCGAGCTCGATGGTGGTCGCGGCGAAGGTCCCCGCCTGCGGCGCGCGGGCGAGCAGGAGCAGCACCCCGCCGTGCTTTTCCGCCCGCCGGGCGAGCCGCGCCCACGGCGATGCGCCGGGCGAAGGCGGCCGCTTCTCGAACCGCACCACCTGCACCACGCCCCTGGGCGCCCGGGGCGGCGGCAGCACCGAGACGTCGGCCAGGTCCAGCGCCACCAGCGCAAAGCGCGCCTCGAGCGCAATCTCCGCCGCGCGCAGCGCCTGCACGTTGTCTTTGGGCCGCGTCCAGAGCAGGCGCGTAAGCTCGATGCCGCAGGGCGACGGATCGAATGCGTCCGCGGGATCGATCAGCGCGCAGTTCTCCCCCGCCTGCGTGGCCGAGGCGAGCGCGAGCCGCATGAGCGCCGTCCCCCCGGCGCCGGGGGGACCTGTGATCTCGTGCAGGTGCCCGCGGGAGAGCCCGCCGCCCAGCGCCGCATCCAGCCGGGCAAAGCCGGTGGGCAGCGCCGCCGGGGCGTGCGGCGAGAGCGCCGGCGCGCGCCGCACCTGCCCGTCGCGCAGCAGCTCCTCGAGCGCACGCAGGTCTTTGGGAAGGCGGCGCGCCGGCAGGGTCACGCCGTCGATCTAGCTAAACATCCGTTCAGGTGCAAGCCGCGGCGCAACCCCGCGTCAGCAGGGCGGCTTCTAGTGAACGGATCGGGGCACCGTGCCCACGGGATCGATGCGCATCTGGCGGCGCGGCAGGACCCCGGCAGCCATCCGCGCCTTCTGCGACTCGTCGGGCATCCGCGCCATGGCGAGAGCGCCCACCGCCAGCAGCGCATCGCGCGCCGCGACGTCGAGGTACCCGCCCATCGAGAGGAGATTGCCGACGATGCCGCCCAGCCATCCCGCGACCAGGACGCCTCCGGCCCTCGGCCGCCGCAGGACCAGAAGCCCCGCGGCGATCTCCACCAGGCCCACCAGCCGCATGAAGGTGCGCCCGTCCACGGGAAGCCTGCGCTCGACCTCGGGGCTCAGGTACTGCTCCCAGTCGGTCAACAGATTGGTGAACTTGTCCGCCCCCGCGACGATGGGGACCAACCCGTATCCCAGCCGCAGCAACGTCTTCGCATCCGAGCGCATTGCGACACCCCCGAACCCCAAGTTTGGGACGCGGTGGCCGCCGCGGAAGCCCACGGCCGCCCGGCGCATGCGCGCCCCGGCGCGAACGCGGCAGGCGCTCGCCCGCCCTCCTGCTCCGGTTGCCTTCCCCGGCCGCAGCATCAACCGTGCGAAGATTCGAACGCGGAGGTTTCCGAAAGATGCTTCAGGTCGGCGACGTCGCACCGGACTTCGAGCTCCTCGACGAGGAGGGCAAGCCCACCCGTCTCTCCAGCTTTCGCGGCCGCACCGTGGTGCTGGTCTTCTTTCCCGCCGCCTTCTCGCCCATCTGCACGCAGGAGCTCAAGGAGATGGCGGCGAACCGGGCCGACTACGAGCGGCAGAACGCGGCGGTGGTGGGCGTCTCGGTGGACAACAAGTGGAGCCTCAAGGCGTTCAAGCGCGAGGCCGGCCTCAACGCGACGCTCCTCTCCGACTTCCATCCCAAGGGCAACGTGGCGCAGAAGTACGGCGTCTTCATGGGCGAGACGGGCTACGCCAGGCGCGGCACCTTCGTCATCGACGCAAGCGGCGTGATCCGCGGCATCAGCGTGAACGAGCCCAAGGAGCCGCGCACCGAGGAGGACTTCCGGACGCTCCTGCTCAACTGCCCGCGCTGACCCTCACTCCTCGTCGGACTGCTCGGCCTGCTCCTCGAGCTTGGCGCGCAACAGGTCGCCCAGGGTGCCGAAGCCCTTTCCCGGCGGCATCTTGCGGTTCATCTGCCGCTG
>DATDMU010000352.1:0-5656 GCA_036518615.1 Myxococcales bacterium
TCTTGACGATCTCCTCGGATTGCAGCTCGAGCGCATCGCCGATCTCGACCGGCATCCGCTCCATGGGCAGCCGCCCGGTGACGATCTGCGCGGCATCGATGCGCGGGGGCGCTGCGGCGGGAGCCTCCGCCGCCGTTGCCGTCGCGGTCGCGGGCGCCGCGCTGGACCAGAACTGCAACCCTCCGGCAGCGAGCACGCCAGTGGCTGCGAGCAGGAGCAGGAATCTCCGCGCGGTCATCGGATGCGGAGCATGCCGCGAAAGGGCGGCTTCGAGGAAGCCGTCTCGAAGGAAAACGTGCAGTCACGCGCACTTACAGCCACACGCGGAAGAGGTAGAAGAAGCGCTCGCGGACCCGCTGCCAGAGCCCGCGCTTCTTCCACTCCAGAGGGTCCACCCGCTCGCAGAGGTCCAGGTCGTCGCGGAACTTCTGGTCCAGCTCCTCTGCCACGCGCACGTCCAGCACCTCCAGCGTCACCTCCCAGTTGTAGAGGAGGCTGCGCGAGTCGAGGTTGTACGAGCCCACCGCGCTCCACGCGCCGTCGATGGTCAGCGTCTTGGCGTGGAGCATCCCCGGCAGCCACTCGAAGATGGCGACGCCAGCCTTGAGCAGCGACGCCCAGGTGTATTGCGACGCGTGCGCGAGGCCGGGGATGTCGTTGAAGCGCGGGACGATCACCCGCACGTCCACGCCCCTTCGCGCCGCGCGCCTGAGCGCGCCTCGCAATGCGCGGTTGGGAATGAAATATGCCGCCTCGATCCAGATGCGCTTGCGCGCCGCCAGCATGGCGTGCTCGAAGTGGTGCTGCACCGCCCGCCGCGCGCGCAGGCGGCCCACCGACAGCGCCTGCACCCGCGTGGGCGACCCGTGGATGGGCACCATCTGCGGAGCTTGTGGGCGCGCCGCGGGCAGCGCCCTGTCGGGATCCCAGTTCTCCGGAGAGGCGTAGCGCCAGGTCGTCTCGAAGAGCGCGAGGAGGTCGGCGACCACCGGTCCTTCGACCTGCGCGTGCACGTCGTTCCAGCCGCGGCCGCCCCACGCCTTGGGCGCGTAGTCGTCGCCCAGGTTCATTCCCCCCGCGAACGCCACGCGCGAGTCGACGATGAGCAGCTTGCGGTGATCGCGGACTTGCCAGCCCCAGCGCGCGCGCCAGGGCCCCACCGGGTGGAACACGGAGAGCAGCACGCCCGCGGCGCGCATCCGGTCCACGTCGGCGCCGGAGAAGCCGAACGAGCCCGCGCCGTCGATCACGCAGCGCACCCGCACGCCCTCCTGCGCTTTCACGCAGACCGCGTCGACGAAGCGGCGCCCGTTGTCGTCGCTGGCCCAGATGTACGTCTCCAGCGCGATGTCGCTCTTGGCGGTGGCGATGGCGTCGAGCATGGCGGGATATGCGTCGATGCCGCCGAAGAGCATGCGCACCCGGTGCCCCGGGAGCAGGCGCTCCGGCGTGAGAGAGAGCTTTTCCTGCTCCGGCGCGAGGGGAGCGAGAAGGGCGGTGCTCAAGCGACGTCATTCTACCCGCGAGACGATGCCACCACCCCTTGCCGCCGCAGCCCGGCGTCCACTTCGATACGCGTCTGGTCGGACTTGAGATCGAGCCCGAAGTCGCGCAGGCGCAAGACGACCGCCGCGTGCGTGATGAGCCGCGCAGGCGTGCGCGAGACGGCCACGTTCAGGAGCAACGGCCGCGACACCCCGTGCAGGTTGAGCGTGCCGACGAACTGGAGCGTGTCGCCTCCGCCCTTCGCCACGCCTTCGAACACGGCCTCGCCGCTGCGCACGGCGCGCTGGTCCTTCTGCGCGTTGCCGGTGGTGAGCGAGGCGATGGGAAGCCGAAGCTCCAGCCGCACGAGGCCGTCGTCCAGCTCGGTCAGGGTGCCGGTGACGCCATGCGAGAAGGCGGAGAAGGCCGCGTCGTCTACGGTGACGAGCGCCTGTCCGGGCTCCACCTGCCAGGCCCGCTCCGCGCGGGCGGCGGACGCGGCGAAGAGAAGGAGCAGTGCGACCTTCATGTGCAAAGGATGCGCGCTCTGGCGGCAGGATTCGCCTTCGCTCTTTCAGGAATTCGCCGTCTCGGCCAGCAGGGCCGCAAGCTTCGCGGGCAGACTTCCGGCGCCCTCGAATTCGACGGGCGTTGCCGCGGCGACCACTTCGATCTCGATTCCGCTGCTCGCAGCGATCTCCAAGGCCTGTCGCGCCTTCTCGGCCGGCGTCGTGCGGCGGGCCCGTTCGATGTCGTCGCGGCGCAAGCCTTCCATCTGTCGACTGTACCGTCGGGGCGGGCGCACTGCCAGAAGCAGTATTACCGCGGATCAGGTCCGATCCTCTCCGCGTCTGAATTCAGCGCCGGGGCATATGGGCCCACCTCTTCACGCTGCCACCACGCGCCGGTGCGCTTCTTCTCCTCTCGCGTGGTGAAGCGGTAGCGCCATTTCACGGAGCGGACGTGCTCGGGCGGCTGTCCGGCGAACGGGTCGCCGGCGAACAGCTGCAGCACCTCGGGCGATCCCTCGAGGAGCTGCAACTCCACGCGAACCACCCAGGTGTTCGCGCGCCAGTCGCCCAGCGAGGCGAACCACAGGTTCCAGTCGAACCGGGGCTGGTAGGGCGCGTAGACGCCCGGCGCGGCCATGACGTCCTGCGGCTTGTAGCGGAACGGATACGGCGTCCAGCTCTTGCCGTCGCGCGACCCCTGGAATTCGATCTCGTAGCGCTCCTCGGTCATCACCGCGAAGAGGCCGTAGCGGTTGGCGATGCGCAGCGGCTCGAGCGCGGTGGCGGGCCACATCAGCGGCCGCGGCACCGCCTGCGAAAGGCCGGGCATGAGGACGATGGTGGCGTAGAGGACGACGGAGAGTGCAACCCGGGCAGGCCAGGGCGTTCGCTTCCAGGCAGGCTCGGGCGCGCGCAATTTCAGGAAACGGTCGTCGAGCAGCAAGACGGCGAGGCAGAGCACCAGGTAATTGAGGAATGCGTAATTGGCGGTGAGGATGATTCCGGCCTGGAACGGCGTGACGATGCAGAAGCAGGCGATGCGGAAGGGCCGCGGCAGGAGCGCGAGCCAGACCACCACCAGTTCCAGGACGAAGACGAGGAGGGCGGTCGCGGCGTGGAAGGCGTGCGGCAGGCATTGCTGCACGTACCAGCCAATCCAGCTCGGCAACGGACCGTTCTCGTAATAGTGGTCCATCGCGGTGAGCGCGCGCCATTGCGGATCGCCGGAGAGGATCTTCACCACGCCGGACTCGAAGTAGATGCGGAACCACTCCCAGAGCAGCATGTAGAGCGCGAAGCGCGAGGGCGGGTCGTGCGCGCCGAGGCCAGGACGGAGCCCGCGCGGGGCGAGGAAGAAGGAGATGAACGCCGCCTCCAGCAGCATGCCGTCGGACTGGTAGCTGGCGAAGTCCTGGGCGCTGCCCACGAAGGAGAGGAAGCAGGCGAAGGCCACCGCGATGCAGGCGCGGGGCGCGAGGTTGAGCGTGAGCAGCACCGAGGCGGCGGCGCCCAGCAGCGTGATCCCGAGGAGCGCCGCGTCGCTGGAGCCGAGCCAGAAGAGGGTGGGCGCGTACCACAGGCCCTTCGCCAGGCCCACCGCGCCGCGCACTTCGGCGAGGTAGTCGCCGGCGGGGAGGATGCCGCGCGGGCCGTTGAGGCCGGTGATCTGGAAGGCGAGCGACCAGAAGGCCGACAGGAAGATCAGCCCCAGAGCGCGCAGCCACAGCCACCGCGGCCAGAACACGTCAGCGAGAATTGAAGTAGTTCAGCGCGATGGCAAGGGCCTTGCGCACCGGCATGGTGGCTCCGTACAGGCCCAGCGCCCCGGCGATGAGGCCGATGCGGTAGGTGCCCAGGTTCTGCGGCGGCACGGTGATGAGCACGATGAACATCAGCCCGGTGAGGAAGGCGGTGCTCAGGTACATGAAGGCGAGCGACTCGCCGCGCGGGTCGTAATGCAGGTTGCAGCGGGGGCAGTGGGTATATTCAGTGTAAGTCCACCAGCGCCGGAAGACGGGTCCGTCGCCGCAGCGCGGGCAGCGCAGGCGCAAGCCGCGCCAGAAGATCCGGCGGGCGCTGTCTTTCACTTCGTTCCGGTGCGCTCGTGATCGCCGAGGTCACCGGCGTCCGCCAGCGCTTCGAGCGTCCGCCGGTGTGTTTCCTGCTCCGCCAGTACCGTCTCGTCCATGTCGTCACGAGTGTAACCACGATGCATCGCGCGAATCACCTCAGGCTCGGCCCCGGTCCGGTCGCCGGGGTTGTACGACCAGTTCGAAGCGCCTTCCACGGCGCGTCCTGACTGCGCTGAAGTCGCGGACGTCGCGGGTGGCAACGCGGTACACGCCGAGCTCTTCGGCCAGCGCGACCACGGAAGCGTCTACCAGGCCGAGACCGAGGTCGGCGTACTGACGATCGATCTCCGTCGCTCGATCCAGAATCGCGAGCGTAGGGGCGGCATATGTGAACGCGCCGCGCGAGAGGTCGCGAATCAGGGCGGCCATCGCCTTCCGTTCCTTGCGGAGGAAGTAATCGACTTCCGCCAACACCAAGCCGGGGACATACCGGGTTCGCGCTCCATCGATCGCCTCACGGAAGGCGCGGTGGTCCGGTGCGCTCGCGACCAGGTAATCGAGGAGCGCTCCGGTATCGCAGAGCAGTGCGGAGGTGGTCATCGGCGCCGGTCGGCGTAGAGCTCCGCTTCGTCGCCGCGCTCGCGCAGGCGGCGACGGACGATTCCAGCCACCCTGGGCCGCGGATGCCTGCGGTATTGCTCCAGGACCAACGCCAGTTGCTGCCGGATGAACTCGGACCGCGACACTCCCCGCTCCTCGGCTGCGCGCGTAAGGAGCGCGTCCATGGCCGGCTCGAGCGCGATGGTGGTCGCCTTCTTTCGGGAAAGTGCCATCGAAGTAATATGACTTCTGCGCGGCGTCGATGCAACCTGGTCCGAAGTCTCGCGCCAGACGGGGAACTCGAAGCCTCGGCTCAAACCTCAGATCGCGACTTGTCCCTCGACGCAGGTCACCGACGCGCCGCCGATCCAGGTCTCCCCCTTGTCATCCCGCTGCACGTGCACGCGCCCGGCGCGTCCGAGGGCGGTGCCCTGGCTGACCACGTAGCTCTGCGGCGCGTGGCCGGCGCCGATCATCCACTGCGCGAGCGCGGCGTTGAGGCTTCCGGTGACCGGGTCCTCGGTGATGCCGTTGTTTCCGGGAAAGAAAGCCCGCACCTCGAAGGCGCACTCGTCGCCGCGCGCGCCCACCACGCCGACGTCCATGCCCGCGAGGATCTCCCCGTCGGGCTTCAAGGCCAGCACCTGCGCGGCGCTCTTCAGCATGACCGCGCACCAGTTCGGGCCGTTGTCGCACCAGGCGTGATCGACGATCTCCTCGCGCGGGACGCCGAGGCCGCGGGCCACGCGCGCCACCTCGGCCTCCGCCAGCGGACCGCTCTTGCGCAAGGGCGGCGCGGCGAAGGCGAGCCGGTCCCCGTCGCGCCGGAGCTTCACCAGCCCGACACCGCACTCCTGCACGATGAGCTCGCCGCGCGGTCGCCCGCCCGCCTCGAGCCAGGCGTGGCAACTCCCCAGCGTGGGATGCCCGGCGAACGGCAACTCGCGCCCGGGGCAGAAGATGCGCACGCGGTAGTCGGCGCCCGCG
>DATDMU010000353.1:0-23644 GCA_036518615.1 Myxococcales bacterium
ACCGGCGCGCCGCACTGGCCGCCCGAGGGCGGATTGAGCTCGGAGATCCTCAACGTCCCGCTCGGCACCTTCAACACCGCGGTGCTGATCACCAGCTCCATCACCATGGTGCTCGCCTGGGCCTCGTGCAAGCTGGGGAACATCTCGAAATTCAAGATGTGGATGGGCCTCACCGTCCTGCTCGCCCTCGTGTTCCTGGTGGTCAAGTACTTCGAGTACGCGGACAAGTTCCACCACGACCACTTCCCCTCGCACGACAACTTCTTCGCCATCTACTTCGTCCTCACCGGGCTGCACGGCCTGCACATCATCGGCGGCATCATCGTCAACACCTACCTGCTCACCGCCGGGAGCAAGCTCTGGAACACCGATCCGGAGCATTTCACCAACCGGGTGGAGAACGCAGGCCTCTACTGGCACTTCGTCGACCTGGTGTGGATCTTCCTCTTCCCCAGCCTCTACCTGCTCTGAGGTCAAGCATGGCCGAGCTGCACGCGCAGCCTCATTCCGAGAGCCCCGAGGAGTTCAAGAAGCACCTCGGCAGGTACTACGTGGTCTTCGTGGCGCTGCTCTGCCTCACCGCCATCACCGTGGGGGTGAGCTACCTGCGCCTCGAGCGGCCGCTCGCCATCGCCATCGCGCTGATCATCGCCAGCATCAAGGCGGGGCTGGTGGCGTCGGTGTTCATGCACCTCATCTCGGAGAGGAAGGTCATCTACGCGGTGCTCCTCTTGACGGTGCTCTTCTTCGCGCTGGTGCTGCTGCTGCCGTCGCTGACCTCTTTCGAGCACCACGCCGGGATGCCGGGCACGTAGTGTCGACGGCGGTGCACTCATGTCGCTGAAGGCCTTCCACGTCTTCTTCGTCGCCGTCTCGGTGCTCTGCGCGCTGGGCTTCGGCGCCTGGTCCGCGGCCGACTACATGCGCACCGGGCGCGCCGGCACGCTGGCGCTCTGCGTGCTGGGTTTTGCCGCGGCAGCGGCGCTCCTGTTCTACGGGCTCTGGTTCCTGCGCAAGCTCAAGAACGTGAGGTACCTGTGATCGGAATGCTGATCGCCTGCGCAACCTGCTTCGGCGCCGCCGACTCCGACCAGGTGAAGGCTGCGAAGATCGGCGTGCTGGTGCTGCTCGGCTTCATCGTGCCCTTGCTGGTGGCCATCGCGTTGATCGCCCGCAGCTGGGCGAGGCGGGCCCGCGCGCTGCAGGCGCTGGAGGCTCAGGGCTTTTCGGCGGTGACCAGCTTGGTGAGGAATGCGAGCTGGGAGCCGGTGACGCGCAGCCCCGCGTCGGCCATGCGCGCGGCGAGGTCGTCCTCGACGTAGCTCTTGTAGTAGGGCTCGTGGAAGCGGTCGGGGAAGGCGAGGATCTCGCGCTCCAGCTCGGGAGCGTCGCGGAGCTGGATGCTGTCCGCCACCACCGCGAGCCCCGAGGGCTTGAGCACCCGCGCCGCCTCGGAGAGCACGCGGGCGCGCACCTCCACCGGGATCTCGTGCAGCAGGAACACGCTCGTCACCACGTCGAACGAGCCGTCCTGGAAGGGCAGCTTCTCGGCGTTGTCGCAGACGAGCGAGACGTCCATGTCGCGCGGCAACACCTCGCGGGCGCGGGCGATGTAGTGCGGCGAGAGGTCGAGGCCGAAGAAGCGGGCTTCGGTGGGCAGGGCCGCGCCCAGCATGCGCAAGAAATGCCCGGTGCCGCAGGCCACGTCGAGGATGCGAATCGGTCGCCGCGCGCAGGCGTCGTGCGCGTGGGCGTAGCGGACCACCGGCGGGAGCAGCCTGCGCCGCATGGCGTCGGCGGTGCCGCCGAAGAGCAGCTCGACCTGGAGGTCGTAGAGCTGGGCGCTGGTGTGGCCGAGGTAGCCCTCGCTCTGGAAGTGGAAGTTGCGCGCGTAGTAGCGCGGGTAGCGGCCGGTGCGGGCGTCCTCCGGCAGCTCGCGGAAGTCGCCGCGCTCGATGCGCGAGCGCGTGCGCGGCAGGTCTGCGAGCAGGCGCGGGAAGGCCAGCGCGTACTCGCGCCAGGGGAGCCCCTCGATGAGCTCGCGAGGATAGAAGCCGGCGTCGGCGTCGCGGAAGTCCGCGTCGAAGAGCTCCTCGATCCGCCGGCGCAGGGACGCGGCCGCCCTGGGCGTGGACATCTCGGACCAGCGCAGGAGCGCGCGCGAGTAGGCGAGGTAGGCCATCCGCAGCGCGCCGGTGCGCAGGAGGCGGGTGCGCACGTATCTCCTGCGCGACAGCTCGCGCCGCAGTTCGGCCACTTGCATGCGGCGGATCCTTGCCTGCGGGCGCGCGCCGCGCAACTCTGTATCCACCAGATGGTGCCGCTGCCGAAAATCGGGCCGGGGAACGAGTTCGCGCCGCTCCGCGTGGGGCCGGGCGAGCGGGTGTTCGTGCTCACCGGCGCCGGCATCAGCGCGGAGAGCGGGGTGGAGACCTTCCGGACGAGTCACTCCGGACCTCCGGGAGAGCCGCGCTCCCGCGGCCTCTGGGAGCAGCACCGCATCGAGGACGTCGCCACGCCGGAGGCCTTCGAGCGCGACCCGCTGCTCGTCTGGCGTTTCTACTCCGAGCGGCGCAGGCAGGCAGGCGCGGTCCAGCCGAATCCCGCCCACCGCGCGCTGGCGCAACTCCAGCGCGCCATCGGCGAGCGGCTCTTCCTCTGCACCCAGAACGTCGACCCGCTCCACGAGCGGGCCGGGTCCACGGGCGTCCTGCACATGCACGGCGAGCTGCTCCGGACGCGCTGCGCGGACTGCGAGCGCGATCCGTTCCACGACGAGACCGCGTATCTCGATTCAATCCCGGAGTGCGACCTGTGCGGCGGGCGGCTCCGCCCTCACGTGGTCTGGTTCGGCGAAGTGCCCTTCGGCATGGAGCGCATCTACGCCGAGCTGGCGGAATGCGATCTCTTCGTCACCGTGGGCAGCTCCGGCGCGGTGCACCCGGCCGCCGGCTTCGTCTCGCACCTGCGCCACGTGCCCAACGCGCGCGGCAGGTTCGCCCGCTGCGTCTACGTGGGGCTGGAAAAGCCGGACAACGCGTTCGCCTTCGACGAATGCCGCCTGGGCAAGGCGGGCGCGCTCCTGCCTTCGCTCTTCGAGCCGTGATGCGGGAGCTCCTCGAGATCTACCGGCGCGTGGTGGAGGCGCTGGACGCGCGCGCGCTGGCCCGCGCCGCGGCATCGCGAGCGCCGCGGCCATTGCCCGGAGGGAAACTGATCGTCCTCGGCCTCGGAAAGGTGGCGTCCGAGCTGTACGAGGGAGCGCGCGGCGAGGGCGAAGCGCTCCTGGTGGTGCCGCCGGATGCTCCGGCGCCGGCGGGCGCGCGGGTCGTGCGCGGCAATCATCCCGTTCCCGAGCAGGGATCGCTCGATGCGGGGGAGGCGCTGCTCGCTGCGGCGCGCGGCGCTGGGCCGGCGGACGCCGCGCTCCTGCTCATCTCCGGCGGCGGATCGGCGCTGGCGGAGGCGCCGCATCCCGACCTGTCGCTTGCCGACGTGCAGGAGGTGAACCGGGCGCTGCTCGCATCCGGCGCGCCCATCGAGGAGATGAACTGCGTCCGCGCCCACCTCTCCAGGCTCAAGGGCGGCGGGCTTGCGCGGGCGCTCCACGCGGCGGGAGTGCGGCGCGCGCGAGCGCTGGTCGCGGTGGACGTGCCGGTGGGCGGCATGGCGGCAGTGTCCAGCGGGCCGGCGAGCGCGGATCGCACCACCTGCGCCGACGCGATTGCGCTGGTGCGCAGGTATGGCCTGCCGCAGGCGGCACTCCGGGTCCGCGAGACGCTCAAGCCGGGAGAGGCTGCGGACTTCGTCGAGCACGAGGCGCTCTGCGATCTGCGCTCTCCGGCGCTGACGGCGGCGCGGTTCGCCAGGGCGCGCCTGCTCGACTCGCCGGTGCGGGGCACGGTGGAGGCGTTCGCCGCGCGGCTCGCCGCCGAGCGCGGGTTTTGCTGCGCGAGCGGAGAGCTGGAGGTGCGGGTGCCTCCGGGCGCGCCTGCGGGAGGCCGCGATCAGCACCTCGCCTTGCTGATGGCGCGCGAGCTGCGGGGAATCGACGGAGCCGCCTTCCTCGCCGCCGGCACCGACGGGCGCGACGGCCCCACCGCCAGCGCCGGCGCGACGGTGGACGGCGCCACCTGGGACGCCGCGGAGCGCAACGGGCTCAATCCGGCGCAGGCGCTCGAGTCGTTCGACGCGGCGCGCGTCCTCGGCGCGCTGGGGCTGCTCATTCCCGCCCGGCACACCTCGGCGCACGCGGGCGACCTGTATCTCTTGCGCCGGTAAGCCACGCGGGGATGCGATAGTCTCTCGCGCCATGCGAACTCCCGTCCTCTGCGCCTGCCTCCTTGCAGCGGCACCGGCCCTGGCGGCGCCCGACGGCGACGCGTCGAGCCTGCAAGGCATCTACGGCGCGCTGGGCGGCGGCGGCGCGCGCCTGGTCCTCTCCGGCGACAATAGCTTTGGTTACGACGCGGAGGCGCGGCTCGGCTACAGCTTCAGCCCCATGCTGCAGCTCTATCTCTCCGCCGCGCTCGATGGCGGCAGCTTCTCGGGAAGCTCGTTCAAGGCGTACCAGCTGGATGCGTTCGTCCAGTACCATTTCCTGGTCCGGCCGGCGTTCATGGTCTACGCCCGGGGCGGAGCGGGCGTGGGCCTCTCCGGCGACGTCTTCTCCACCGCCACCGCGGCGGGCTTCGCTTTCGCCGCCGGGCTGGGAACCGAGTTCCGCCTTGCTCCCAACGTCTTCGTCGCGCCGGAGCTGATCTACCGGAACGCGCAGCTCTCGACGAGCGGCATCGACCAGCGATTCCAGGTGGTGGGTCTGCAGCTGGCGTTCGTCTATTACTGAAAGGCCAGGTGCCGCGCCCGCCAGCCGCCGCGGACGCGCTCGAAGAGGCCCACGCAGACGGGCAGCGAAAACCTGCGCGGACCGGCGCTGCCCGGATTGAACCACCACACGCCGTCGCGCCTCTCGTCGAGCGGCTTGTGGGAATGGCCGAACACCACCACCTCCGCCGGCGCGCGGCGCACTTCCTTCTCCGCCTCCGCGCGGATGTGCATGACGAGGAACCGCGTGCCGGCGAGCTCCACCCGCGCGCTCCTGCCCGCGTCGCCGCAGCGAAAGCCGTCGTTGTTGCCCGCGCAGGCGGTCAGCGGGGCCAGCTCGCGCAGTCGCTCCAGCACCTCTTCGCCCCCCACGTCGCCGGCGTGGAGGATGTGGTCCACGCTCCGGAACGCCTCGAGGACCTCCGGACGCAGCAGCCCGTGGGTATCGGAGATGACGCCGACGCGCATGCCCGCGGAGTATAAGTCGCGCATGGAGCTGCGGGTGCGGACGAGCGCCGAATGGGTCCGGCTGGCGGTGAGCCGCTTCGACGAAGTGCTCGTCGACCATGCGCATTGCGAGAAGAAGGCCGCCGCGCAGGCGCTCTCGATGCTCGCCGCCTTTCCCCAGGCGCCGGGGCTGCCGCGGGCGATGGCGCGGCTGGCGCGGGAGGAGGCGGGCCACCTGCATGAGGTGCTGCGGCTGATGGAGAAGCGCGGCCTCGTCCTCGGCCGCGACACCGGCGACCCGTACGCGCAGGGCCTGCAGGGCAAGGTGCGCCAGCCTGCGCGGGAGCGCCTGCTCGACCGGCTGCTCGTCTCCGCGCTGATCGAGACGCGAAGCGAGGAGCGCCTGCGCCTGCTCGCGGAGGGGCTGCGCGAGCCCGACCTGCGCGACTTCTACGCGCGGCTCGCCGGCGCGGAGAAGGGACACGGCGAGCTGTTCCTGCGCCTCGCCCGCAGATCCGCGCCGGAGGACGTCGAGGCAAGGCTCGACGCGCTGCTCGAGCACGAGGCCCATCTCGTGCGCACGCTGCCGCTACGTGCGGCGATTCACTGAGGGCGGCCGCGCGGTGGCGCCGTCCTCGGGCCATGCGTGCTTCGGGGACCTCCGCATCAGCTCGCGGCGGATGTCCGGGTAATGCCGCTCCCAGAAGCCCTTGAGATCCTGCGTGACCTGTTGTGCGCGGCCGCTCGGCGCGAGCAGGTGCAGCGTCAGGGGAAGGCGGCCGTTGCAGATGGCCGGCCCGCGATCGAGGCCGAAGAAGTCCTGCAGGCGCGATCGGACGGCGGGCGGCTGCCCGGCGACGTACTCGACCGCGAGCCTGCGGCCGCCGGGCAGCGTCACCTGCTCGGGGGCGAGGCGGTCGAGCCCGGGCGGCGTCAGCGCCGCGAGCACGTCGATGCGCTCCAGCTCCTCCAGCGAAATGCAGCCCGCGGCGGCCGAGGCGAGCTGCGCCTCGACGCGCTCGGTGGTGAGCGGCTCGATGCCCGACTCCGGACAATGTCGCGCGACCAGCGCGGTGCGCGCCTGCAGGCGCGCGAGCCGCCCGGCGTCGAGGGCGGCGTGCTCGAGCAAGAGGCGCGTGGCCTCGGGCGAAGGCGCGGCGGGCTTGCGCGACTCTTCCAGGACGAGCTGGTCGTAGAGCAGGCGGGAAACCTGCTCGACCCGGCCGCGAGCCTCTTCCCAGACGAGCTGGACTTCCTCGCGCAGCGCATCCGCGTGCGCATCGAGCAGCCATTCGGGCGCGACCGGTCCGGCGATGCGCACCACGACGCGCGTCTTTCCCGCCGCGCGCCGCTCCTCGGCGTCGATGGCCACCATCAGATCCGGCAGGCCGCGCAGCTCGATGGGCAACTGCGCCGCGCCGCCCGAGGCGAGCAGCACGTCGTCGCCGCGGCGCCTGCCCACCCTGTCGGCGAAGGCCCGCAGCGCGGCGAGGTGGATGGCGTCGTCGCGCGAGCCCGAGCGAGGGCCGTTGCGCGGCGCCGCCCGCAGGAGCTGCCGTTCCACGCGAGCATCGCGGCGACCGCCGAGCAGGGCTGCCACCTCCGTCGGTTCCGCGGCGCGCCGCTCCGAAAGCGCCGCGGCGAGCGCGCATCCTTCCTCGACGTATCCGTGCCGCGCGGCCTCGACCACCAGCCGCGAAAGGCGCGGGTGCAAGGGGAGGCGGGCGCAGGCACGCCCGATCTCGGTGGCGCGGCCAGCCGCGTCCAGCGCGCCGAGGCGGCGGAGCAGCCGGGTCGCGGCCTGAAGGGCGCCCTGCGGGGGTGGGTCGAGCCAGGGGAGCGCTTCCGGATCGAAGTTGGCCGCGCGCAGCTCCAGCACGGTGGCGGCGAGGTCGAGCCGCTCGATCTCCGGCGGATGGTGCTCGGGCCGCGCCTCGAAGTCGTGGCGCGTGTAGAGGCGCAGCGCGCGCCCGGGTCCGAGCCGCCCCGCGCGGCCCGCCCGCTGGACGGCCGAGGCGCGGCTGATCTTCGCCACCGTCAGCGAGGGCAGGCCGGACCAGGGAGAATGCGCCGCGATGCGGGCGAGTCCGCTGTCGACCACCGCTGTGACGCCGGGCACGGTGACGCTGGTCTCGGCCACGTTGGTGGCGAGGATGACCTTGCGCCGGTTGGCCGGTGCGAGCGCGCGGTCCTGCTCGTCGGCGGGCAAGTCTCCGTGGAGCGGCAGCAGCAGCAGATCGCGGTGGCGAGCCAGCTCGGCGCACGCCTCGGCGGCGTGGCGGATCTCGGCGGCGCCGGGCAGGAAGACGAGCACGTCGCCCGCGGTCCCCGGGACCGTGAGCCTGCGCACGGCGGCAGCGATCTGATCTCCCAGGCGCCGGTCGTCGGGCTTTTCCAGGTGCTCGATCTCCACCGGATATCGAAGGCCCTCGCTGCGCACGACCGGCGCGCCCAGGTGCGCGGCGAGGGGTGCTGCATCGAGCGTCGCCGACATCACCACCAGCTTGACCCGGGGAAGCAGCCGCTGCGCGAGCGCCAGCGAGAGGTCGCCGGGAAGATGGCGCTCGTGGAATTCGTCCAGCACCACCGCGCCCACGCCGGCGAGGTCCGGATCGGAGAGGAGCCGCCGCGCGAGGATGCCCTCGGTCACGTACCAGAGGCGCGTGCGCGCGGTGCCGGACTGATCGAAGCGGATCTTCCACCCCACCAGCTCCGGGTCAGGGAGCTCCGAGGCCACCCGCCGTGCAGCGGCCCGCGCGGCGATGCGGCGCGGCTCGAGCACGATCACCTCGCCCTCGACCAGCTCGAGCAGGGCGGGAGGGACGCGCGTGGTCTTGCCCGCGCCGGGCGGCGCTTCCAGCACGACGGCCGGCCCGCTGCGCAGCGCGGAGCGGACCTCCGGCAACGCGGCGTCGATGGGAAGCGGCTCTCTCACGGCCTACGAGCTCGCAGACGTGTACCGGCGGATCGACGAGACCCAGATCGCCCGCGCCACCGTGGCGAAGGCGAGCGAACCCGCGAGCGCGCCCACCGTCGTGCGGGCGTTGAGCTTTCCCAGGAGCGCGAGCGAAGGGTAGGTGGTCATCAGCGCCAGCGGGAGCACGAAGGTGAAGACGAAGCCGAGCGCGCCGCGAAAGACGGAGCTGGGCCAGCGCGCCACGTCGAACACGGACTGGAAGAGATAGAAGAGGTTGTCCACCCGCACCGCGATGAAGGCGATGGACACGACCAGGATGGCGATGGAGTAGAGCACCAGCACCGCGGCGCAGAGCAGCAGCGCCGCGAGCAGCACGTCGGCGAGGGAAGGCGCGCGTCCCATGCGCCCGAAGGCGACGGCGAAGATGACGCCCGCCCCGCAGAGGTCCACCACCTTCCACGGCTCCAGCTTGGAGAGCGAGACGAGAAGCTGCGCGTCCACCGGCTTGAGCAGCACGAAGTCCAGCGTGCCCTTGCGCACGTGCTCCACCACCTGCATCAGCGAGGGGCTGAGCGAGCCTTCGAGGACACCCTTCAAGGCCACGAACCAGCCCAGCACGACCAGCATCTCGGGGAAGGTCCAGCCCGCGACGGTCGCGCGGGCCCCGAAGACCACCAGGAGAGGCACCAGGGTGACGCCCATCCAGAGGATCGCGAGCAGCCCCTCGACCGCGAACTCCAGCCGGTACTGCAGCGCGATGGCCACCGAGGCGCGCAGCTGCGCCTGGACGACGTGGAGGATCCGCCTCATCCGCCGTACGCCGCGTAGTGGCGCAGGCCCGACCGCCATGCGACCCGGGTGAGGAGAAAGAAGGTGGCCACCCACGCCCACTGCGCCGCGAGCAGCGAGAGCGCCTCGCCGCGGGACCAGCGCCCGAGCATCAGCTCCACCGGATAGGAGAGCTGGAAGCGGAACGGCAGCACCAGCGCAAGGTCGCGCACCGCGCGCGGGAACAGGTCGAGCGGCACCAGGTAGCCGGAGAGGACGTTGGAAAATCCCAGCCAGGCATCGAAGAGCGAAGAGGCGCTCTCGAAGCGCAGCGCGAGCGTGCCGATGATCGCCTGCACGAGGAAGTAGAGCAGCCACGCCGCGAGCAGCGCGGGGCAGAGCAGCAGCCAGGAGAACCAGTCGTGCGACAGCTGCGCCCGCGCCACCCAGAGGAGGATGCCGACCACGGGGAAGGCGACCACCCCTCGCATGGGCACCGCCGCGAGGTTGTCGGCCGACCACTGCAGCAGGGGATGGACGGGCCGGAGCAGCCGGAGCGCGAGCGTGCCCTGGCGGATCTCCATCGTCATCTCCCACACCACCCAAGCGCCGGTCATCAGGCGCACGAGCAGCGCCGCCAGGTAATAGGCGGCGAAGCCTTGCTGGGAGTAGCCGCCCACCGGCCCTGCGCGCGCCGCCGCCGCCCAGATGGCGAGCATCACCAGGGGCATGTTGGTGGAGAACATCCAGATGAGGAACTCGGCGCGATAGGCCACCGCCTCGGCGAAGCCGGTGCGCAGGAGCGAAGGATACAGTCTCAACAGCCGCTTCATGCGGCGCGGACCTGTGCGAAGAGATCGCGCATCACCTCTTCGAGCGGCGGGTCCTCCACCGTCAGATCGGTGAGCGGCAGGGAGGAGAGAGCGCGCGCGACAGCCGCCTGCAGCGCTTCCTGCGAGACCTGCACGGTGGCCTCCGCGTCGAGGTGCTCCACCACGGTGCCCAGCGATTCGAGGTCGCGGCGGTCCACCGGCCGCGACAGCCGCAGCCGGACGCGCTTGTCCGGGCGCACGCGGCGCACCAGCTCCGCCAGGCCTCCGTCGTAGATGAGCCGGCCCTTGTCGATGACCATGACCCGCGGGCAGAGCGCGGCCACGTCCTCCATGTAATGCGAGGTGAGCAGCACCGCCGCGCCGAAGCGCTCGTTGTACGCGCGCACGAAGCCGCGCACGGTGGCCTGCATGGAGACGTCGAGGCCGATGGTGGGCTCGTCGAGGAAGAGCACCCGCGGCCGGTGCAAGAGCGCCACCGCCAGCTCGCACTTCATCCGCTCGCCGAGCGAGAGCTGCCGGGTGGGCTTGCCGAGGAGCGGGCCCAGGTCGAGCAGCTCGGTGAGCTCGGCGACGGTGGCGTCGTACTCTTTGCGGGGAATGTCGTAGATGGCGCGGTTGAGCAGGAAGGTCTCGGAGGGCGGCAGGTCCCAGAGGAGCTGCTGCTTCTGCCCCATCACCAGCGTGATCTGCTGGAGGAAGCTGCGCTCGCGCCGCTGCGGGACGAAGCCCGCCACCGAGACGCGGCCTTCGGTGGGATGGAGCAGGCCGGAGAGCACTTTGAGGGTGGTGGTCTTGCCCGCGCCGTTCGGGCCGAGGAAGCCCACGCGCTCGCCCGCGGCGATGGAGAAGCTCACCTCCTCCACCGCCTTGACGTTCTCGTACGGGCGGTGGAAGAGCGAGCGCAGGGCCGCCCGCAGCCCCGGCGGCCGGCGATGCACGCGGTACCATTTGCGCAGGCGCTCGACTTCGATCATGCGCCGACAGCTTACCGTGTCGGCGCGCCGCGCGCCCTTACACGCGGAAGCGGCCGACCACTTCCGACACCCGGTCCGAGAGGCTCTTCAAGGTGGACGCCGCGTCGGTGGTGGTCTCCAGCCGCCGCATGGTCTCGTCCATCATCCGGGTCTGGTCGGTGACGGCGCTGAAGATCTGGGTGATGCCGGCGTTCTGCTGCGACACGGCGGCCGCGATCTGCCGCACCGCGGAGGAGTTGTCCTTCACGATGTTGGACAGCTCGCGGAGGTTCTCGCCGCTCTGCTTGACCTGGGCGAGGCCGCCCTCGATCTTCTGCGACCCGCGCTCGGTGATGCTCACCGCAACGCGGATGGCGCCGCCGATGTCCTCGAGGATCTCGCGCACGCGGTTGGTGGCCTGGATGGACTGGTCGGCGAGCGAGCGGATCTCCCGCGCCACCACCGCGAAGCCCTTGCCGTGCTCGCCCGAGCGCACCGCCTCGATGGCGGCGTTGAGCGCCAGCATGTTCGACTGGTCGGCGAGATCCTTCACCGTCTGGGTGATGCCGCCGATCTGCTGCGTGCGCTCGGAGAGCTGGGCGATCTTCTGCGCGATCTCGTCCACCTGCGCGCGGATGTCGGTGAGCCCGCCCAGGGACTTCTCGATGGCCGCCTCGCCCTGCAGCGACACCTGGTCGGCCTTCTCGGTGAGCTTGAGCACCGTCTCCGCCTTCTGCGCGGCGAGCAGCGAGGTCTGCTTGATCTCCTGCGCGGTCACCTGCGTCTCCTGGAGCGCGGTGGCCTGGCGGGTGATGGTCTGGCTCTGCTCGCCGGTGGAGTTGCTCAGGTCGGTGCCGGCGTTGCTGAGCAGGAGCACCGATTCCTGCAGGGCGCGGAGCACCTCCTTCATCTTCTCCACCATCAGGGCGAAGGCCTCCGCCAGCTCTCCCACCTCGTCCCTGGAGGTGACCTGGACGTTCTGGGTGAGATCGCCTTCGACCACGCGCTTGGCCGCCTGGGTGAGCTTGCGCAGCGGCGCCACGAAGCGGGCCACCACGAAGACGCAGGCCAGGGCGGCGACGACCAGGGCAGCCAGGGTGATGCCGACGAGCAGCTTCTGCGCCTGCAGCACCAGCGAATCTCCGGCGGTGGGGTCGAGGCCCACGTGCACGATGGCGCCGGTGATCACCGGCGCCGGCACGTCGATGTAGTGGACTCCGTCGAGGACGACCTCCTGGATCTTGTCCGCTTCCCGCAGGAGCGAGGAGTCCTGCGCGGGCGGGCGCGCCTCGAAGGTGTGGGCGACCAGGGCGCCGCTCGGGGCCACCACCTCGACGTAGGCGAGGGAGGCGTCCTTCTTCACCGAGGCGATGGTGGCGGCCACGGCGCTCTCCGGCATCTCCACCAGCGCGGAGGCGAGGGTGGCGGACACGGCCCTGCCCCGCGCGGTGGCCTCCTGCTTGAGCACGCCGCGGAAGTAGAGGTAGTTGCTCACGCCGGTGGCCGTCGCCAGCGCCGCGAGCGCCAGCACCACCAGGCCGGAGATCTTGATCTGCAACGGCCAGCTCTGCGCCTGCAGCCAGTTCTTCTTCTGCTTCGTTTCCATGATTCCTCGTCCTCGTCAGCCGCGCAGCGCGCGGCCCACCCTTGGCTTGTCCCTGGAAAGCTCGAGAATGGCGGGCGCGATGCTCTCCAGCGGGAGCAGCGAGCGCGATGCGCCGCAGGCATTCGCCGCCTGGGGCATGCCGAACACCACCGATGTCTGTTCGTCCTGCGCGTAGGTGGCGGAGCCGGCCTGGCGCATGGCGAGCAGGCCCTGCGCGCCGTCGTCGCCCATCCCGGTGAGCACGAACCCGGCAGCGCGCGAGCCATAAGTGCGCGCCAGCGAGTGGAGCAGCCGGTTGCCGGAGGGGCAGTGGAGCCCCGTCGGCGCAGGCGTGCGCAGGTGTCCCTCGTCGTCCACTTCCAGGTCGCAGCCGTCGGGGGCGAGGTACACCCATCCGGGCCGCGGCAGCTCGCCGTCCTGGGCTGCCTTGACGCGGAGGTTGCCGACGCTGCTGAACCAGCGAACCAGGCCCACGGTGAACCCGTGGGCGATGTGCTGCGCCACCAGGAGCGGCACGGGCAAGTCGCGCGGCAGCGATCCCAGCACGGAGGCCAGCGCCGGCGGCCCTCCGGTGGACGCGACCAGCCCCACCACGTCCACCTGGGCGCCGTGGTTGAGCAGGTGCACCGGCGCGGGCGCGCAGCGGTGACGCCGCACCACCGGCACCTCGGCCATCAAGAGCACCGACTCGGCCACCTTCCGGCCCCAGCGGCGCATCTCGTCGGCGCCGCCCTCCGGCTTGGCGATGAGCTCCAGCGCGCCCGCCGCCATGGCCTTGAACGAGAGCTCGAGCTGCCGGTGTTGCCGCACCGAGCTGATCACCAGCACCCTCGAGGGCGCCTCGGCCATGATGGCGGCGGTTGCGCCCAGGCCGTCGAGGCGCGGCATGTTCACGTCCATGGTGATCACGTCGGGGCGGAGCGCCCGCGCCTTCTCCACCGCCTCCACGCCGTCCGCGGCCTGGCCGGCGATGGAGAGGCGCGGGTCCTCGCCGAGCAGCGCCACCAGGGCGGTGCGCAGGGTGGTGGAGTCGTCTGCGACCAGCACGCGGACGGGCTTCACGCCGACGCCCCCTTGCGCCGCGCGATGACGGCGCTGACCTCGGACAACAGGCGCCCGGAGACGCAGTCCTTCTTGGTGAGGAAGCCGTCCGCGCCCACCGCCGTGCCGCGCTGGCGATCGGTATCCGAATCGCGCGCGGAGACGAGCAGGATGGGCATGGAATCGGTCTCCGGGCGCTGGCGCACGGCGGCGGTCAGCTCGTAGCCGTCCATCTCGTCCATGCCGATGTCGCAGATCATCGCGTCGTAGGCGCTGTGGCGCAGCTGCTCCAGCGCCTGCCTCGCGTTGGACGCGGTGTGCACCAGATACCCGCCCGCCTCCAGCGCGGTGCGGTGCAGCGCGCGCGCGGTGAGCGAGTCGTCCACCACCAGCGCCCGGCGGGTGCCGGAGAGGCCGGACTCGGCGCGGCGCTCCACGTTGACCAGCCAGTCGGGGCGGAGGATCAGCACCAGCTCGCCGCGCGCCAGGGTGGCGGCGCCCTGGTAGGGAGCGAGGTCGCGCACCTCCGCCGGCAGCGGGCGGATCACCAGCTCCTTGTCGCCCAGCACCTCGTCCACGCTGAGCGCGAGGCGCTTGCCCTGGGACTGGAGGATGAGGAGCGGCGCGCCTTCCGCGGGCACCTCGGGCTGGCGCAGGCCGAGCAGGGCGCCGATATCCTGAAGGCCGACGAGCTGCTCGCGGTGCGCGAGCTGCACGCGCGAGCGGCCGATGCGCAAATCCGCGCTCCGGGCGCCGCGCGACGACTCCACCGCCACCATGGGCAGGCCGAACTGGTGCTCCCCGCAGCGCACCACCAGCACCGGCGAGGATCCCAGCTCCGCCGGCAGCGTGAGCACGAAGCGCGCCCCCTGCCCGGGCACGCTCTGCACCTCCACGTGCCCCTGCAACGCCTGGATCTGGTTGCGCACCACGTCCAGCCCGACGCCGCGGCCGGAGAACTCGGTGGCCGTGGCCTTGGTGGAGAAGCCGGGGCGGAAGATGATCTGCTGGAGCTGCTGGGTGGTCATGTTGCCCAGCTCCTCCGCGGGCACCAGCGCGCGGCGCAGCGCCGCCTCGCGGATGGCCTCGAGGTCGAGGCCGGCGCCGTCGTCGGACACCTCGATGAAGAGCATGTTCCCCTGCTGCTCCACGCGGATGACCAGGGCGCCCTCGCGGTGCTTGCCCCGCGCTTCCCGCACCTCCGGCAGCTCGAGGCCGTGGTCCACCGCGTTGCGCACCAGGTGCACGAGAGGCCCGCGCAGCTGCTCGAGCACGCGGCGGTCGAGCGAGACTTCGGCGCCCACCACGCTCAGCTTCGCCAGCTTGCCGCTGGCCTTGCAGATGTCGCGCACGGCGCGGCGCAGCGGCTCGAGGACGGTGCGCACCGGCATTGTCGAGATGGCCTTGAGGCCGTCCTCCATGGAGACGACGATGTCGGCCGCCTCCTCGCCGTCGGCGCCCAGCGCGCGGCGCAGGCCCAGCAGCACGGTGCGCGCCTCCGCCGTCTCCGCCTGGACGCCCAGCCGATCGAGCTGCTGCAGCGCCTTCTCCAGCTCGCGCCGCCGCTCGTCGATGCGCAGCCGCACCTCGCGCAGGCGCTCCACCTCGTGGAGCAGCGCGATCACCTGGCGGGTGCTCACGCGCCAGCTCTCGCCCGAAGAGTCGTCCGCCGCGGCGGCGGCTTCCGCGTCGTCGGCGGCGCGGGTGGCGCTGGCCGCATCCACGGCGGGCTTCTGCTCGCCATTGGCGGCGGGAGCGCTCCCGCTCGCGTGCGGGGCCTTGCCGTTCGCGGCCGGCTTGCCGTTCGTGCCGGCGGGCTTGAGCTGCGCGAGCAGCGTGTAGCTTTGCGACAGGTCGGGCAGCTCGCCCTTCTGCGCGGTGGCGCGCAGCCGCGCCATCCAGATGTCCAGCGACTTGAGCACGGCGTCGGCGATGGGGCCGGGCAGCGGCTGGGCGGAGCCGCGCAGCGGCAGCACCACGTCCTCCATGCGGTGGGCGAAGTCGGCAAGCTCCTCGAGACCCAGGGTGGCCGCGCTGCCCTTGAGGGTGTGGAGCCCGCGCGCCAGCTCGTCGAAGCGCGGCCCCTGGGCAGGCTCCTTCTCCAGCTCCATCAGGCTGCGCGTGACGCGGTCGTAGATCTCCTGCGACTCGTCCACGAAGCCCGCGAGGAGCTGCTCGAGAAGCGGATCCATGCTCATCGCTTCTCCACGTGGCGGCGATCCATCAGGCGGCCCAGGTCGAGGAGGTTCATCTGCCGCATGCCGGGCAGCGTGATCTCGCAGACCGCCCCGGCGGTGCGGGCGCGGGCCTCGTCCACCAGCGCGTGGGGCACGCCCACCGGCTTGGGAATGCGCTCGCAGTCGAGGGCCACCAGGCGGCCGAAGCCGGGGTCCACCACCAGGAGCACCGCGGGGTCCTCGCGCCAGCCGCGCCCGCCCAGGAGCGAGGCGAGCGAGAGCGCGGTGACGATCTGGCCCTGGAAGCGGAGGATGCCGATGACGTGAGGCGGGGAGAGCGGCACCGGCGTCACCATCCGCAGCGGCACCGCGGCGCGCAGCGTGTCGAGCGCGATGGCGCAGGTCTCCTCGCCCACCGGGAACTCGGCCACCCAGAGCACGTTCTCGTCGTCCGCCTGCGCCGGCCGCTCCTGCACCCGCTGGGCGCGGCGGGTGAGCAGATCGTTCAGCTCGGCGGCGAAGCCGTTCTCGCGCGGTTGCGGCTTCAGGCGAGCCTCCCCAGCGTGGAGCGCAGGAAGGTCTGCGCGGAGTCACGGTAGAAGCTCACCGGCAGGGGCTCGGGCCCGGGCAGGAGCTCCTCTTCGGGCAAGCTGTCGGTGCGCCTCAGCACCTCGCGCATCAGCGCGGTGGCGGCGCTCTTTTCCCCCATGCGCACGTGCAGGAGCGCGCGCTCGAGGATTCCGGGAACGTAGTCGGGCACCTTGTTGGCCAGATCGCTCAGCTCCCGCTCCGCCACCTTGCGGTCGCCGCGCTCGATGTGGACCAGCGCGCGCAGGTGCAACGCCACCGGTTCGGCGGGCCGGCTCTGCGGCAACCTCGGCGGCAAGGGCAGCGAAGGCGCAGGCGCGGCCGCAGCCCTGGGCTTGCGCGCTGGGGCGCCGTCCGGACGCAGCCAGATCTGCAGCTCGGGGGGACCCGTGCGCACGAGGCCCGGCGGCGGCTCGGAGATGTCCATCGACCCGAAGAGCAGCGCGCCTCCGGGCAAGAGCGCCCCGGCGAGCCTGCGGACCACCGAGCGGACCGCGTCCGGCGAGAAGTACACCAGCACGTTGCGGCAGAAGATCAGGTCGAAGCGTCCGGGCGGCTCCTGGAGGAGGTTGTGCCCGGCGAAGTGCGTCACCTCGCGCACCGGCGCGGCGACGCGCACGCGCTCGCGCGAAGGGTCCTCGAAGACGGGATGGAGCAGCGGCCCCGACGGCCGCCGCGACCAGGCGCCGTACTGCGCGGCGCGCGCCGCCTCGAGATTGCGCTCCAATAGATCCGTGCCCAGCACCTCCACGCTGACGGTGCGCGGCCAGGCGATTCGATCGAGCAGGCAGGCGGCGATGGAATACGCCTCCTCGCCGGTGGCGCAGCCGGCGCTCCAGGCGCGGATGGAGCCGCGCGGCACGGAGAAGAACCCGGGCAGGAACCCGGAAGCGATCCAGCGGAAGTGCTCCGGGTGGCGGAAGAAATACGTCTCGCCGACGGAGACCGCCTGGCAGAGCGCGTGCATCACGGAGAGATCCTCGCGCACCGCGAGCGGGAGCACGTCCTCGGGCGCGCCGAGCTGCTCGGCGGCGCGCCGCACCGAGTCGGGCAGGATGGCGTCGCGCGAGAACCCGGTCCAGGCGGAGGCGCAGTCGATCAGGCGGTCGATGGCCGCGTCGTCGTAGCGGTTCACCGGGCCTCCGCGCGCAGGCCGGCAGCGAGGTTGCGGAGCAGCTCGCGCGAGACGAGCGCGCGCGGATCGATCAGCGGCAGAGAGCCGCGCGGGGTGCGCGCGACTCCCAGGAGCGCATGCAGGAGGGCGCCGTGCTCCGAGCCGCCCAGCTGCTCGCGGCGAGTGACGTCGTCCTGCGGCAGCTCCTCCGGATCGCGCACCTCGTCGACGCAGAGGGCGAGCAGCGCGCCGCCGTGCTCCACCACCACCAGCTTGCGCTCCAGCACCGGCTGCGAATGCTCCACGCCCAGGCGCCGCGGCAGGTCGAGCACCGGCACGGGCTGGCCGTGGATCACCACCATCTGCGAGAGGTAGGACGGGCCGAGCGGCAAGGGCTGCGTGGCGATCTGGTGCAGGACGTTGCGGACGCTCTCGAGCGGCAGCCCCAGCTCGAGCTTGCCGGCGGTGACGAAGAGCGCCGCCAGGTTGCCGGCGCGGGCGGCGGCGCGGGCCTCCTCGAGCACGCGCTCCACCAGCGGGAGCAGCTCCTGGGCGCGGATGGGCTTGGGCAGGTAGGCCTTGGCGCCGTTTCGCAGGCACGCCTCGGCGCGCATCTTCTCGCTGGAGACGATGATCACCGGAATGCGGCGCATGACGGCGTGATCTTGAAGGTGCGCCAGCACCTCGTCGCCGTCCATCTCCGGCATGGAAAGGTCGAGGAGGATGCCCGCCGGATCGATCTGCGGAACCTTGGCCAGCGCCTCGCGCCCGGTCATTGCGGTGCTGATGGCATAGTGGCCCGAGAGCGCAGCGCGCTCGAACGCGAGCACCGCCTCGGAATCGTCCACCAGGAGAAGGTGCGGGAGGCTCAACCCTCGCTCCCCAGGTATTGCTTCACCACCGCCTGCAGCTCGGGGCCCTTGATGGGCTTGCCGAGAAAGCCGGTGGCGCCCGCGGCGCGCCCTTGTGCCTGCAGCTCGGCGCCGGCGTCCCCGGTGAGCAGCACCACCGGAAGCCTCGCCACCTCCGGCCGCGCATCCGCGCGCAGCTCGCGGGTGAAGGAGAGGCCGTCCATGCCGGGCATGTTCACGTCCACGATGGCGACGACGGGAAGGCTCTTGCGCACGATCTCGAGCGCCTGCCTTCCCTCTTCCGCCTCCGCGACTTCGACGGGCAGCGTCTTGAGGAAGAGCCTCGCGAAACCCCGGATGGTGGGGCTGTCGTCGACGATCAGAACGGTGCGCGGCAACGTGAACCTCGGCGGGCAGGAACGGATTGCATTTTGCCGTAAATGCCGCTGTTCACAAACTTCTGTTTTGGCGCATACCTAGGGAATCAGGACTATTTTCCCTACAACCGCCCCCGCCTGGAGGTCCTCGTGGGCGCGGCCGGCGTGAGAGAGCGGGTAGGTCTTCGCAAGCACCGGCGTGAGCTCGCCGCGCTGGAAGCGCGGGAGCACCCTCTGGGTGAAATCCGCGACCAGTCTGGCCTTTTGCTCGGCGCTGCGGGCGCGCAGCGTGGACCCGAGCACGGTCAGGCGCTGGCGCAGCATCGCGTTCAGGTCGAGGGTGGCCTTTCCGCCGCCCATGGTGGAGATGCAGCAGAGCCGGCCTTGAAGACCGAGCGCCGCGATGTTCGCCTCGAGGTACGCGCCGCCGACCAGATCGAAGATGAGGTCGGCGCCCTTTCCGCCGGAAGCCTCCTTCACCGCCTCGGGCAAACGGCTGGGCACGTCCTCGCGGGCGAGCACGTGGGTGGCGCCCAGCGCCCGGCAGGCGTCGTGCTTCGCAGGGGAAGCGGTGGCGAGGATGACGCCCGCGATGCCGCGGCAGAGCTGCAGGGCGGCGCTGCCCACTCCGCTCGCAGCGGCGTGCACCACCACCACGTGCCCCGGCGCCAGCGCCCCCAGGGTCGCGAGGTTGAGCCAGGCGGTGAGGAAGGCCTCGGGAATCGCCGCCGCCTCCTCGAAGGAGAGGCGCTCGGGCACCGCCATCGCCTGCGCGGCGGGAACGCGCGCTTTCTCCGCGTAGCCGCCCCCGGCGAGGAGCGCCATGACGCGGTCGCCCCGCTTCCAGGGTCCGGCCGGGTGCTCCACCTCGCCCGCGATCTCGAGGCCGATGGTCTCGGGCTCTCCGGGCGGCGGCGGATAGCGGCCCATCCGCTGCAGCAGGTCGGCGCGGTTCACGCCCGCGGCGCGGACCCGCACGACGAGGTCGCCCTCGCGCGGCTGCGGGTCCGGGACTTCGGCGACCTGCATGGCCTCGGGACCGCCCGGATGCGTGACGACGATTGCGCGCATGGGCGAAGCATCCCACAACCCGGCTGCCGCGTCCTGTCAGCGATGCATGCCGTGGTCGTGCGGCTCGCGCATGGCCTCCTGCTCCGGCCCGGCCATGAAGGAGATGGCGAACCCGTAGTTGAGGAAGCGCAGGTTGTCGTGGTCCACCAGCATGAACATGCCCTGCGTCGGCAGGCGGAACTCGAGCATCGCGCCGCCGCCCGCGGGGACCAGCGCGGTCTGCACGTCCACTTCCGCGTTGCGCGGATTGCCGCTCGCAGCCACCCGGTCGAAGAGCGTGCCCATCACGTGCGGCGAGGAGATGCCCGGGCCGGCGTTCACGAACCAGACGCGAATGCGCTCGCCCGGCCTTGCCTGCACCGTCTCGTGCTCCATGCGGCCGTTGAAGGTGAGCGTGTACGGCTCGTTCCGCGCCATCATGGCCGTGTCGCCGTGAATGACGTTCTCCGCGTCGGGCTGTCCGAAGAGCGCGCCCTGCAGGATGGCGACGTCGCGCGCCTTGGGCAGCCGCTTGCGGGGATAGACGATCATCGCGCCCCACATGCCCGACTTGATGTGCACGTCGGTGACCGGGCCGGAGGCGCAATGGAACATGAAGGCGCCCGGGGTGCCGAGGACGCCGGTGTATTCCACCGTTCCGCCCGCATCAACGGGGCCGAACTTCTCCGGGTCGATGCGGAACGCGTGCGAGTCGATGCCGTGCGCCATCTCGCCGGCGTTGAGCACGCGCACCGTCACCGTGTCGCCTTCGCAGGCCTCGAGCACCGGCGCGAGGCGGCCGCCCAGCGTCATCACCTGGGCGCGGACGCCGTTGCCCACGTCGACCACCTGCTCCTCGGACTTGAGCTCGAAGGTGCGGGTCCGGGCGGCGCGGCCGCACGTGGCCTCCTGCCCGGCAAGCGTCCATTCGGAAGGCAGGGCGGCGGCGAGCAGCAGGGCGGCGAGGATCATCTTTGGGCTCCATTTCGTTTGAGGTCAAACGACCGGGGAGCAAGCTCCGTGCCGAAAGTTTTGCGCCCGCGTCGAGGCCGTGGCGGCGCAAGTTCTGCGCGTCGGCGGGCGCCTGCGCCGGTATTTGCGTCCGCGGCGGCGTGATAAGCCTGCGCCGCCATGGCCGCCCTCCGCGTCTACGACGACCGCCAGCGCGAGCTCGTCTTCCTGCGCCCGCCGCAGCGCATCGTGTCGCTCGTGCCCAGCGACACCCTCAACGTGATTGCGCTCGGAGCGGGCGAGAGGCTGGTGGGGCGCACGCGCTATTGCGACCCGCCTTCCCACGAGACGGCGGTGGTGGGCGGCACCAAGGACGTCGATGTGGAGGCGGTGGCGCGGCTGCTCCCCGACCTGATCCTCGCCAACCAGGAGGAGAACTCGCGCCAGCACCTGGAAGAGCTGGCCCGGCTCGGCCTGCCGGTGCTGGTCTCGTTTCCCAGGACGGTGGCGGAGGGGCTGAACCACCTGGCGCGGCTCGCCAAGGTGCTGCAGGCCGATGCGCGCGAGCTTCTCCGGCGCGGGTACGCCGCGGTCGCCGCCGCCGAGCGGGCGCGGCTCGGCCGGGAGCCGCCGCGCGCGTTCGTGCCCATCTGGATGGATCCGCTGATGACGGTGAACGGCCAGACCTTCGTGAGCGACGCCCTGCGGCTGGCCGGGGCGGACAACGTCTTCGCCGACCGCCAGCGCATGTACCCGCTGGCGGCAGAGCGCGGGCAGGCGGTGCCGCGTCCTGCGGGCACCCGCGACACCCGCTACCCGCGCGTCTCCATGGACGAGGTGCGGGAGCGGGCGCCGCAGATCGTGCTCCTTCCTGACGAGCCGCATCCCTTCAGCGAGGAGGACGCGGCGGTGTTCCGGGCGGCGCTGCCGCAGGATGTGAAGGTCGTGCGCTGCGGCGGGCGCGACTTCACATGGTACGGCGCGCAGAGCGTCGAGGGTATCGACCGCCTGCGCGCCCTGGTGGATTCGCTGCGATAGGCCCTACTGCTGGCTGATGATGGGGCAGTTGACGATGAAGCCGCTGGCGGCGAAGGGGCTGCCGTCGGGAGCGGTGACGAGGCCGTGGCTTGCGAGGCCGAGGATGTCGCCGTAGTCGCGCTGGCGCAGGTTCTGTCCGGCCGCGACCGCGGCGTCGCTCCAGCGGGCGAGGTGCACGTCCCAGAGCGGGCTGTAGCGGCCCTGGCTCGGGTTCCAGCGGAGCACGTTGAGGGGCGAGAGGCCGTCGAGGATGGCGGAGTTGAGGCCCTGCCGCTGCGGGTTCGCGGCGCCGGTCTGGCCGTTCACGAACGCCGCGAGGCTGGTTCGCGAGGAATCGGTGCCGTCGTTGTCCAGCGAAGGCGCCGCGTCCAGCGCCGGCGCCCAGGTCACGTTCTCCAGCGCGGCAGCCACGGGATTGGACGAGTCGGTGGAGAGATAACGGACCGGATTGCCTCCCTGGAAGCCCGGCGTCTCCTCGAGGGTGACGGTCTGGTTGGCGAAGTCGATGGCGGTGACCTTTGGTGCGCGTCCGGTGGAGTTGGCGACTTGCGGGGCGTTCTCGATGGTCCCGTCGGGAAGCTGGATGAGCGGGCTGTAGCCGTCGTTGCCCTTGGCGGAGGGGCTCGCCTCCGCCGGCGGGAACCCGCCAGGTCCGGCCTTCACCACCCGCTGCCCGAAGGCGAAGTTGACGGTGGCGGGGAAGTCGACCACGCCGTTCACGATCTTCACCTTCTGCAGCGCGGTGCTGCCGCGCGCATTGGCCAGCTTCTGCGATCGGTTGATGCCCTTCGCATCCGCATCGCTGCCGCTGGAGGAGTCGAGCAGGATGTACCAGACGGTGCTTCCTCCGCTGGTGCCGCGATAGAGCGGCAAGGTCACGGTGCCGTCGGGATTCTCGACGGCGCTCTGGACGAACAGCGTGCTGCCGCCATCGGCGCGCGCAGCGGCTCCGGCGAGCAGGGCAACGAGAAGGAGGGACTTGGTCATCGGGGCGTTCCTTTCGGAAAGGGTTCCCGCACAGGTACGCCGCGCCCCTCGAACCGTTACACGCTCACCTCCGAATCAGCCCGCAGAGCAGCGCATGGACCCTGCGCGCAGCCGCGAGCGCAGCGGCCGCCGCCTGTCCATCGCAAGCGCCGATTGCAGCGGCGATATCCAGGGCCGCGCCGACTTCGCAAACCTCACCGCGCGCGATCGCGTACACGCGCTTCTGATCCGCGTTGCCGGACCTCCCCGTCGCTTCCGCGATGTTCAGGCAAACGCTCCCGGCGGCATCGAGCGCCTGATCCCGCAGCCGCGGATTGGAAATCCCCGCAGCCCGAACCAGCACCAGCAGCTCGTGCGCCACCTGATACGCAATCAACCTCTCGTGCGGCAAAGTCGTCCCGTTCGTCATCGTCGGCCTCCTCCAAAACCGCGCAAGCGAGGAGGCCGACGATGACGAACGGACGACGATCCACAGTCAGCGCGAGCGCAGCGAGCTACCCGCAGAAAGAACCTGCACGCGCAGTGACAGGCCGAAGGCCTGGCGCGCGCGTGCGAGAGAACGCGAACCAGAACGAGAACGCGAACCAGAACGAGAACGGGAACGCGAACGGGAACGCGAACGAGAACGAGAACGCGAACGAGAACGAGAACCTACCTCCTCCGGTTCTTCTTCTTGTTCTGCCTCTCCTTCTTCCTCTTCTCCCGGAGCTTCTTCCTCTCCTCGTCGCTCATCACCTTCGCAGGCTGCGCGCCCATCCCCATCAACCTCTGCCGCGCCAGCGCCGCCGAATGCGATCCCTTCCCACCCGCGGCAGGCAGCCCCGCAGCTCCCATGTCCTTGGGCAGCCCGAACATCTTCGCCATCTCCTCGGGATCCATCCCCTTGAGCTGGTTGAGCTGCGCGAGCTGCCGGAACCCCGGCAGCCGCTGCAAGAGGTTCATCCCGGCTCCCCCGGGTCCTCCCCCGAGCTGGCGCATCACCTTCTGCATCGCGAAGAACCGGTCGAGCAGCGCGCGGACGTGCTCCTTCTTCTGTCCCGACCCGCGGGCGATGCGCTCGATGCGCTCGTCGCCGATGACGGTGGGGTTCTTCCGCTCCGTCTTCGTCATCGAGGAGATGAT
>DATDMU010000354.1:0-5728 GCA_036518615.1 Myxococcales bacterium
GGTGGTGCTGCCCTACTACGTGCACCACTACAAGGCGTTCGGCCGCCTGGCGCTGTTCGGGGAGTTCCTCGCCATCCCCGCGGTGCTGATGTGCCTGCTCTTCATCGTGGTGGACATGGGGCAGCCGCGGCGGGTGGCCAACGTGCTCCTCAACCCCACGCCGCACTCGATGATCTTCTGGGACATGGTGGTGCTGAACGGCTACCTGCTGCTCAACGTGGCCATCTCCCGCGCCACCTTCCGCGCTGAGGCGGCCGGAGCGCCGCCGCCCCGCTGGATCAAGCCCTTCATCTACCTGTCCATCCCCTGGGCCGTGAGCATCCACACGGTGACCGCGTTCCTGTACGCGGGGCTCGCGGCGCGGCCGTTCTGGCTCACCGCCATCCTCGCGCCGCGCTTCCTCGCTTCCGCCTTCGCCTCCGGCCCGGCGCTGCTGGTCCTGCTCGCGCTCGCGGTGCGAAGGTTCTCTGGCATCGACGTCGGCGCGCAGGCCATCGCAAAGCTCGGCGAGATCGTCGCCTACGCCATGGCGGTGAACGTCTTCTTCGTCGGCGCCGAGCTGTTCACCGCGCTCTACAGCGGAATCCCCGGCCACGTGGAGCACTTCACCTATCTCTACGCCGGCCTCGAAGGGCACGGCCTGCTCGCGCCGTGGATGTGGGCCTCGCTGGCGCTCGCCGCCGCGTCGCTGGTGCTCCTGCTCGTGCCGCGGCTGCGGCGCAACACCACGCTGCTCGCCGCCGCCAGCGCCGCGGTGGTGGGCTCGCTCTGGATCGACAAGGGCCTCGGCATGGTGATCACCGGCTTCATCCCCTCGCCGCTCGGCCACGTGAGCGAGTACTGGCCCACGCGGCCCGAGGCGCTGATCGCGGTGGGCATCTACGCGGTGGGCGGGCTGGTCCTCACCGTCCTCTACAAGGTGGCCGCCGGCGTGCGGCAGGAAGTGGAGGCCTGAGCATGTATCCGGCGATGCTCGGCCTGCGCGATCGGCGGGTGCTGGTGGTGGGCGGCGGCGAGGTGGCGCTGCACAAGGTGGAGGCCCTGATCGCGCAGGGCGCGCGGGTGACGGTGGTGGCTCCCGAGTGCTGCGCGGGCCTCGATCGCCTGGCGCTGCGCGGCGAGATCGATCTGCGCCGGCGGCGCTACCGCGACGGCGACGCGGGCGGCTACGCCCTGGTGCGCGACGCGAACGGCTTCGGCCTGGTCTTCGCCGCCACCGACGATCGCGAGGTCAACGGCCGCGTCTGCGCCGAGGCGCGCGCAGCGGGCATCTGGGTCAACGTCGCCGACGACCCCGAGCTGTGCACCTTCCACCTCCCCGCGCGCGTGGAGCGCGGCGCCTTCCAGATCGCCATCGGGTCGGGCGGCGGGGCGCCCTTCGTGGTGCGCCGCCTGCGCCAGCTGCTCGAGCGCCGATTCGGTCCGGAATGGGCCGAATGGATGGAGGCCGCCGCGCGCTTCCGCCAGACGGTGCGCGTCCTCGACCTATCCCGTGACGCGCAGGAGCGCGCCTACGATCGCTTCTTCGGCGCCAGCGTGGACAGCGACCGGCTGCGCGCGCGCGTTCCCACATCCGCAGAGATCGCGAGCTGGGTGGAGAAGAGCGGGCCGCGACGGGTCGTTCCCTTCGCTCCGCCCGCCCGGCTGGCGCCCGCCGCGCGTCCGGCGCTGGTCTCGCTGGTGGGCGCGGGTCCCGGAGATCCCGGCCTGCTCACGGTGAGGGCACAGAAGCGGCTGCTCGCGGCGGCGGCAGTCGTGTACGACCGGCTCGCCGCGCCCGCGCTGCCCTGCGAGCTGGGGCCGGACGTCGAGCTGCACTGCGTGGGCAAGGAAGCGGGCCATCATTCGGTGCCGCAGGAGGAGATCAATGCGCTGCTGGTGCGGCTCTCGCTCGCGGGCAAGCGCACCGTGCGCCTCAAGGGCGGCGATCCCTTCGTCTTCGGCCGCGGCGGCGAGGAGGCGGAGGCGCTGCGGAGCGCCGGCGTTCCCTATGAAGTGGTCCCGGGCGTGACCGCCGCGCTGGGAGCCACCGCCTGCGCCGGCATTCCCGTCACCCATCGCAGCGAGGCGGTGCGGGTGACGCTGATCACCGCGCACGAATGCGGCAGCGGCGATCGCGCCCGCTGGGACCTGCTCGCGCAGGATCGGCACGCGACGCTGGTGGGCTACATGGGCCTCTCCAGGCTCTCCGCGGTGACCGCGCGGCTCGTCGCCGCGGGAATGTCGCCGGGCACTCCCGCGGCGTTGATCGCGCAGGGGGCCACGCCGTCGCAGCGCACGGTAGTGAGCACCCTGGGCGGCCTGCACGCCGCCGGAGTCGCCGCCGGCATCGCTCCGCCCGCGCTCTTCGTGATCGGCCCCACCGTCCACCACGCCGCGACGCTCGACTGGTTCGCCAGCAGGCCGCTGTCGGGCGAGCGGCTGGGCCTCTTCGCGCCCGGCGGCGACCTCCGCGAGGCGCTCGATCTGGCCGGAGCCGGAGTGATCGAGATGCCCCGGCCGCTCACGCCCGCGGCGCAGGTGGTCCTCGAGGCAGCGCCGGTGACCGCCTGGGTGCTGCGCACCGCCCGGGAAGTCGACGCGCTCGACGATCGACGCGCTCCGCGCGCCTTCTGCATCGGCCCCGCGGCGGCGGCGCGGGCGCGTCAGCTCGGCTGGCCCTCGGTGGTGGAGCTTTCCGTCTCCGCCGCGCCGGAGGAGATCGCCGACGCCATCGGCACGCGCGAGGAGGAGCGGACGTGCAGTCTCTAACCCCACCGCTCAGCTGTGTTGATCCCGGTGCCCTGACGGGCAGCTCTTCGATCCGGCGCTCCGCGCCTCCACGAGGGTGGAGCTCGCTCCCCCCTCGACCCCCCAACTTCACGGCAGAGTTCAGGCGAGCGACTGGGTCAGTATACCCGCCCCAGCCGCTCCAGCACCACGTCGGGGTCGCCGATCTTCGCGAGCAGGTCCTGCGCCTGCTGGCCCAGCGTCGCGAGCACGTCCTCGGCGCGATCGACCGGGCGGCCGGCGACGAGGTAGATCGAGCGGGCGGTGTTGTCGAGGTAGAGCCCGTCGCGCGGGACGCTGGGCTCGAGGCCTTCGTAAGCTGTCGGCGCCTCCGCTGCGCGGATCAGTGCCCACGCGTCGCGGTCGAAGAGCAAGAGGTCCACCTTCTTCGCCCGCGAGTCGGCCTCGAGCGGCCCCCAGCCCGGAGCCTCGTGCGGGCCCTGCAACAGCCAGATCGCATCCATCGCGGCGCCCTCCGGCCCTCCACTATACGCGCCCGCGCCGCGCTTCCGGAAACGGGCAGCGGATCTTTTGCCGCAGCATAGGAGCCAATGGAAAGGAACGCTTCCAGAGAGCACGGCGCGGCGGCGCTCCTCGTGTCGCTGCTGGCGCTCGGCGTGGTGGCCGCGCTCTTCGCGCTGCGCGGCTTCGACGACAACCGGCTCACGAGCTGGAGCTGGATCTTCGCCCGCACGCATCCGCTGGCGCTCTTCGGCGTCACTGCCGCCGCCCTCGGCCTCGCGCACGCGCTGGCGAGATTTCCGCTCCGGCGCGCGAACGTCCTCTTCGTCTTCTCCCTGGCCGCCGCCGCCTGCTTCTGGGGCGAGCCGGAGGCGATCATCGATGCCTCCAGGTACTTCACGCAGGCAAAGCACCTCGAACTCCACGGCGCGGGCTTTTTCCTCGCGCAATGGGGCAGGGAGATTCCCGCCTGGACGGACCTGCCGCTTGTGCCCTTCATCTACGGGCTGGTCTTCCGCCTCTTCGGCGAGTCGAGGGCCTGCGTCCAGGCCGTGACCACGCTCTTCTTCGCCGGCACGGTGGTCCTCGCCTTTCGCCTGGGAAAGCTGCTCTGGGACGAGGAGACCGGCTTTGCCGGCGGCGCGTTGTTGCTCGCGATTCCCTACCTCTTCACGCAGGTGCCGGCGTTCCTCACCGACGTGCCCGCCATGTTCTTCTTCACCCTCGCGGTCTACGCGACCGCCGTCGCCTGCCAGCGCGGCGCGATCGCGTGGATCCTGCTCGCCTCCGCGGCCATCGTCCTCGCCGCGTTGAGCAAGTACTCCATCTGGATCCTCCTCTCGGTCCTCCCGGTGGTCTGGCTCGTCTGGCGAAGGCCCAGGGCAGGCCTCGCCGCCTTCGCCATCGCCGGGGCGCTCATGCTCGTGCTCCTGGCGCTGCGCGCCGACGTCTTCTCCGCGCAGATCGCGCTCCTCTCCGGCTACCAGGCCCCCGGCCTGCGCCGTTGGGGCGAGAGCTTCGCCTCCACCTTCTTCTTCCAGATCCACCCCTTCCTCACGCTGGCCGCGCTGGTCTCGCTGGTTCTGGCGGTGCGGCGGCGCGACTGGAGGATGGCGGTGGTCGCCTGGCCGGTCCTGCTCCTCCTCCTGCTGCAGGTCCAGCGCATCCGCTACCTGATTCCGGTCTTTCCCATGCTGGCATTGATGGGCGCCCGCGGCCTGCAGGCCATCCGGGCGAGCCGCGTCCGCGCGACGGTGGTCACGAGCGCGGTCTTCTCCTCGCTGGCCATCGCCGGCTTCGGGTACCTGCCTTTCCTGCGTTCGACCAGCGCCGCCAACCTCATGGCGGCCGGCGCGTACCTGGACTCGCTCGAGGAGCCGCGCGCCCATGTGCTCACCTCGGCGGAGCCCGACGCGGAGGTCAACGAGGCGGTCGACGTTCCGCTGCTCGACCTCTACACCTCGAAAAAGCTCATCTATCGGGACCGGACGCGCCAACCGCCGCCGGGCGTGGAGCGGTCGGCGCTCCGGTTCACCTGGGATTGGCGGACCCCCGCATATTACGGACCCGAGGACGGCCCGGCCGCGCTGGTCGTCATCTCCGGCCGGAAGGCCCAGCCGCCGCCGCGCGGCAACTACCGTCTCTTGCGCGTCTTCGCCTCCGACGAGCGCGTCTTCGCGCACACCACTTTCGTCAGCGTGTACCGCAGGGAGCCGAAAGGCGGGGACATCTGAATGGACACCAAGGACAGGAAGAACCAGCTCCGGGCATTTCTGGTGATCGGCGTCTTTCTCGCCATCAGCGTGGTCACCTACGCGGTCAACGAGCTCTACATCTATCTGAGCGCCTATCTCTGGTTCGGATTCATCTACGGCATGTGCCTGCAGCACGGCCGCTTCTGCTTCTCCTCCGCGTTCCGCGACCTCTTCGCCATCGGCGTGCCGCGCATGCTGGTGGGCATCATGATCGCGACCGTCCTCTTCGGCGTCTCCGCGGCCTTCCTCACCGCCACCGACATGAGCGCCTTCCACGCGGCGCCGCTGGGCGTGCACAGCGTGATCGCCGGCCTGGTGTTCGGCGTGGGCATGGTCTTCGCCGGCGGGTGCGCCTCCTCCTCGCTGTACAAGACCGGCGAGGGCAACACCGTGGCCGCCATCGTGCTGCTCTCCATCAGCGTGACCCAGGCCAGCTTTGCCGACCTGGGCGGCTGGCTCAACAAGCTGGTCCCCTCCTCCTGGCACGAGTCCGCGCTCGCGAAGGGGCTGCCCGCCTCGATCACCGCGGGCGACGGCTGGCTCGATCAGTATGTCGCCGGCCACGTCTGGAACCAGCCGGTGGTCCTCTTCTCCCGCCTGTTCGGCCTTCCGAACCATTCCTTCGCCGGCGCCTTCGCCGGCAACTTCATCGGCGGGGTCGTGGTGCCCGCGGCGCTGCTCCTGGTGGTGGTCTATCTCGTCTGGTCGAAGGCGAGCTTCCTCAAGAAGCGCAAGCGCGAGGG
>DATDMU010000355.1:0-15536 GCA_036518615.1 Myxococcales bacterium
CCGCATCGCCGAGCTGCGCAAGGACGCCGGCGCCTGCTACGCCGACGTGGAGCTGTGGGCGGAGAACCAGAAGGGCGAGCTGGTGCTGCGCGGCCAGGCCACCTGCGAGCTGTACGAGTCGCCGCAGAACGGCGGCAGCGACGCGGGCGGGCTGCTCTTCACGCTGCAGGGCTCGGGCTCCACGCTGCCGCCCGCGCCGCGCAAGCCGCCTCCGCCTCCTCCTGCCTCGAAGGCGCCGCCGAAGAAGAAGTGAGGCGGGCCTGCGCGGCCGCGGCACTCTGCGCGGCCGCGGCCTGCCATTCGGGAAGGCCGTCGCCGGCGCCCGCGACCACGCCTGCGCCGGCGGCTGCGGCGCCGGCCGCGCCGCCGCCGGTCCCGCCCGAGGTCGCGCTCCTCGACGCGGCGCGGGCGCTGCGGCAGCGCATCGTCCGCGAGGAGCAGAAGCCGCAGCCGGACGCCGCCGCGGTGGCCGCCGACGCGCAGGCGTGCGCGGAGCAAGCGCGAAAGTCGTGGACCGCGCGGTTTCCCGGCGGCTCCGGCGACCCGGCGCAGGTGGGCGCTTCCGGGGCGGAGGCGCTCTACCTCGACGCGGTGTGCGCGGGCATCGAGGCGCGCATGCAGGGATTCACCCCGCTGATCGAGCGGCGCGACCGGCTCGTGGCCGAGCTCTCGCGCGTGGCGGAGCTCCTGCCGGACCTGGACGGCGCAGGCGCGGAGCGGGAGCTGGGGGCGCTGTACGCGGCGCTGCCGGCCTTCGCGGGAGGAGATCTGGAGAAGGCCCGCCAGCATCTGGTCGCCGCCCTGCAGCGCGCGCCGGACGATGCGCGCAACCGCATCGTCCTCGCCCGCGCCGTGGCGGTGAAGTCCCAGGACCGCGCCCTCTTCGAGGAGCAGCTTCACGCGGCGGAGAAGTCGGACGACCCGGCGCTGTCCGCGCAGGCGCGCGAGCTGCTCGCCCGCGAGGCCGACCTGTTCGACGCCGATGCGCAGGCGGCGCAGCCGGTGCCCGGCGGTCCTCATTTGCCTTGAAAAAGATTGAAATCGTTCTCGCGGCGATTATGCAACATTGCCGCGAGGTGAAAGTCTGCGCGGCCGCGGGGTCCTTTGGTCCTCTTCCGGTGGCGTGCGCGCGTCTGATACAGCTGCAACATGTCTCTGCGCGCGCAGGCGCTGCAGGAATTCGACCTGCCGGCGGCTCCCCAGCGCATCGAGGAGCTGCCGTCGGTCGCGCCGGAGGCCCAGGCGTGCAAGGTGCACGCGCCCGCCGGCCGCTTCCTGCTCGTGTGCAGCAACGGCGCCCTTTCGCTCGCGTTCGAGGCCACGCTCTTCGATCTGCTCGCCGAGTCGCGCTACCCGGCGCCGAGGCCGCGAAGGGCGCGGGGCGGCTCGTTCATCGCCATGCTCGCCGGGCGCTGCGCGGCGGCCTGCTACTCGCTGCCCGCCGGCCAGGAGCTGGATCCCGCCACCGCCAGCACGCCGCAGTTGATGGAGCTGGGGCGGCTGCTCGCGCGGCTCCACCAGCTCGGCGAGACGCACCCCGCCTCGGTGTCGAACCCCTGCGACCTGACCGGGCTCTTCGAGCAGATGGCGCCCGGCCCCGAGCGCGATCGGCTGGCGCCGCTCGGCCGGGCGGGAGTCGGGCGGCTGCCGGCGGGCGCGGTGCACGGCGGGCTGCGGCCGGAGCGGGCCCTCTTCATCGGCGAGCGCTGCAGCGCGGTGCTGCCGTCGGGGCTGGCCTGCTCGGGGCCGCTGCTGCTCGATCTGGCGGAGACCGCGGTGAGCTGGATGGCCGACGCCGAGGCGAAGGTCGCGGCGCTGCGCGCGATCCTCTCCGGCTACCAGGCGCTGCGGCGGCTGGTGCAGGAGGAACAGGAGGCGTTCTACGCCACGCTGCGCTTCGCGGCCGCGGTGGAAGGGGCGCGGCGGTGCGCGCTGCAGCGGGTGAACGCGCTCTCGGCGCTGGACTGCGTGGAGGGCGTGGGTGAGCGCGAGGCGCTGGCGGCTGTGGGGTGAGTCCTCGCGGCGGGTCCGGTTCAGGGCCCGACCCTGCCGCCCTTGACGCCGCGGCCTGCCGAGCGCAGGAACGCCGTCCAGAGGGCGGCTTCGCGATTCGACAGGCTCGCGCGCGAGAGCGCCCGGAACAGGCGCCGCCGGGCGGCGGGCTTGCCGATGGCGGCGGTGGCTTCCGCGAGCGCCCGATCCACCGCGGCGAGCGCGGCAGGGTCGGCATCGGCGCGCGGCGACGGCTCGCGGGGCTTTCGCGAGGCCATGCGCAGCTCGTAGGCGTAGATGGCGACGGCCTGGGCCAGGTTCCAGCTCGGCTGCGCGGGGTCGCTGGGAATGGACGAGAGCAGGTCCACCGCCTCGACCTCTTCCGCGGTGAGGCCGGCCCGCTCGTCGCCGAAAACCACGGCCACCTCGCCCCGGGCCTGGCCGAGCTTCGCCGCCGCCTCGCGAGGGGTGAGGAGCGGCCGCTCGGGGCGCGGGCGCGCGGTGGTGCCGACGCTGAGCGCGCAGCCCTCCAGCGCCTCCGCGAGCGTCTTGCAGATGCGCGGCTTGTCGAGCAGGTCCTCGGCGTGGACCGCCACCCTCCGCGCCGATTCGAAGTCGAGCGTGTGCGGATCGACGATGGCCCAGCGCGAGATGCCGGCGCAGCGCAGCGCCCGCGCCGCCGCGCCCAGGTTCTGCGGGTTGCGGGGACGGCAGAGGACGAACCTCAGAGCCCCGAGACGATCTTCCACTGTCCGTCGACCCTGGCGAAGCGCATGCGCGTGTCGTCGCTCTCGCTCTTCCACTTCTCGCCGGTGGGCGTGGCCACCGAGTAGCGGAGCACCTCGAAGTAGTCGAGGTTCGCCTGCTCGTCGGCGATCTTGAGATCCTTGATGGTGGCCTCGAGCTTGATCCCGGTGACCTTGGCGAAGTCGGTCTTCAGCTTCTGCTGCAGGGTGGAGTAGTCGGTGGGCGGGATGCCGCGCGCGACGTCGCCCCGGTCCGAGTAGGTGCGCGCCGCCAGCGCGAGCAGCGCGCTCGAATCGCGCGCCTCCAGCGCGTTCTTGTAGTGCTGGAAGACGTCGAGGATGGCGCGGGTCTGCGAGTTGTCGGGGATGTTGGTGCCGGGCAGCGTGTTGTGGGAGCAGGCTGCGGCAAGCAGGCATACGAGGGCAACGCGGCTCATGGCAGGAGGATGTAGTCACAAATCGCGATTCGGTGGTAGCGAGAAGGCGATGCAGGAGTGGATCGACGTCGGGCCCGCCGACCTGGCCGAGGGCGAGCTGCGCGGGCTGGAGGTGGGGGAGCGGCTGGTGATGCTGGCGCGGCTTTCCGGCCGCGTGATGGCCATGGACGACTCCTGCAACCATGCCGGCTGCCTGCTCTCCGGCGGCTGGGTGGACGAGAAGAAGAGCGCGGTGGTGTGCCCCTGCCACGAGTACGCCTTCGAGCTGGGCACCGGCCGCAACGTCACCTTTCCCAGGCTGTGCGACGATCAGGCCGTCTTCGAGGTGCGCATCGAGGGCGGGCGGGTGATGATCCGCCTTCCGGAGTGAAACCATGGGCCACGACGACCCGCACGACCACGACCACCAGCACGGCCACCATCACCATCACCGGCGCGCGGAGGTGCCCGAACAGCACAAGGCTCGGGCGCCGGCGTACGTGAAGGCGTACGTGGTCACCTGCTCCGACTCGCGCACCGCCGCGAGCGACGAGGGCGGCCGGATCATCAAGTCCGCGCTCGCCGACCGCGGGCACGTGATCGCAGGCTCGGCCATCATCCCCGACGAGCCGGCGCGGATCGAGGCGGAGCTGCGGCGCGCGCGGGAGGCGGGGGCGCAGGTCGCGCTGATCACCGGCGGCACCGGCATCACCTCCCGCGACAGCACCTTCGAGGCGGTGAGCGCCGCCGTGGCGCGCCCCTTGCCCGGATTCGGGGAGCTGTTCCGCATGCTCTCGTTCCAGGAGATCGGCAGCGCCGCCATGCTCTCGCGCGCTGTGGCGGGCGTGACCCGCGAGGGCCTTCTCGTCTTCGCCATGCCCGGAAGTCCGGCGGCGGTGAAGCTCGCCTGCGAGCGGCTCATCCTCCCCGAGCTGGGGCACCTGATCGAAGAGCTGTCGCGGTGAAGCCGTGGGCGCGCGCGGGCACGGTCGGGCCCGCGCTGGACCGGCTGCTCGCCTCGACTGACGCGCAGGCCCGGGTGCGCGGCGACCCGGTGGAGCTGCCGCACCGGTACCGGGATCCGCGCGACGTGGAAGTGGCCGCCCTCCTCTCTGCGGCGCTGGCCTACGGCAGGGTGGACCTGTTCAAGCCGCGCCTCACCGCGCTCCTGGACGCGCTGGGGCCGTCGCCCGCCCTGCTGGCGATGAATTCAACGCCTGTTGAATTACTGCGCCGGGCGCGGGGATTCTCCTATCGCATGACCGGCGGCCGCGACGTGGCCTGCCTGCTCCACGGGGCGGGCGCGATCCTGCGCGCGCACGGCACGCTCGGCGCCTGCTTCTCGGCGCACTACCGGCGGCTCGGGAACGTCCGCGCCGCGCTGGGCGCCTTCGTGGACGACCTCTGCGCGCCCGACTTCACCCCCTTCACCGGGACGCGGGCGCCGACGCGGCGGCTCAAGCACCTCCTGCCCCACCCGGGTCGCGGCAGCGCCTGCAAGCGGCTCAACCTCTTCCTGCGCTGGATGGTGCGCGGTCCCGACGGGGTGGACTTCGGCCTCTGGCGCGAGGTGCCCGCCTCGGCGCTGGTGGTGCCGCTGGACACGCACGTGCACCGCATCGGCCGCCTGATCGGCCTGACGCGGCGCAAGGACCTCTCCTGGAAGACGGCGGAAGACGTGACCCTGCGCCTGCGCAGCCTCGATGCAGACGACCCCGTCCGCTACGACTTTGCCCTCAGCCACCTGGGCATCAGCGGCGCCTGCGCCTCGCGCAAGGACGCGCGCCGCTGCGCCGGCTGCCCGCTCCAGCCCATCTGCCGGCACTGGGCATAGCGCACGCCTGCCCGTGGCTCGCGAGAGCCCGCCGGGTGCACATGTTTCGGGCGAGGACACCTCCGGAGGCATGCAATGAGAAGCATCCTGGCGATCGCCCTTTTCCTCGCGCTGCCGGCAGCCGCAAAGCAGGAGATGCAGGTGCGCGATCAGGGCGCGGTGCGGGCGCACGTCTGGACCAGCGCGGCGGGCCTTGCGAACGCGCAGACTTCGCTGCGCGCGCTGACCGCGATGGCCAACGACGCGACCGCCTTCGACGCGGAGCACGCCCGCGAGCTGCTCAAGGACGCGAAAGGCGACATCCAGCTTTCGCGCACGCACGCCCGGCACCTCAAGGCCTTCCAGACGAAGGACTCGGCGGAGCACCTGGCGAAGCTCGACATCGCGCTGGACGGCGCGCTCAAGTGCGTGGACAGGCTGGAGTCGCCCATCGCCCGCGGCGTGAGCCCGAAGAACGACGCCACCCAGGCGGACAACACCATGCTGGGCGGCGCCGCGAAGGACCGCGGCGGCCCTCCGGGCAAGGGCGGCGACGTGACCATCGCGTCGAACCGCGGGCAGCGCGGCGGCACCCGCGGCGTGCAGGATCTGCGCACCGGCATCAAGGAGGCGTTCGACAGGCTCGACGAGGCGAAGAAGGACCTGGACACCGTCGCCTCCGACTACGACGCGAGCACGAAACTGCCGACCCCCTAGGAGGGCGTCTCCGCATTCACGGAGACACCCAGGGTCACGCTCGCGCGTGTGCAGCAGCAAAGCCCGCCTTCAGCGGGCAGCGGCTGACAGTTGCCCCCCGGCGGCGCTTCGCTTAAAGCACGGGGCGGTGCGCACCCTCATCCGCCTCGTGGTGAACGGAGAAGAGCACGCGCTCGCCGTGCCGCCGCAGCGAACCCTGCTCGAGGCCCTGCGCTACGACCTGGCGCTCACCGGCTCGAAGCAGGGCTGCGACAAGGGCGACTGCGGCGCCTGCACCGTGCTGGCCAAGGCGCGCGGCGAGCCCGGGCGCGGCGAGGCCATCCTCTCCTGCATCACGCTGGCGCAGGACGCGCAGGATCTGGAGATCACCACCATCGAGGGCCTCGCCCAGAGCGGCGCCCTCGACCCGGTGCAGCGCGCCTTCGCCGACTGCGGGGCGCTGCAGTGCGGCTTCTGCCAGCCCGGGATGATGCTCTCGGCCCGCGCGCTCCTCGACAGGACGCCCCATCCCACGCTGCCGCAGATCCAGGAGGCGCTGAGCGGCAACCTCTGCCGCTGCACCGGCTACACCAAGATCTACGAGGCGGTGCAGGTCGCGGCGGGCCTGCGCGCCCCCTCGCAGCGGGCGCCGGTGGCGTCGGAGCGCGCCGAGGCCAGCGACTCGAAGGCGCAGCCGGTGAAGGAGATCGTGCCGTGAGCATCGGCAGCCGGTTCCCCAAGTCCGACGGCGCCGCCAAGGCGGACGGCTCCGGCATCTACGCCGACGACATCGCGCTGCCGCGCATGCTGCACGCGAAGATCCTCCGCTCGCCCCACGCCCACGCGCGCATCCGCGGCATCGACGTGAGCGAGGCGGAGAAGGTCCCGGGCGTGATCGCGACGCTGGTGGGCGCGGAGCTTCCGGTCAAGTACGGCGTCATCCCCTGGACGCAGGACGAGACGGCGCTCGCGGTGGAGAAGGTGCGCTTCGTCGGCGACGAGGTGGCCTGCGTGGCCGCCCTCGACGAGCGCACCGCCGAGGAGGCGCTGCGGCGCATCCGGGTGGACTACGAGGTGCTCCCGGCGCTGCTCACCCCCGAGGACGCGCTCGCGCATCCGGAGATCAAGGTCAACGAGCGGGCCAAGGTCGGCAACATCACCAAGCACGTGAATCTGATGTTCGGCGACGTGGACGCGGCGGTTTCCTCAGCCGCGGCGGTAGTGCGGGAGACGTACCGGTACGCCGGCTCGACCCACGCTCCCATCGAGCCGCATTGCGCGGTGGCGCGGGTGGACGCGGACGGCAACCTCACCGTCTGGAGCTCGACGCAGATTCCCCACTACGTGCAGCGCGAGCTGTCGCGCGTGCTCGGGCTGCCGCAGAGCAGGGTGCGGGTGATCCAGCCGCTGCTCGGCGGCGCCTTCGGGGGCAAGAGCGACCCGTTCTCGCTGGAGTTCTGCGTGGCGAAGCTGGCCTTGAAGACGGGCCGGCCGGTGAAGATCCTCTTCACCCGCGAGGAGGTGTTCTACGCCCACCGCGGCCGCCATCCGATGAAGATGGACGTCACGCTCGCGCTGGACGGCGAGGGGCGCATCAGCGCGGTCGACAACCGCATCCTCATCGACGGCGGCGCCTACGCCTCCTTCGGCCTGGTCACCGCGTACTACGCCGGCCAGCTCCTCACCGGCCCTTATCGATTCGGCACATACCGATTCGACAGTTATCGAATGTATACCAACAAGCCTCCCTGCGGCCCCAAGCGCGGCCACGGCTCGGTGCAGCCGCGCTTCGCCTTCGAGGTGGCGCTGGACGAGGCGGCAGCGAAGCTGGGGCTCGATCCCATCGAGGTGCGCCGGCGCAACTTCATCGGCGAGCAGGTGGAGACGGTGAACGGCCAGAAGATCACCTCCAACGGCTTCCTCAAGTGCCTGGAGCTGGTGGAGCGCGCCTCCGCCTGGAAGGAGCGGCACGGCAGGCTGGGGCCCGGGCGCGGGCTGGGCGTCGCGGGGTCGATGTACATCAGCGGCACCGCATATCCCGTCTATCCCAACGACATGCCGCAGAGCGGGGTGCTGGTGAAGCTCGACCGCTCCGGCAGGGTGACCGTGTACTCCGGCGCTTCCGACATCGGGCAGGGGGTCAATACGCTCCTCTGCCAGATCGCCGCCGAGGAGCTGCACTGCGACCCGCACGAAGTGACGGTGGTGGCGGCCGACACCGACCTCACGCCGGTGGACCTGGGCGCCTATTCGTCGCGGATCACCTTCATGGTGGGCAACGCCGCGCGCGAGGCCTGCCAGAAGCTGGCGGCGAAGCTGGAAGCGGCAGGCGGCGCCACCTTTGCCGAGGCCTGCCAGCGCGCGGAAGCCCGGGAAGGCGCGCCGCTCGCAGCGACCGGCGGCTACAGGACGAAGAAGCTGGGCGGCGACTACCGCGGCGGCACCATCGGCGCCTCCCCCGCGTACTCGTTCACCGCCCACGTGGCCGAGGTGTCGGTGGACGAGGAGACCGGCATCTGGAAGGTGGAGCGCATCTGGGCGGCGCACGACTGCGGCAAGGCGCTGAACCCCACGCTGGTGGAGGGGCAGATCGAGGGCAGCGTCTACATGGGCGCGGCGGAAGCGCAGATGGAGGAGATGGTCTACGACCAGAAGGGCCTGCTCTTCGGCCCCTCGCTGCTCGATTACCGGATTCCCACCAGCGTCGATACTCCGGATCTGGAATCGTTCATCGTGGAGAGCAACGACCCGGGCGGGCCCTACGGCGCGAAGGAGGCCGGCGAAGGGCCGCTGCACCCCGCCATTCCCGCCATCGCCAACGCCATCCACGACGCCTGCGGCATCCGCATTCGCGAGCTGCCCTTCTACCCGCAGCGCGTGCTCAAGCTGCTGCGCGAGCGCGACGCGCAGAGGGCCAGGGAGCGCGCCGCCTCATGATGACGCTGCCCGAGCTGACCGTGCTGCGCCCCCGCTCGGTGGCCGAGGCGGTGGAGGCGCTGCGCGCGAATCCCGGAGCGCGGGTGCTGGCGGGCGGCACCGACATCGTGCCGAATCTCAAGTACGGCATGTACGACACGCAGCGGCTGGTCGCGCTGCGCGGGCTCTCGCGCGAGCTGCGCTACGTGCGCGAGACTCCGGGCGGAGCCGTCGAGCTGGGCGCCCTCTGCACCATCGACCAGCTCTCGCGCGACGAGCTGGTGAAGGCGAGGCTGCCCGCGCTCGCAGAGGCCTGCTCGCAGATCGCCGGCCCGCAGCTGCGGCGCATGGGCACCCTGGGCGGCAACCTCTGCCTGGACACACGCTGCGTCTACATCAACCAGACCTACTTCTGGCGCAGCGCGCTGGGGTTCTGCCTGAAGAAGGACGGCACCGCCTGCCACGTGGTGGCGGGCGGCAGGCGCTGCGTGGCGGCGGCATCAAACGACACGGCGCCGGTGCTGCTCTCGCTGGACGCCTCCGTCCGCACCGTCTCGCCCCGCGGGGAGCGGCTCGTTCCCCTGCGCGAGTTCTACGTGGCCGACGGCGTCCACAACACCGTGCTCGCGCCCGACGAGCTTCTCGTCGAGGTCCAGGTGCCGGCGAGCGCCGCGTACAGGCGGCAGGCGTTCGCCAAGCTGCGCACGCGCGCGGCCATCGACTTTCCCGCGCTGAACCTCGCGGTGGCGCTGGAGCTCGAGGGCAGGACGGTCGGTGCGGTGTCGCTCGCCGTCAGCGCGCTCGCAGCGCGGCCCGTGCTGATCAAGGGCCTCGACGATCTCCGCGGCAAGCCCGCGGATGCGCGGCTCGCCGAAGAGCTGGGCCGGCGCGCGCAGAAGCAATGCAAGCCGCTCACCAACATCGGCGTCGATCCGGACTGGCGCCGCGACGTCTTGCCGGTGCTGGTCCGCCGCGCCGTGCTCCGCGCGCTCGGTCAGCCCTGAGCGGCCGCGCCGCTGCCCGGCTACCGCACCAGGCGGATCGGCTTCGGCTCCGGCTCCTGCGACGAGGGCCGCAGCACCGCCGGGTCCTGGAGATAGGTGGCGGTCAGGCGCTTGCGCGGCATCAGGCGCAGCGGCATGCGCAGAAGCGCCGTGCCGTACGCCTCGGCGACGGCGAGCGATCTCTCGAGCGGGCCCATCTCCCGCAGCGGCCTCGTGAGCACGCCCATGCGCAGGAGCCGCTGCTCGGCGCGGTCGGCGGTGAAGTCGAGAAACGCGGGAAGCTGCGAGAGCACCGGATGCGGGGGCAGGCGCTTCTGCATGAAGGCCCCGAGGCGGCGGACCGCCCACATCGACACCAGCGACAGGCCGAGCAGGCGCCGGCGCAGCGCGGGCCGCGCGCGGATGGCCTGCGCCGTCCGCTCCTCGCCGAACTCCACGTGCCGCTCCTCCTGCTTCACGGCCCTCGCCAGGATTGCGCGGATCCCGGGGTGGTCCAGCGTGTCGACGATGGCGTACAGCGCCATCAGCACGAAGCCTTCGCCGAGCGCCATCTCCAGGCAGACGTGCTCCTCGAAGGTGGCGGGCATCATCCCGGTGCTGAGGAACCGCACCAGGGGATGCGCCGGGGCAGGCCGCTCGCCGAGGAGCTGGAGGATGCGGACGAAGTTGTCCACATGCTGGAACTCCTCGACCGCCTGCCGGGAGAAGAAGCGGGCGGCGGCCAGGTCGGGCGCCTCGTACAGCCAGTGGCCGCACTGGATGCCGGTCACCTCGCCGTAGAGGAACTGGTTCATCACCCAGGCGAGCAGCCTCGCGTCCTGCGCCGCCGAGAGCGTGGCGCCGCCGAAGTCGAAGGTCATCTCCTCGCGGGAGAGCAGCATGTGTGGAAGCCTAACACGTCACAAAAGCATTGCTTTATGCAGTTGCGAAGGAGAGGTGCGGGAGTACCATTGACGTTCATGCGCAGGCTTGCCGACGAAGTGCTGGAAGTGCGCGTTCCCTCCGAGGCGCTGGCCCGCTGGGCGCTGGAGACCGAGGTGGCGGCGCGCGAGGCGACGTGCAGCGCTCTTGCGTTCCTGGTCGACGCCGAGCACGCCGCGAGCACGCTCCTGCCGGTGCCCAGGCTCCTGCGCATCGAGAAGCCGGTGCAGGATCCCGACGGTTTTCTGCGGCAGCCGCGCGGCGCGGTGGAGCACTTCCGCATGCGCGCGCAGCGCGCCGCGGCCTGGATGGATCTCTTCATCTTCTTCCGCGAGCGCTTTGCGCTGGCGGCCCAGCGGCAGCCCCCGGACTCGCTCTACTCCATGGGCCAGCTCTTCGCGCGGCGCGACGACGACGTGGACGCCGCCGCGGATCTGCTGGTCCGCGAATCGGTCATGCTGGAGATCGAGGACCTCCTCGCGCACACGCTCACCTACCCGCCGCTGAAGGCGCTGCTCCAGAAGCTGCGCGACAACGACCCGCAGCGCAGCGCCGACGCGCGAAGGCTCGCCGCCGCGGTCCTGGGCGAGCTGAGCGGGCCGCGGCTCTGGAAGGTGCGCACGCGGCTCGTCACCACCGGCACCCGCGCCCTGCTCGCGGCGAAACCGCTCCTCGACGAGCTGGAGCGCGGAGGCTTCAAGGTGGACCGCACCCGGGCTGCGCGGGGCTTCGCGCGCAGGCTGGAGGAGGCGATTGCGGATCTCCCCGGAGCGCCGGTGCTGGAATCGATCCTGCACCAGCTCGGGGGTTCGGGAGACGACGAGGACGCGCTGCGTCAGGACGGAGCGCCCCGCGCTTGAATCAGGGCTGCCGGACGGCGTAGATGTGCCCGCGTGGGGGCCCGAACTTGGACATGCTGGCGATGCCTGCCGCCATCAGGCAGAGCAGTCCGGCGATGAGCAGCCAGATGGTCTGGCGCGGGGGAAGCAGCCGCTGCATGCGGGCATCGTAACGCCGGCCTGCGGCGAAGTCACATCCCCGAAATAGCGGTGTGCGGGCGGCGTAAGGCCGGCATCCGCGGAGGTCTTTCTTGAACGTGTCCAGCGAAGCCGAAGTGCCGCAGCCGGCCCCGCGCGCGGTGCCGCCCGCGTTCCTCGCGCTGGTGGCGCCCGACACCGGCATGGAGCGGCAGGCGCGGGTGGGCAAGACGGGTCTCGCCGTCGCCATCGCCATCGCCTGCGCGCTGTTCTCGGCCTTCGCCCAGTCCAGCAGGGTGGACGCGCGCTCTGCGACGCTGCGCAAGCTCGACCAGGCCGGCCAGCTCGCCACCATGAGCGACCGGCAGATCGAGGACGACACCCACAGCGCCGAGCGCCTCTTCGAGGTGAAGACGGTGGCCTGGGGCGCGGTCTCCGCGCCGCTGTTCCTGCTCCTCCAGGCGCTCGCGGTGGTGGTGCTGGTGTGGTTTCTCGGCGGCAAGCTGAAGGGCCGCGCCGTGTTTCCGGTGGCCGCCGCGGTGCTCCTGCCGTCCGCCATCGCAAACGTGCTCGACGGCGTGACCGCGCTGCGCGTGTCCTCGCTCGCGTCCGACGCCATCGCGCTCGCGCCGCGCAGCCTGAGCGGCATCGCCGCCGCCTTCGGACATCCGCTCGCCGGCGCCGCGCTCAAGCTCGGCAACGCCTTCGACTTCTTCTCGCTCTGGGCGGCGCTCCTGATGGCCTTCGGCGTGGCGGCCGCGGGCGAGGTCCCCACCCGGCGCGCGCTCTACGGCACGTTCTGCGCCTGGGTCTGCCTGCGTCTCATCACAAACGTCGCGATGGGAGGTTGACAGGTGTCTCGGGCGCTCGTTCTCGCAATGATGCTGTCCACGGCCGCGGCGGCGCAGCAGCGCCCGCCCCTGACGCTGGACGAGGCGGTGAAGATCGCGCTGCAGCGCAATCCGGACTTGCAGAGGCAGATCCTGCTTTCGCTGTCCGCGCAGCAGGACGTGATCATCTCGCGTGCGAACATCCTGCCCAGCGTGGACTTCAACGCCTCGCTCGGCGGGCTGCGCACCAACGGCCTCGTGGTCGTGCAGGGGACCACGGTCGGCAACTCGACGACCGCGAACGTGACGCGATACTTCGGCAACTACCGCGCGTCACTCTCGATCACGCAGCTCGTCTTCGACGGCGGCAAGTGGTGGAACAACCTCTCCGCGGCGCAGCTCGGAGCGCAAGCCGGCGAGACGCAGGTCGACGAGCAGCGGCTGCAGATCACCTACCTCGTGGAGCAGCGGTTCTACGAGCTGCTCCGCGCGCAGAGGCAGCTGCAGGTCTTCGCGGACGCGGCGAAGCGCAGCCGCGACCAGGCCGACTACACCCAGCGCCTGTTCGAGGGTGGCCGCGCCACCCAGGCAGACGTCTATGCCGCCAGGGCGAACCGCGACAACGACGAGGTGACGCGCCTCGGGCAGGAGCGCAACGTCGAGCTGGCGCGCGCCGATCTGGCGATCGCCGTCGGAATCGACCCGACGGAGGCGCTGGCGGTGGCCGAGCCGCAGAACCTCATGAGCGACCCCGCGCAGCCGCCGCCCGCGCCCGATGCCGTGGCGCGCGCGCTCGAGCAGCGCCCGAGCCTCAAGGCGTTCGCGCTCACCGCAGAGCAGAACCGCAAGCTCGCGTCCGCAGCGAAGGGCGGCTACTGGCCGCGCGTCGAGCTTTTCGCGAGCCTGGACCGCACTACGCAGTACTTCCCGACCTTCGTCGACCGGCCCGACCTGAACAGCCAGGGCAGCGCCGGGGTGAACATCACCTGGAACCTCTTCAACGGCCTCGGCACGCGCGCGGCCGTGGAGAAGGCCAACATCCAGACGGCGCTGGCCGAGAACGACCTCGCGAACGGCCGGCGCAACGTGGCCTCCGACGTGGAGAAGGCGGTGGCCCAGCTCGCCACCGCGCGGCAGCAGGCGCGGGTGGCGCAGCAGGCGGAACAGACGGCGAAGGAAGGGTTGCGCCTCGCGCGGACCCGGCAGGAAGTGGGCGTCGGGACGCAACTGGAAGTCCGCGACGCCGAGCTCAAGCTCACGCAGGCCCAGCTCAACGTGGTGGGCTCGCTGGTGGATGGCCGCGAGGCCGAAGCGGCCCTGCGCCGCGCACAGGGTGGATAGCACAATGACCAAAGGACGCCTCATCCTCGCAGCGATCGTGGTGGTGCTGGTGGGCTTCGCCACCGTGCAGGGCCTCCGCCCCAAGGCGCCGCCGCCGGTGGAGGTGACCACCTCGGTGGCGAAGAAGGGCACCGTCACCCGGCTGGTGACGGCGGCCGGCCACCTGCAGGCGCGCGAGACGGTGAAGGTGAGCAGCAACGTCACCGGCGACCTGCTCTCGCTCAGCGTGGCCGAGGGCGACAAGGTGCACCGCGGGCAGGTGCTGGGGCAGATCGACAAGCGCCTCTACGAGACGCAGGTGGCGCAGTTCCGCGGCGCGCTGGCCTCGGCCAGGGCGCAGATCGAGCAGATCGTGGTGGCCATCGACCAGGACCGGCGCGACCTCGCCCGGATGAAGAAGCTCACCGACGAGCGGCTCGCGAGCGCCTCCGATCTGGAGAAGGCGCAGACGCTCCTCAAGACCGACGAGGGACGGCTCGCGGCGCAGAAGGAGCTGGTCGCCCAGAACGTGGGCCAGCTCGACACCGCGCTCTACAACCTCTCCCGCGCCACGCTGACCGCGCCCATCGACGGCACCATCCTCGAGCTGAGCCACAAGGTGGGCGAGCGCATCCGCGGGTCCGACTTCTCCGAGGACGTGGTCATGCTGATGGGCGGCCTCTCCGACATGGAGGTCAAGGCCGAGGTGGGCGAGCACGAGGTAGTCGGCATCCACGCCGGCGACGAGGCCACCATCGAGGTGGACGCCATCCCGGACAAGCAGTTCAAGGGCCACGTGGTGGCGGTGGGCAAGAACGCGCAGATCAAGAACCCCGGCACCGACGCGGAGGTGACCACCTTCTTCGTGCGGGTGGCGCTGGACAATCCTCCTCCCGACGCGCTGCCGGGCATGTCGAGCGCGGTCTCCATCGCCACCGCCACCCACGACAACGTGGTGATGGTGCCCATCCAGTCGGTCACCTCCCGCGAGGCGAAGAAGAAGGAGCAGAAGGCCGCTCCGCGCGAGGGCGAGATCAAGGTGGCGGACGCCACCACCGCCAGCACCACCACCGCCGCGGGCACCAACGGGAACGGCGATCCGCCCACCAAGGCGGCCACCGGCAAGCCCAAGCCGGTCAAGGTGGTGTTCGTGGTGGACAAGGACGGCGTGGCGCAGATGCGCGAGGTGCATACCGGCATCGCCAGCCGCACCGACGTGGAGATCCTCGACGGCGTGAACGAGGGCGAGACGGTGGTGGACGGCCCGTACCGGACGCTCGCCCGCGAGCTGCAGGAAGGCCAGAAGGTCAAGCCGCAGAAGCCCGGCCAGGGGGCCGGGGACAAGGGCCCTCAGGGCGGCCGTAGCTAGGCCCGAAAGCTACGGCCGTAATGGTTTCGCAGGACAGAGGAAAACAACCGATGGCGCTCATCGAGCTGACCCACATCAAGAAGGACTACGACCTGGGCCTCTCCAAGGTGCCGGCGCTGCGCGACGTCCACTTCTCCATCGAGCGGGGCGAGTTCGTCGCCATCGTCGGGCAGTCCGGGTCGGGCAAGTCCACGCTGATGAACATCCTCGGCTGCCTGGACACGCCCACCGCGGGCAGCTACCGCCTCTCCGGCCGCGACGTGAGCACGCTCTCCGACGACGAGCTGGCGGACGTGCGCAACCTCGAGATCGGCTTCGTCTTCCAGAGCTTCCAGCTCCTGCCCCGGGCGAGCGCGCTGGAGAACGTGGAGCTGCCGCTCGTCTACCGCGGCGTGTCCCGCAAGGACCGGCGCGACCGGGCCGCCAGGGCGCTCGAGCTGGTGGGCCTCGAGGACCGCATGACGCACAAGCCCGCCGAGCTGTCCGGCGGGCAGCGGCAGCGCGTGGCCATCGCCCGCGCGCTGGTGACGCAGCCC
>DATDMU010000356.1:0-3108 GCA_036518615.1 Myxococcales bacterium
ACGTCGATGGCGGCGAAGAGCTGGTCCACGTCCATCTGCGGCCCCAGCTCCAGCTCGCTCCAGCTCCGCAGCGCGCGGCCGATCTCCAGCATGTGCCCGTCGATCTGCTCGAAGGCCGCCGAGAACCGCTTGAGCAGCGCATCGAGCTGCTGCGGGTCGGCGACGAAGCTCTCCTCGACGAAGGCCTTCAGGGCCGCGGCGTCGCCGTCCTCCGCGCGCCAGTACGCAGCCACCTGCCGGACGCCGCGCTCCGCCCGCGCCCGCGCCGCCTCGCCATGCTTCTGCACCAGGGCGGAGACGAGGGCGCCCTGGTCGGCCGCAACCCTGGCTTCCGCTGCCGGTGCGGGAGCCGCCTCCGCGGACTTGCCGGAAGCAGCCGGCGTCTTGCAGGCGAGGACCGTGGCCAGGGCGCAAGTGAGGAGCAGTGTTCGCATGGGCCGGGACTTCTAGCATCGTTCCTTCGAGGCGTGGTGCGCCGAGGCGTCCGGAGGACGCTCCTGCGGCCAGGGTGGGGGCCAGGCATTCGCGGCATACCGCGGGGGTGCCGGCGACGAAGCGCATCGGACCATCCTCCGGAAGCCGGCGTCGCATGATCGCGCCATCTTTTCCGACAGCGCGCTTCGCTTCCCTGGCGAGAGGATGTCGGACAGCCGCCTCCATGCGCGCCGTGCGGCGCTGCTTGACCCGAGCCCGCGCGCTCGCACACCGTGCCTGGAATGCCCGGCGGTCACCCACGGTGCGGACGCCACCAGAACGCCGCCGCTGCGTGGCGTTGCCAGAGCTGCGCGCGCAATCTCTGCGAGGATTGCGCCGCCGCCGTTGCCGCTGGCCGCGGCGAGATCGTGGTTTGCGCCTTCTGCGGCAGCCTCGCGCCGGTCATCACGCTGCCGCGCGCCGAGGTTGCGCCGTTCGGATCGCAGGTGCGCGCCGCCATTGCCGAAGCCCTGACCGCCAAGGCGTTGGCGCTCGCCGCAATCGTGACCTGCGCATCGCAATCCCTGGCCTGGATGGGCAAGGACTGGTGGGTCGCCGGCAATGCGCTCGTCCTCGGATGGATGCTGCTCTGCTGCCGAGTCGGGGCGCGGGGCTTTCCGCCGTTCGGCCGCCCGACCTATGCGGAGCTCGGTGCGGCGCTGGGAGCGCCCCTGGCCCGCCTCGCCGCCAGCGCCGGCGGTCTCGCGCTCGCGGCGTTCTGGCTGGTCGACGGCGGACAGAGATCCGCGCCGGCGCCGGCGGCGATCGTCGTCGCAGTCCTCGCGATCGCCCTGCTCCCTGCGGCGATGATCGATGCCGCTCTTGAACAGTCCGACCGCGCCTGGCTCCTGCCCTGGACCGTGCCCGCCTTCGAAGCGCGCGTCGGGAAGGACATCAGGCCCATCCGGCTGGCGGTCGTCGCGTTTGCCCTCTTCGCGCTGGCGCAGGCGATGCTCGCGCCGCCCGACTTTCGCGGCGACACGAACCTGACCGCGCACCTCGCCGTCTCCGCCTCGCTTCGCTTCGGCGCGGTGGTCGCGCTGGCGATCCTGGCCTCGATGACCGGGCGGCTCGTCTTCACCCGCGCAGAGGAGTTCGGGCACGGCGACCCCGAGACATATGCGCTGCCCGCCTTCCCGGAAGCGAGACCGCGGGGCTCCCGCCTGAATCAGGGTTGACGCGCGCGCCGCGCGACGTAAGTTGCGCCGCCATGCCTGCTCAGCCTTCGTTCTTCGCGCGCCTCTGGCTCGCCATCGTCTGCTGGTTCCGCATCGTCTTCGACGCGGAGTTCGCCGCCCGCGTCGTGGCCGTGCGCGAGGGTGCCCCCGCGCTCCCCGCGGAGAAGCCCGCGCTGCCGGCGGAAAAGCCTCCTCCCCAGCCGGCGAGCCAGGCGCTGCACCTGCTCGCCCTGCTCCAGCGCGAAGGGCGGTTGATCGACTTCTGCGAGGAGGACCTGGCCGCCTTCCCGGATGCCCAGGTCGGCGCCGCCGCCCGCACCGTCCACGAGGGGTGCCGCAAAGCGCTGCGCTCCGCCTTCACCTTCGCCCCCGTCCGCGCCGAGCAGGAGGGCGCATCCATCGTGGTCCCCCAGGGCTTCGATCCGCAGGCCATCCGCCTCACCGGCAACCTGAGCGGCGTCCCGCCCTTCAACGGCACGCTCCGCCATCACGGCTGGAAGGTCGCGGAGGTGCGCATGCCCACGGCCTCCGGCGACCCAACGGTGATCGCGCCCGCCGAGGTGGAGCTGGCCTGATGGATGCGCGCTACTCGGTCGGCATCGACCTCGGAACCACCAACAGCGCGCTCGCCGAGGTGGACCTCGGCTTGAAGCCCCCGGGCCCCGGCGAGCCGCTGCCGAAGCCCGTTCCCATCCCCATCCCGCAGATGATCGCGCGCGGCGAGACGGCGCCGCGCGAGCTGTTGCCCTCCTTCGTCTACCTGCCGCCCGCGCACGAGGCGCTGGGAGAGTTCGTGGTGGGCGCGTACGCGCGGGAGCGCGGGGCGCAGGTGCCGGGGCGGCTGGTGGCCTCGTCGAAGAGCTGGCTCTCGCACCCGGGGGTGGACCGGCGCTCGCAGCTCCTGCCGCCCGGCGCGGAGGCGGACGTGCAGCGCATCTCGCCGGTGACGGCGGCGGCCCGCATCCTCTGCCACGTCCGCGCGTCGTGGGACGCGGCGCACCCGGGCGAAAAGCTCGCCGACCAGGCGGTGACGCTCACCGTGCCCGCGTCCTTCGACGCGGTGGCGCGCGAGCTGACGGTGCAGGCGGCGAAGGAAGCGGGCCTCGAGCACCTCACGCTCCTGGAAGAGCCGCAGGCCGCCCTCTACGCCTGGGTGGAGGCGGCGGGAGACGAGTGGCGCAAGCACGTGCGCCCGGGCGACGTCATCCTGGTGGTGGACGTGGGCGGCGGCACCACCGACTTCTCCCTCATCGCCGTGGCGGAGGACGACGGCCGGCTCGCGCTGACCCGCCTGTCGGTGGGCGATCACATCCTTCTCGGCGGCGACAACGTGGACCTCGCGCTCGCCCACGCGGTCAACGAGAAGCTCAAGGCGAAGGGCACCCGCCTCGACTCCTGGCAATTCGCCGCGCTCACCTACGCCTGCCGCAACGCCAAGGAGACCGGCACCACCGCG
>DATDMU010000357.1:0-7704 GCA_036518615.1 Myxococcales bacterium
GACTCCAGCGCCTGTGGCAGCGAGAGCACCGGCCCCTCCGCCCGCGGCTCGCCGGTCAGCTCGGGCAGTGGAGCGCGGATGCTGGAATTCGCCGGCGCCTCGACGGCGCGCACCGGCGGCAGCGCCTGCGCGATGAGCAGAAGCGCGATCACGGCGCGCGCAACGTCCTCGACGGTCGGCCCTCTGTCAAGACGCCCGCCTGCCGCAGGGACTTGCGCGCGAGCGAGGAGAGCCCCAGCGCGACCAGCCCCTCCGGCGCCACCCAGCGCACGTTGGGCGAGCGCGGCGTGCCGCTCGCTCGCGCAGCCCGCACCGTCACACGGACCTCGCGATGCGTGAGCGTCTGCTCCACCGCGCCGCGCGCCACGGTCTCGCCGTGGATGCGGATTCCCGCGGGCCTCTGCTCAGGCAGGTCCCACAGCCCGGCGAAGAGCGCGCCTTCGGGCCGACGCGCGAGCAGCACCGCTCCATCGGCCCGCGTCAAGGCGAGCGCGTTCCATTGCAGTAGAGGCCGCGCCGGCTTCTTGCGCGGCGCGGGGTACGACGCGGGATCGAGTCCCCGCACGCTCACCGCGCACGAGCTTCGGATGGGACAGCGCGGGCAAGCAGGAGAGCGCGGCGTGCAGACGGTTGCGCCCAGCTCCATCAAGGCCTCGTTGAACTCCCCCGCGCGGCCCTTGGGCAGGATCTCCGCCGCGATCTTCCAGGCGCGCTCGCGCACATCGCCGTGCAGCGCGCGCACGCGGGCCAGCACGCGCGCCACGTTGCCGTCCACCAGCGGCACGTCCTCGTTGAAGGCCAGCGAAGCCACCGCCGCCGCGGTGTACGGGCCGAAGCCGGGAAGATCGCGCAGCTCGGCGCAGGTGCCGGGGAGAGCATCGCCGGCAGCCCGCGCCGCGGCGTGCAGGTTCCGGGCGCGCGCGTAGTAGCCGAGGCCGCTCCAGAGCGCGAGCACGTCGTCGAGCGGCGCCTCGGCCAGCGCGCGCAGCGTAGGAAAGCGCCGCAGGAACCGCCGGTAGTACGGCACCACGACGTCCACGCGGGTCTGCTGCAGCATCACCTCGCTGACCCAGACCCTGTAGGGGTCGCGCGGCTCCTCGCGCCACGGCAGATCGCGCTTTTCTTCCGCGAACCAGGCGAGGAGCTTTGTGCTAATCATGCGCACCGATGAAACGCATTCGCACGCACAGCGTCGAGCAATACGTCCAGGAGATCGGCCCGCTGATGCAGAAGGGGCTTTCGATGTACCGCGCCGACGTCCCCGAGGAGGGGCTGCTCGGCGTGGGCTTCGAAGGATCGGAGACCGAGGTCCTCATCTCCATCGACGAGTTCAAGGCCACCGGCGACATCGTCAAGTACGGCGAGCTGATCGACCCCTACGAGCCGCCCGGCAAGAAGACCCAGAAGGTCAAGGCCGGCGGCAAGGACTAGCTGCGCGCGGGGTCGCGCGCGCTGTGCCGGCGGTGCCGCGGCAGTCCGCGCACCGCGTCGGCCTAACGCGCGCACGCGGCCTCGACGTCCGCCACCGTCCGCGGGATGGCCACGGTCAGGTTCTCGTGCCCCTCCTCTGTGACCAGGATATCGTCCTCGATGCGGATGCCGATGCCGCGCAGCGCTGCCGGCGCCTTCTCGTCATCGGCGGGAACGTAGAGCCCCGGCTCGATGGTGAAGACCATGCCGGGCTCCAGCGGCCGCGGCTTGCCGTCCACCGTGTAGCTGCCGGCGTCGTGCACGTCGAGGCCCAGCCAGTGGCTGGTGCGATGCATGTAGTAGCGGCGGTAGGTGTTCTCCTTGATCAGCGCATCGATCTCGCCTTGAAGGAGCCCGAGCTTCACCATCCCTTCGGTCAGGATGCGGACCGCCTTGTCGTGGAGCCCGTCGATGCTCTCGCCCGGCTTGGTGGCGGCGATGCACGCGTCGGCCGCGTCGAGGACGAGCTGGTAGCAGGCGCGCTGCGCGTCGCTGAAGCGCCCTGAGGCGGGAAAGGTGCGGGTCACGTCGGCGGTGTAGAGGTCGTGCTCCGCGCCCGCGTCGATGAGCACCAGCTCGCCGTCGCGGATCTGCACGCGGTTGTCGTTGTAGTGGAGCACGGTGGCGTTCTCGCCCGCGGCCACGATGGGATAGTAGCCCCAGCCGCGCCCGCCGCCCTTGCGGAACTCGTGCTCGAGCAGGCCATGCAGCTCGTACTCGTACGCTCCGGGCCGGCCCGCCTTCATGCAGGCCAGATGCCCGCGCCGCGTCTGCGCGATGGCCAGCCGCATCGATTCCAGCTCGCGCGGCTTCTTGCGCAGCCGCAGCTCGTGGACGATCTGTCCGGGGTCCTCGATGCGCGGCGGCGCGTTCACGCCTGCGCGTGCGCGCGCCCGCAGGTTGTGGAGCATGCGCGAGACGCGCGCGTCGAACTGCGGGTCGTCGCCGCCCAGGCGATAGAAGAGCGTCTGGCACGAGCCGACGAGCTTGGGCAGCTCCGCGTCCAGCTTCTCGATCTCGAACGCCTGGTCGGCGCCGAAATTCTTCACCGCGCCCTCCACGCCGGCGCGCCGCCCGGTCCAGGTCTCGCGCTCGCGGTCGCGCGGGCGGACGAAGAGCGTGAACGGCTTGTCCCCCTGGGTGGAGAGCGTCACCACCGCCTCCGGCTCCTCGAAGCCGGTGAGCCAGAAGAGGTCGCTGTCGGCGCGGTAGGCGTGCTCCACGTCGCTGTTGCGGGTGGCCACGGGCATGCCGGGGAAGATCGCGACGGAAGGGCCGGGAGCGATCTCGCGCATCCTGCGCAGCACCTCGTCGCGGCGGGACTTGAAGACGGTGGCCTCGAACGCAGGGGTCACGGGCATGCGGGCTGTTGTAACAGGACTTTTTCCCGTAAGTGTTGCTGCGCAACGGCAGCACGTTGAGTAAGTTGCCCGGGGTTACCCAGAAAGGATGTGCGCATGGCCGACAAGGGTCTTGCGAGCGATGCGGAGATCCAGGGCGCGCTGGGCGAGTTGCCGGGATGGAAGCGGCAGGGCAACGCCCTCGTGAAGACCTTCGACCTGAAGGGCTTCAAGGCCTCGATGGCGTTCGCCGGCACGGTGGGCGAGATCGCCGATCGCGCCGACCACCATCCCGACATCCTCATCCAGTTCCACAAGGTGACGCTCACGCTGTCGAGCCACGACAAGGGCGGAATCACCGACCGCGACCTGCGGCTCGCCCGGCAGGTGGAGGCGGCGGCCAAGGACCAGATGGCCTGATAGTCTCGCGGGCATGGGCTCGCAAGCCTGGCACCTGCTCGACGACGGCGCGCTGCTCGCGCAGTGCGAGGTGCAGGCGCATCGCGCGAGCGGCCCCGGCGGGCAGCACCGCAACAAGTCGGAGACCGCCATCCGGCTGGTGCACGGCCCCTCCGGCGTGACGGCGGAAGGCAAGGACGAGCGGTCGCGCGCCCAGAACCTGCGCATTGCGCTCGCGCGGCTGCGAGAGAAGCTGGCGCGGCGCGCCTACCGGCCTCCGCCGCGAAGACCGACGAAGCCCACGCGCGGCTCGCGCGAGCGGCGCGCGCAGGCGAAGCAGATGCAGTCCCGCAAGAAGGCGCTGCGCCGCGGAAGCTTCGAGTGATCCTCGCGCTCTTGCTCTGCGCCGCCGCTGCTTCCCGCGAGGAGCGCTTCGCCGAGCTGTTGCGCACCTATGCGGAGCGGCCTCCAGCGCAGACGCTGCTGCAGGTGGAGCGGCTCGTCGAGGAAGGGCCCTTCGAGGGCCGCGATCGCGCCGAGTACTGGATGGGCAGCGCCCGACTGGCGCTGGGGGACTTCGACGGAGCGCGCCGATGGTTCTCGCGGCTCTCGCGCGACTATCCGGGAACGGCGTGGGACGAGCGCGGCTGGCTGGGGCTGGGCGACGCCGCGTCTGCCGAGCGCCGCAACGGCGAGGCGCTGCGCTGGTACGCGAAGGCGCAGGGCGCCCGGGATGCGGCGGTGCGCGAGCTGGGGCAGATCGACTTCGCCCGCGCCCGAACCATGCTGCTCCGGCAGCGCCTCGCCTGGGCCGCCGGCGTTCTGGCGCTGGCCATAGCGGCTCTTTTTGCTGTCGGAGCGCGGGGGCTGCTGCCGGCGCCGGCGGAGGCGCGCATCGTCGTGCCCGTGCTCGCGGTCCTGGCCGTCCTCTCCACGCGGGTCGACCCGGCGCCGCGCGCGGCGGTCCTCACCATCTGCGCGGCGGGCGCCGTGCTTTCGTATCTCTGCGGCATCCGCATGCGGACGCTGCGCGGCGTGCGGGCGCGCCTCGGGCACGCGCTGCTCGCGCTCGTGGCGCTGGGATGCGTGGCCTACGTCTCGATGTACAGGGCAAACCTCGTCTCCATGGCAGAGGAGACATTTCGCACAGGACCCGACTAGATTGCGCCCATGCCTCAATCCCCAGAGACCAAGGGCTTCGGCCAGGGCGACCCCGCCCTGAGCGAGTGGGCGGAGAGCGTGTTCCATCCCGAGGACGCCGTCCTGCGCGAGATCCGCGACCGCAGCGTGCAGGAAGGTCTGCCGGCCATCGCGGTGGGCCGCTTCGATGGCCTGCATCTCGAGGTGATCGCGCGCGCCATCGGCGCCTTGAAAGCGGTGGAGATCGGAACCCTGGGCGGCTACAGCGGCACCTGCCTCTTGCGCGGCATGGGCGTGCACGGCGTGCTCCACACCTTCGAGTACTCGGAGAAGCACGCCAAGGTGGCGAGCGTGTCGTTCCACAAGGCCGGCGTCGCGGCGCGCGCGCACATCCACGTGGGCGCGGCGCTGGACAAGCTTTCCGAGATAGAGGCGGAGGCGCCCTTCGACCTGGTCTTCGTCGACGCGGACAAGGTGAACTATCCGAAGTACCTCGATTGGGCAGCCACCCATCTGCGCGAGGGCGGCGTCCTCCTCGCGGACAACGCCTTCGGCTTCGGCGAGATCCACCTGCCCGGCGGCGACGAGGGCCGCGCGGCGCTGCGCAAGTTCAACCAGGAGCTGGCGCAGGGCGGACGCTTCCGCGCCACCATGATCCCGACCGCCGAAGGCCTCGCGATGGGAGTGAAGGTCTAGGTCCCCTGCACGGACTTGTCCGCCTTCAGCACTTCCTCCGCGCGGTTCTTGCGCCATGCCCGCAGCTTCTCGCGCAGCTCGGGCCGCTTGCCCGCCAGGATGGCCACCGCCAGGAGCGCCGCGTTGGCGGCGCCGGCCTTGCCGATGGCCAGCGTTCCCACCGGAATGCCCTTGGGCATCTGCACGATGGCGAGCAGCGCATCCGCGCCGCCCAGCGTGGTGGAGGCGACGGGAATGCCCAGCACCGGAAGCACCGTCTTCGCCGCCACCACTCCGGGCAGGTGCGCCGCGCCGCCCGCCGCGGCGATCAGCACCTCCAACCCGCGCTGCTCGGCGGTGGACGACCACTCCAGCACCTGCTCGGGCGTGCGATGGGCGGACAGCACCCGCAGCTCGTACGGAATGCCGAAATCCTTGAACACCTCGGTCGCGCTGGTCAGCGTCTCGAGGTCGGTCTTGCTGCCCATCACGATGCCGACGAGGGGATTTGCCATCGCGTGCGGGTAACAAACGGCGTCTCCGCGGTCAAGATGTTACGTTGCGGCCCGTGAACCACCGCCTGTTCGACGTGCGCGGGCTCGCGCTGCATGCGCTGGAGCGCGGCGAGGGAGAGCCCACGCTGCTCCTGCACGGCTGGCTGGACCACGCCGGCTCCTTCGACACGCTCGCCCCGCTGCTCCCCGGCCGCACCGTGGCGCTCGACTTCCGCGGCCACGGCGACTCGCAGTGGGTGGGCGCGGGCGGCTTCTATCATTTCATCGAGTACGTGGCGGACCTGGACGCGGTGCTGGAGGCGCTCTCTCCAGATGCGCCCGCGCGCATCGTCGGACACTCGATGGGCGCCGGGGCCGCGCTCGTCTACGCCGCGGCGCGGCCCGGGCGCGTCTCGCACCTGACCCTGATCGACGCCATGCCGCTGACCATTTCGGCGAAGACCGTCCCCGAGCGGATCGCCCGTTACCTGGACGACCTGCGCGCAACCCCACGGCGGCGCAGGCGGGTGCAGTCGGTGGAAGACGGCGCGCAGCGCCTGCTCCGCAACAACCCGCGCCTGTCGCAAGCGGCGGCGGAGCTCATCGCCCGTGGCGGCATCTCCCCGGACCCGAAGCAGGACGGCGCGCTGGCCTGGAAGTGGGACCCGCTCTTGCGCGCGCATTCGCCCTTGCCCATCACCGCCGAGGTGCTGCAGCTCATCTATGCGCAGGCAAGAGCGCCCATCCTCCTCGTCCGCGGCGAGAAAGGCGTGCTGCCCGACGAGGCCACGCTGCGCGCGCGCTTCCCCACGCTGCGCCTGGACGTGCACACCGTCGAGAACGCGGGGCACCACGTCCACATCGACGCGCCCGACGCCGTGGCGCGCCTCGTCGCCGAGGCTCACGGCGCGTTGGCGATGTTGCGGACCGAGTAGTAGCTCGCCTCCGGGTGCCAGACCATGATGGCGCTGGTGCTCTGCTCGGGCACCATCTGGTGCGCCTCGGTGAGCGTGACGCCGATCTGCTCCGGGTGGAGGATGGCCCACACTCCGGCCTGGTCGGCGAGGTCGGGCCAGGCCGGGTAGCCCGCGCTGTAGCGCTTGCCCTGCTCGGGCGACAGCCCCATCTCGGCGCGGACGCGGCGGTGCCAGTACTCGGCCAGCGCCTCCGCCGTCTCCACCGAAAGGCCGTGCAGGTAGTAGGAGCGGGAAAACTCGCCCGCGGCTTCCCACTCCGCGCACAGTCTCGTCGCCTTGTCGCCGACCGTCACCGCCTGGAACGCCACCACGTCGTCGTCGCCAAAGAAGTCCGCCAGGCACTTGCGCGGCGCCTCCAGCTTGCGGGGGAAGCTGAACTTCCACAGCTTGCGCCGCTCCGCCACAGGCTTGCCGGCGTCCTCGGCGGCGAAGACGGTCAGATCGTTGCCGCTCGAGGAGCAGGGGAAGTACCCGTAGATGACGCGCGGCTCGAGCCAGCCGTTCTTGATGCACTCCTCCTGCAGCTCGTGGCGGCGCAGGGTGAACTCGCCGGCGATCATCTGCTGGTATTGCTCGCGGCTCTTCGGCTTGATCCCCCACTGCAGCCGGTACAGCTCGACCAGGTCGAGGCAGTCGAAGATGTCGCGCAGCGCCAGGTCTTCGGAGGGCACGATGCGCGTTCCCCAGAAGGGCGGCGAGACCCTGGGCGGCTCCGCCACGCTGCGCGGCGCCACGTCGGTGACGGCGGCGAGCTGCTCGGTGGACGCGCGCTCCGCGCCGGCGGCCACCATGGTGCGGTGCAGGTGCGCCTCGCGCCGCAGCTTCTCGTGCAGCTTCGGTCGCTGCTCCGGATCCTGAAGTCCGTTCACCGTATCCAGGCCCTCGAAGGCGTCGCGGCAGTAGAACACGCCGCCCTCGTAGAGCCTGTCGGTGCCCTCCACGTAGGCGGTGCGCCAGCCGTACTTGCGGTTGATGGCCGCGCCGCCGATGAGCACCGGCAGCTTCATCCCGCGCCTGTCCAGCTCCTGGATCACCAGCGGCATCTGCCGCGAGGTGGAGACGAGCAGCGCGGAGAGGCCGATGGCGTCCGCCTTCACCTCCTGCGCCTTGTCGACGATGCGGTCCACCGGCACCTGCTTGCCGAGGTCGTGCACGGTGTAGCCGTTGTTGGAGAGGATGGTCTTGACCAGGTTCTTGCCGATGTCGTGC
>DATDMU010000358.1:0-2650 GCA_036518615.1 Myxococcales bacterium
GGAAGCTCGCCGGCAAGTAGCCATGCCGCTCAGCCTGCTCGGCCAGTACGTCGTCAACGGCGCGATGCTGGGGATGATGTACGCGCTCGTCGCGGTGGGGTTCACGCTCTTCTTCGGCGTGCTCGACATCATCCAGTTCGCTCACGGCGACGTGGTGGCGGTGGGCGCGTTCGCGGGCCTGCTCACCTACACGGCGCTCTCGGCCGCGGGCGTGGCCTCGCCCGCGCTGCTGCTCCTCTGCGTGATCCTGGTGGCCGCAGCGGTCACGGCGGCCCTCGGCGCGCTGGTGGGCCGCTTCATCGTGCTGCCGATCAAGAGCGCGCCGCAGCTCAACGTGCTGCTCGTGACGCTGATGGGCGGCACGGTCCTGCGCGAGGCCATCCGCCTCTTCTATCCGGGCGGGTCGCAGCCGCAGCGCTTTCCCGCGCTCCTGCCGTCGTCGGGCTGGAACTTCGGCGCCTTCCACCTGCGCTTCGACAACGTCATCCTGCTCGCCGCCGGCGCGCTGCTCATCGCCGGCACGCACCTGCTCATCACCCGCACGCGGCTCGGGCTCGCCATCCGCGCCGTGGCCCAGGACGAGGAGACGGCGCGCACCATGGGCATCGACTTCCGCCGCGTGGTGCTGGTCACCTTCGCGATCGGGTCGGCGCTGGCCGCGTTCGCGGGCGTGATGGACGGCCTCTACTACAACGAGGTCTTCTTCGGCATGGGGCTGCTGCTCGGCGTGATCGGCTTCGCCGCGGCCATTCTCGGCGGCCTCGGCAACCTCTACGGCGCCATCGTGGGCGGCTTCCTCTTCGCCGCGCTGCAGACGGTGGGGGCGGTGGCGCTGCCCTTCGCCAGCGCCTACAAGGACGTGTTCGCCTTCGGCGTGGTGATCGTGCTGATGGCGCTGCGGCCCACCGGCCTCATCGGCGAGCGCGCGAGCGAGCGGGTATGAGGGCGGCGCTGCTCGCCATCGCGGCAACGGCGTTCACCTGGTTCCTGCTCCGCGCCGAATCGCAAGAGGCCATCGCGCTCCTCGTGGTCGTGGCGCTCGCGGCGGGTGTGCTCATGGCGCGACTGCGGCCGGGCTGGGGCGGAGCGCCCGAGCGGCTCGTGCATGCGCTTCCGGTCCTGGCGGTGATCATCCTTTCGCTCCTGCTCCGCGACGACGATTTCGCGCTGCTCCTCGTCTGCCGGATCCTCATCGTGGTGGTGGCCTGCCTGGGGCTGAACGTCCAGTTCGGCTATGCCGGGGTCATGAACTTCGCCGGCGCCAGCTTCTTCGGCGTGGGCGGATACACCGCCGCCGTGCTGTCGCGCGCGACCGGCCTGCCGCATCTCTTCGTCCTCTTCTGCGGCGGGGCGGCGGCGGCGCTCGCGGGCACGGTGCTGCTCTTGCCGGTGCTGCGCACGCGCGGCCACTACGCGGCGCTGGTGACCATCGCCTTCGCGCTCCTCTTCCGCACCTTCCTCGAGGTGAACGACACGCTCGGCGGCCCGCAGGGTCTCAAGCTGCGCGAGCTCGTGATCGGGCCTTTTCATTTCAACGACCCCATCGAGATCGGCCCCTTCGAGGGCTCGTTCTACCTGCGCTACGTGGCGCTTTCGCTCGCGCTCGCGGCCGCGTCGTTCGCGCTGGTGCGGCGGCTGGAGCGGTCGTCGGCGGGCGTGGCGCTGGACGCGGTGCGCCTCGACGAGCTTGCGGCGGCGAGCTTCGGCCTCGACGTGGCCCGCTGGAAGATCACCGCCTTCACGCTCGGCAACTTCGTCACCGGCGTGGCCGGCGCGCTCTCCGCCTTCATGATCGGCTTCATCGCTCCCAACAACTACACCTTCGCCGAGTCGCTGATCTTCGTCTCCATCCTCTTGCTCGGTGGCATCGGCAACCCCTGGGGCCTCTCGCTCGCCACCGCCATCGTGATCCTGCTGCCGGAGAAGCTTCAGGTCATCCAGGAGTACAGGTTCCTGCTGTTTGCGGCCATGGTCATCCTCATCCTCCTCTTCCGGCCGGCGGGTCTCGTGCCGCGCCCGCTGCGCCGGCTGGGTCCCCGGACGTGAGCGCGCCGGTCCTCTCCTGCCGCGCGCTCACCCGCCGCTTCGGCGGCCTCGTCGCGCTCGACGGCCTGGACCTCGACGTGGAGCCGGGCACCGTGACCGGGCTCATCGGCCCCAACGGCTCCGGCAAGACCACCTTCTTCAACGTGCTCACCGGCATCTTTCCCGCCAGCGCGGGAGAGATTCGCTTCGGCGGCGCGCCCATCACCGGGCTTTCGCCGCAGGGCGTGTACCGCATGGGCATCGCGCGCACCTTCCAGCGCTCGCGGCTCTGCCTGCCTCTCTCCATCTTCGACAACCTGATGATCGGCAACCACCGGCACCTGAACCACGGGCTCTGGTTCAACCTGGTGCGGAGGCGCGCGCTGCAGGAGGAGCTGGAGGAGAACTTCGCCGCAGCCAAGGCGCTCTTGCGCATCTTCGACCCGCCGCTCTCGGAGCGGCTGCTCGAGCCCGCCGGCCGCATCCCGATGATCGACCGCCGCCGCGTGGAGGTGTGCCGGGCGCTGATCAGCCGGCCGAAGCTCCTGCTCCTCGACGAGCCGTCCGCCGGGATGACCCACGACGAGACGGTGCGGCTGATGGACGACATCCTCAAGGTGCAGGA
>DATDMU010000359.1:0-3481 GCA_036518615.1 Myxococcales bacterium
CTGGTTCTCGCCGAAGTAGAGCGGGTTCTTGCCCTTGCCGATGTCGTGGTAGTACGCGCCCACCCTGCAGAGCAGCGGGTTGCAGCCGATCTCGCGCGCCGCCGCCTCCACCAGGTGCCCGATGAGGATGCCGTGGTGGTAGGTGCCCGGCGCCTGCACGATGAGGTCCTTGAGCACCGGGTGGTTGAGGTTCGCGAGCTCGAGCAGCTCGATGTCGGTGACGTAGCCGAAGAGCGCCTCCAGGAGCGGGGAGACGGCGAGCGCGAGCAGCGGCAGGATGAGCGCGCCGCCGGTCACGCCGCCCAGCATGGTGGAGACCGTGTCCAGGCTCCAGAAGCGCCCCTGGAACATGGCGAAGGCGGCGAGGACCACGGCGGTGGCGAGCCCGGTGAAGAGGCCGGCGCGGAACACCGCCGCCTTGCTGCCCGCGTGCCCGATGCGATCTGCCGCGACCACGCCCGCGACCAGCGCCGCCACCGAGACCTGGAGCGACCCGCCCGCGAGCAGGCCGCAGAGCGGCGCGTACACCGCGGTCCAGAGCAGCGCCGCCTCGCTGTTGAGGAGGAAGCGCACGAGCAGCGAGCCGAGCGCCCAGGGAATGGCGGCGGGCAGCGCCTCGCCCAGGTAGGTCGCATAGCGCTGCGGAAGCTGATCGCGCACCATGTCGTGGAGCGCGTCGGCTCCGAGGATTCCGCCCTTCACCAGGAGGAGCTGTCCGATGAGCAGGCCCGCGAGCAGGACCACGTCGCGGCTGCGCGGGCGGAACTTGCGCACGTTTCTGCGGCCGAACTCGAAGACCGCGGCGCAGAGCAGCGCCGCGAACAGGCCGCCGCCCCAGCGCACCTGCCCGGTCTCGCCGGCGCGGCCCACCGCGCGCAGGGCGTGGAAGATGAGCAGGTGCGTCTTGGTGACCTGCTCGCCGTCGCCGATGATCTTCTCGCCCTTGCGGACCTGGAGGATGACGTCCTTGACCTGCGCGCGCTTGGCGTCCTGGCGGCGCCGCGTCTCGGCATCGTTGTAGGCGAGGTTGGGCCGCAGCGCGCGGCGCACCACCTGCGAGATGGCGCGCAACAGGCGCGGCGGAAGATCGCCGAACTGCGCCGCGGCGATGCGGTCGACGCCCTGCCGCGCGCCCTGCAGGTCCTGGATGCGGTCGATGTCGCGGACGGCCTGCTCGGGCAGCGCCGCGCCGAGGCTCCGCACGACGATGCCGCGCTCGCGATCGGCGGCGAGAAGGCCGCGCTCCTCCACCACGAATCCCTGCGCCGAGAGTCCCGCCAGCCGGACGGTGGCGCGCTCGACCGCCGGATCGAAGCCCGTCCGCGCCAGTTCGAGGTAGTCGTCGTCTTCGAGCAGCGCCTGCAGCGCCTTCCAGAACTCGTCGCGCTCGCTGAGCAGGAACTTGTAGGTTTCGGCGTCCAGCTTCGCGTCCGGCCGCAGCCTCGCCGCGCGCGAAGGGTTCTGCCGCTTCCACTGCTGCAGCGCCTCGCGGCCGCCGGCAAACGCGTCGGAGATGCGCCGCTGCAGCGTCTCGGCGGCGCCCGCGTCGAAGTCGTAGACCGGCCAGACCGAGCGCGCCGCTTCCTCGCGCTTCTCCGCGGTGGTCTCGGGATCGAGGACGTCGTAGTCGCGGTTCGCCTTGAGCGTGCCGGAGAAGAGCGTGCCCAGCGCCTCGTCGCCCGGGATGGCCGGGGTGAAGCGCGAAGGCGTGAGCAGCACCGCGGCGCTCATCGCCACGAGGCCGAGCAGGAGCAGCGCCAGGACCTGGCGGATGCTCGCGACGGCCAGGATGCGGGAGGTGAGCGGAGGTGCGCCTTGCTGCATGCCCCTGAAACTACCAGCAAACCGCCCGCTGTGTCTCTTATCGGCTGGCGCTTCCCAGCTCCCGCTCGATCTTCGCTTCCATCTCCGGACGCCGCTGGTTGGCCGGCAGCGCGCGGAGCACTTCGAGCTGCTCGCGCAGCACCGCCGTCACCGGCTTGCCTTGCGCCTTGAGGATGTTCGCCTTGAGCCCCAAGACGCCGATGCGCCGCTGGCCCCGGTCCATCTTCGCGAGCGCGCGATCCACGGCCGCTTCCGCGTCGGGCAGCTTCTTCTCCTCCAGGTAGACGCGCGCGAGCCGCGCCGGCGGGTTGTAGTCGTCCGCCATTTCCTTCTCGCGCCCCGCGAGGAGCTGCTCCGCCTTCTGCGGCTCGCCCAGGTACAGGTACGTGTCGGTGCGATGCGCGTCGAAGGTCGCCGCCATGGTCGCGTCGGGCGCGGATGAGGCCGCCTTTTCCAGCACCTGCGCGCGCTCGCGCATCACCTCCACCGCCTCCGCGTGCTTGCCCGCCGCGTCGAGCATCTCCGCGAGGTTGGCGAGCGCGTCGCTGCGGTCGTCGGCGGCGAGCGGCGCGTCCTTGCGGGAGACGATCTCGCGGGTGCGCGCGGCCGCCAGCTCCATCATCTTCTGCGCCTGCGCGTCGCCCTTGGGCAGCTCCCCGGCGCAGCCGAAGGCCATGCTCTGGAAGTCCGCCCCGAGCGCGCTGTCCGGGGTGTTGCGCGCCTCGCGCAGGCCTTCCTCGACGCAGGCGCGGTGGTCCTTGAGCCTTCGCAGCGCCATCATCTCGAGGTTGAGCCGCTCGGGCCGGCGCGGATCGTCGGGCTTGCTCAGCCGCACCGCGCGCGCGTAGGCCAGCGCGGTGGCCTTGAGATCGCCGCGGTTGCGGGCCGCATCCCCCTCGCGCTGCGCGGCGGTGGCCGCGTCCTTCGGCTTGCCCCGGGCGGCGTACGCATCGACCGCGTCGTGCACGAACCCGCGCAGGTCCTGCACCGTTCCGGCGCCGAGGAAGCGGCCCAGCACCGTCTCGCTCTCGGGATCGATGATCAGGAAGGTCGGCCAGGCGTCGAGCGGGTACTTGCCCACCACCGGCTTGTTGCGCTCGCGCTCCGTCTCGATCGAGCTCCACACCACCGCGTCCGCCACCGGCTTCATGCCGGGATCGCTGAGCACGAACCGCTGCATGGAGAGGCAGGTGTGGCACCAGGTGGCCCAGAAATCGATGAAGAGCGGCTTGTGCTGCGCGCGCGCCGCGGCCCGGGCCTTCCCGTAGTCGTCCTCGACGAAGTGGAGCGATCCGTGCGCCGCGGCGATGAGCAACAGGGCAGGCAGCATCCGGCCCTTTTAACCCGGCTGGGCCTTTCGCGCAGCCTGCTCGGCCTCGCGCCTCGCCTGGGCCACGTCGTAGGCGCGCACCACCTCCTGCACCAGCGGGTGGCGCACGACGTCGCGATCGGTGAACTCGCAGAAGCGGATGCCCTCCACGTCCTTGAGGATCTCCGCGGCGTCGGTCATGCCCGAGGCCTTGCCCGAGGGCAGGTCCACCTGGGTGCGGTCGCCGGTGATGACGGCCTTGGAGCCGAAGCCCAGGCGGGTGAGGAACATCTTCATCTGCTCGGTGGTGGTGTTCTGCGCCTCGTCGAGGATGACGAAGGCGTCGTT
>DATDMU010000360.1:0-19175 GCA_036518615.1 Myxococcales bacterium
GGCGCCCAGACCTGCCTCGTCTGCCACGGCGGCCAGTCGCCTTCGCTGAAGCCCTTCGACGTGAAGGAGGCGATGCAGCGCATCGACCACTGGACCGCCGACCGCGCGGCGCGAAAACCGAAGCTGTCGCTGGGAGTCAAGGAACGTCCGTGAGCGCCGCGCCGTGATCGTCCTCTCGGCGGAGTTCGTGAAGTCCGCCCCCGGGTCGAGCGGCTGGCCGCCTCCGGGCCCGCCCGAGTACGCCTTCTGCGGCCGCAGCAACGTGGGCAAGTCCTCCGCGCTCAACGCGCTCGCCGCCCGCAAGGCGCTCGCCCGGGTATCGCGCACTCCGGGGCGCACGAGGCTGATCAACTTCTTCGATCTCCGCGTCTCCGAGAAGACGCGCTCGGGAGGGCGCGGCAGGGAGCACCACGTGGTCTTCGCCGACCTTCCCGGCTACGGGTTCGCCGGCGGACCGCGGGAGGAGCGGGAGAAGTGGCAGCAGATGGTGGAGGAGTACCTGACGCGGCGGGAGCCGCTCGGCGCCCTGGTGGTGCTGGTGGACGGCGCTCTCGGGGCGCAGCCCAGCGACGTGGAGATGGTGCGCTGGGGGGAATCGTTGGGAAAGCGTGTGCTGGTCGTGGCCACCAAGATCGACAAGATCTCGCGCACCCACCGCCCGCAGCAGCTCGAGCGGATCGCCGGCCAGCTCGCGGTGCCGAAGGTCTTCGGCTTCTCCGCGAGAGAACACCTCGGCGTCGACGAGCTGTGGTCCGCGCTCGTCGGCGCCGCGTGAACGTTTCAGCCTCTTCGGACCGCTAGGTCACCGGCATCTGTGAGCGGTTGAGCGTTTCCGTGCTCACGCCCAGGTCGTCGGCCTTGCGGCGCATGCGCTCGCCCAGCTCGTTGCGGAACTCCTCACCGCTCTTGGGCGCGAAGGCGAGGCCGATTCCGGCTCCCACGAGGCACCCGAGCGCGAAGATGCCCAGCGTCCCGAAGGTGGTCGCCCACGCGCTGGAGCGCTCCTCCAGGCCGATGGCCTCGAGGATGTCGTCCTTGTCGATGTCCTGCAGGTACTTGAGGGCCTTGAGCCCGCGCTTGCGGATGTCCTTCACATTCACGTCCATGACACGCCTCCAGGCGGCCGGGCGGCCGCGCGTCTTGAGAGCTGAGGAAGTCCCCGAGGCAATCTGTCCACGAAGTCCGTGAAATGCTTGGGTAAAGAGGCTTCAGAACGTGGAGCCTGCCGCTCCCTCGCCGGGCTGCGCCTGCTGTCCGGCCAGGTTGGCGAGCTGGCTCTTCACCAGCGGGATGAGCGCCACCCGCAGACCGATCTTCACCAGCTTTCCGGTCACCGGGGAGAAGAGGCCGCCGCCGAGGAAGTAGCCGATGCCCGCCGCCGCGAGCACCATCCCGATGGGATTCCGATCGACCCGGCCGCGCAGATCGATGCTGCGGGTGAAGCTGTCCGCCCGGCTTCCGATCGCCGCCTTGAAGGCGCGGGCTTCCTCGACCATGCGCTTGCCGTGATCCATGGCGCCCTGCCCCTGGGTTTCGCTGTTGATGGCCACTCTCGATCTCCTTCTTCTCAGCGAGAGACGATCTTGCCGAGGACGTAGCCGAAGGCGAGCGCGCCGGCGAGGCACACGATGGGCCGCTCGCGGATGAACTGCGAGGCCGTGTCGAGGGCCTGGTCGAGCGCCGCGCGGCCCTGCTCCAGCATCTGCTGCGCGTCGTCGGGGTTGAAGTTGCCGAGAATGCCTGCCGTGCCGTGACCGTTCGAGCCCTGGGGTTCGGTTGCCATCGTGGGAGTCCCTCCGTGGGCGCAACCTAGGCACCGGCCTTTCCCACGGCCACCCCCTCCTGCTCCGGGCCCTTCGGCTCGATCTCCACCCAGAGGGGAAGATGGTCGCTCGCCGCGCGCGTGCGCTCATCGTTCACAACGCCACAGGCCCGCACCTCCACCGCCGCATCGACGTAGGCGCGGTCCAGGCGCAGGAAGGGCAGGCTGGAGGGCCAGGTCGGGCGCGCGGTCTTCACCGTGGCTGCCGCGTCGCGCAGCGCCGAGCGGAGCAGGCGGAGGATGGGCCCGGGCAGCGGGGACCACATGTTGAAATCCCCGCAGACCACCAGCGGCGCGGCGAGCGCGGTGTCGCGGAGCACGTCTGCAGAGAAGAGCATCGCCGCCTGCCGGCGCCGCTCGCCGCCGGAGAGGCCCAGGTGCAGGTCGAAGAGGTGCAGGCTCCTGTCGCCGGGCAGCGAGAGGTCGGCGCGCAGGCACCCGCGCGGCTCGCGCCGCGGCACCGACAGGTCGTAGTTGTGGGCGCGGACGATGGGAAAGCGCGACAGCACCGCGTTTCCGTAAGGGGCGCCCCGCACGATCAGGTTGGGACCGTAGGCGACGAACCAGCCGAGGCGGCGGCCGAGCCATGAGGCATGGTCGGCCACCTCGGCGTCGCGCGCGTTCCGGTGCGGGTCGCCCACCTCCTGCAGCGCGGCCACGTCGCACTCCATCTCCTCGAGCAGGCCGGCGATCCGCCCCAGGTCCCGGCGGCCGTCGGCTCCCATGCCGCCGTGGATGTTCCAGCTCACGAGGCGCAAGCGGCATCGGCCTCCTGCGGCAGCGCGCGCGGCACGCGGCCGCTGCGCTCGAGGAAGAAGCGGTGCAGATCGCGCGGCCGCATCACCGCCGCGAAGGCATCCTCGCCCAGCTCTTCGGGGTGCACCATGAAGGTGTCGAGCTCGTCTTTGGCGAGCCCGCCGTGCGAGCCGAACTCGAAGGGGAAGGCCACCGTGCCGGCGGCCGCCCCGGTGCCGAGCAGGATCACGTCGCCGGCGCTGCGGAGGCGGAGCAGATCGCGGGCGTAGACGGCGGCGAGGGGATGCCCCGCCGCGTGCGCGAGATCGAGGGCGTCCTGCGGGCGGTGGAGATCCAGGCGCCGCCCGCCGCGCAGGGCGACGGGCCCGTTCTCGCCGCGCACCAGCGCGAACCCGACCGCGGGCGAATTGGCGCAGCGCTCGAGCAGCCCGGGATGGCGCGCGCGGATGGCGGACTCGCGCAGCGGCTCGGGAACGCGGGTGGAGTAGAGGTGCGCGATGTCCCCGGCGGGCACGATCAGGAGCGGGCCGTCGGCGTGATCGGGCTGCGACGCGTCCAGCGACCGCGCGAGGTGCCGCGCCCACGCGAGCGCCGCCGTTCCTGCGACGCCGGGAAGCGCCGACGACACCCGGCGCATCCAGCGCGCGCGCGAGGCCGTGGCCGCGGCGTCTCCGCCACCGGCGCCTCCGAAGGCGACCGGATCGGTGCCCACGGTCCGGCCGTCGGCCAGCAGGTGCTCGCCGAGCGATTCGCCGAGCACCATCTCCGCGGGGGTGGTGGAGGCCTGGCCGTGGTCGCTGAACAGGTACAGCTCGTACTTCAGCTCGGGCAGCGCGGCGGCGGCGGCGATGATGCGGCCGAGCATGCGATCCAGCTCGAAGAGCTTGAGCAGCGCCATCTTCGAATACGGGCCGCGCCGGTGCGCGTACTCGTCATAGCCGATGAAGCAGGCGTAGACGATGGGCGTGCCGCGGGCGATGTCGATGACGCAGGAGTTGGCGGCGAACTCCGCGAACAGGCACTCGGTGAGCACGCGGTGGAAGAGGAACTGCGGCTCGTGCTGCATCGAGCCCACGTGGCTCGCCCAGCGCGCCGTCTCCACCATGCCGGAGGCCACGTCCATGCCGAGGGCTCCCGCGATCCGGCCGGCGGTGGCGCTGTGCACCAGCGTGGCCGCGAGCAGGTCGCGGGCCCGCGGGAGAAGGGGCGAGCGGGAGAGCTCCTCCATCCCGAAGTCGGCTGCGCAGAGCTCCTCGTCCCAGCCGGAGAGCGCCCATCTGCGCGAGCAGGCGCCGCCGGAGAAGATGGAGCAGTACACCGAGCCGCCGGTCAGCAGCGGATTGCCCGCCCGCGCCAGCTCCGCCTCGATCAGCCGCGCGTCCGCCGCGCGGTCCATGCGCACCGCGCGGCCGCGTCGCTTGTCGTACCAGGTGTAGCCGGGGATGTCGTGGCTGTTGCCGTAGAGCAGGCCCGCCTGGAACGCCGGCGTCGAGGTGGGCGCGCCGGCGCGGCAGGGCGAGAGGCGATACGGGCCGCGCTCGATCAGGCCGCGCAGCGTGGGCGCGTAGCCGCGCTCCATCGCGAACTCCAGCTGCTTGCGCCCCACCCCGTCGAGGTGGAGCAGGAGCAGGCGGCGGCCGGACGGCAGGGGATGGCGGGCCTGCCGCCCTCCGCCTGCCACGGGCCGGAGGACGCGGCGCACGAGCCCCTGCACGAGTCGCGAGCGGGCGGCCAGCCGCACCTAGGCCTCCCGGTGGCGCAACGCGCCGACCACCGTGAAGGGAAGCCGAAGGATTTCCCGCGCCAGGTGCAGGCCGACGCGCGCCGGCGCAAGCAACATGTTCGCCGTGGCGGCGGCCATTTCCAGCGCCGTCCGGGCGGGTTCGGGCAGGTTCTCCAGCCGCTCGCGCGCCTTCTCGCGCAGCGCCTCGGGCGCGTCGCGAACCACCTGCTTCGCCTCGTCGACCGAGCGCGGGATCCGGAAGGGGATCTCCGCTCCCATCGACCCGTCCGCGGGAACACCCTTCGAGAGGTCCCGCAGCTCGGCCGCCATCTCCCGCACGACCTCGCGGTTCTCCTCCTCCTGCTGCCGGTCCCGCTTGCGGAACTCGGCCTCGGCGCGCTCGGGAGCGGCGTCGCCGACGAACTCGTTGTGCTGCACCGCCTTGCGCTCGAGCGCCGATGCGCGGCGCTTGTGGCCCCTGCCTGGTCGCTTCGCCAAGGTCACCCTCCTCGTGTGAAAAAAACCTAGGAACTGAGCCAAGTTGTCGCAATGCGGCGCAAACCTCGACAGCTCGGACGGGGGCATCGGCTACACTTCCGCGCATGCCGTTCGAGTTCGCGGGGGCAACCGACGTGGGACGCAAGCGCGACCACAACGAGGACGCGCTGCTCGTCCTGCCGGCGCACAACGTCGCCGTGGTCTGCGACGGCATGGGCGGCCACGAGGCAGGCGAAGTGGCGAGCGGCATCGGGGTCGAGACGGCGAGGCGGTTCTTCGAGCTCACCGGCGACCCGGACGCGACCTGGCCCTTCCGCTACGACCACGACAAGGACGAGGGCACCAATCTCCTCTCGGTGGCGGCGCAGTGGGCCAACCAGCGGATCCGCGAGGCCGCGGAAGGCAGCGACGGCGGCGGCGGCCGGCACGGCATGGGCACCACCTTCGTCGGGTGCGTCCTGCGCGGGAAGAAGGCCTGGTTCGGATGGGTGGGAGACAGCCGGGGCTACCTGTTCCGCCGCGGCGAGCTGCGGCCCACCACCAGCGACCACTCCCTGCTCAACGAGCTGATCCGCACCGGGCGGCTCTCCGACGACGAGATCGAGCACTTCCAGCACAAGAACGTGATCACCCGCGCCCTCGGCATGTCGGACGAGACGGAAGTGGACGTCAGCGTCTGGGACCTCGAGCCGGGCGACGTCTGCGTGATCTGCTGCGACGGCCTCACCGGAATGGTGGACGACGAGCGCATCGCGGAGATCCTCGCCGCGGAGCCCGATCTGCAGAAGGCCTGCCAGGAGCTGGTGGACGAGGCCAACGAAAACGGCGGGGTCGACAACATCACCGTGGCGCTGGCGCGGTACTCCGCGTAGCGGCGATCAATAGCGCGCCCAATCGCGCAAGAGCTGCTCGTCCAGGTCCTCCACCGGCACGGCCTGCGCGTCCACCACCGCCGCGTTGCGCAGCACCGGCAGAAGCCGTGGCGGCAGCACCGCCACCCGCCGCGGAACGCCGGACAGGCGCGACACCACCTCGTCGCGGAGCTGCGCGTCCACGCGGCTTGCGTGCCGCTCGAGCAGCTCGCGCACGCGCCCCGACTCGCCCGGCGCGCGGTTCGCCAAGAGCAGCTCGCGCAGCTCGGCGGCGACGGCGCGGAAGCGCGCCGGATCGGGGACGGTGAAGTAGCGGACGCCGCCGGAGCGGCGCTCGATCAGCGCGCCCTTCGAGGTGAACCACCAGATCTGAAGCTGGGCCGCGCGCTCGCGGTCGGCCTCGATGCGGTCGCCCTGGTCCGCCTCGGCGAGCGACGCGAGCCACTGCAGGGCGGCGAACTGCGGCCACAGCTCGCGGCAGGACGCATCCGGCAAGAGCCCGGCGGCGGCCGGCGCGGAGAGGTGCGCGCTCACGTCCGCGAGCGTCTCTTCGATGACGTCCGCGCCCGCCCGCGAGAGCTCCCGCAGCGCGAGCAGCGCGAACCGCTGCGACGGCCCGCAGCGCAGGAGCGCGTCGGCGAAGCGCGGGTCGGCCAGCGCGGAGATGACGCCTTCGCTGCGCACCTGCGCGGCCGCCTCCTGTGCCGCCGCGAAGAGCGCGGCCTTCTCCGGCACGGTGAGCGCGTACGTCCGCAGCGGGCGCAACGCGCCCGAGGACGCGACGAGGAAGAGCGCCTCCGCCGGCCGCCTCCCCGCAAGCTGCAGCGCCTCGCTGCGCTCCGGGTCGGCCACGCCCGCCGCGCCGCCGAACAGCGCCTTGCGGCCGCGCGGATCGGCGCTGGTGTCGAAGAAGCCCGCGAAGAAGTCCACCGGGCCGAACGCTTCCGCCCAGTTGAGCTCGGCAGCGACCGCCGTGTCGGGGTCTCCGGAGCGCAGGAACGCGCTGAGCGACTCGATGACCGCGCGCTGGGGCGGGGCCGCGAACGGCAGCGCCCGATCCAGCGCGTCGGCGGCGGCGGGAAGCCGGTATGGGCGCTCCGAGACGACGCCCTGCTCCTTGACCAGCTGCGAGCTGCGCGGGGCGCGCTCGCGGAAGCCCTTCAGGTCTTGAAGGGTCACGCCGTCGTAGAGGTTCACCGCGCTCTCGGTGAGGTCCCTGCCGTGGACGGTGCGAACCGCCGCCACGCGCGGGTCGAAGAGCGGCCCGTCGAGGGCGCGCAGCGCGTACTCGAGCGCGGCGCCGTGCAGATCGAAGTCCGCGCCCGAGGCCTGCGCCGCGAGCGCCGCCGTGCGCAGCTCGGCAGCGCTGAACGAAGGCAGGAGCTTGCGCCCCGTCTCGGAGTCGTGGATGCCGTGGTTCAGGTACACGATCCGGGCGAAGGATCGGATGCGCGCGAGGAGCGGCGCGGGCACCGCCTGCGGGCGCGACAGGATGCCGCGCAGGATGCGGATGACGTTCAGGTTGTGGCGGTAGCCCTGATCGGCGGTCAGCGCGTCCCCCGCCGCGAGCGCCTGCGCCGCCCAGTACGCGACGAGGCGCTGTTCGCGCGACACCGAGGCGAAGGCCGGCGCGGAGAGCGCCAGCACCGCCGTGCCGTCCACCTGCGCGATGACCGACCCGGGCTGCTGCGCGAAGCGCTGCTCCGGAGCCGCGGATCTTTCCGGCTTCGCTGCCGCGCTGGCCCGCGGCTGCGGCGTGCGCGCGGGCGGCGTGGATTTGCAGGCGAAAAGGGCGGCGGCGCAGGAGAATCCCACTCGCACCCACCCCTGCCGTCCGGCCTTCCGCATCGCCGCTGCGTAACACATCCGGTCGCGGTGGACATCGGCCCCGCCACTTGGGAGACTGCGCCAGCCGATGACGAACCCGCGCGTCCATTTCAACGATTCCAGCCGCCAGGCGGCGATGTTCGAGACGATGGTTCTCGCCGCCGCCGCCGACGGCGCCATCGAGAAGGTGGAGCTGGAGGCGATCTACCGGCTGGTGTTCGAGCGCCCGGAGTTCCACGGCATCCACGCCGACGACCTGCGCAAGGCCATCGAGCACGCAGCGCGCCGCGTCGCGGAGGCGCACAGCCTCGAGCACATCCTCCCCTCCATCGTGGACCGGCTGCCGGACAAGGAGTCGCGCGAGCTGGCGTTCGGGCTCGCCTGCGCGGTCATCGTCGCCGACGGCAACCTGCCGCCGGTGGAGCTGAACATCCTCAAGGCGCTGCAGGACATGTTCGACCTCTCCGAGGAGGACGTGGCCCGCCTCTTCGAGACGGCGCAGTCGCACGGCGAGTTCCCGCCGACCCAGGGCAAGTAGTTGGCGCTGCAGATCCGTTTCTTCATGTCCGCCGAGGACGAGCGCGAGCTGTTGCGCAGGCTCGAGCCGCTGCAGCTCGAGCTGTGGCCGGTGCTGAGCGAGCCGGGCTTCGTCGCGCCGCTGGCGAATGCGCAGACCGCCCTGGTGGACCCCGCCTACTACCTCGCCGCAGGCGACGTGATCGGCTACGCGCTCAAGAAGGGCAAGGACCGGGGCAAGTGGAAGATCGACGAGGTGCTCTCGCCGGTGATCTTCTTCTCCCGCTCGCTGCCCGACGAGGACGGCGAGCTCCGCTCCGGCTATTTCTGGGCGGAGACCGAGTCCTCGGGCGACAACGCGCGCACGGGGGGCAAGCCGGTGCGCTTCCTGCGCGCGGTCCGCGACCTCCAGGAATCGATCCGCTCGCGCTACCGGAAGAGCTCGCCGGTGAAGGGCACCGTCTATTTCATCGGTCCCGCCTGCGCCCGCGCCGGCGTGCCGCTGCGCGAGGAGGGCCGCAAGGGCGAGCCGGTCCGCGTCTATCGCTGAAAGCGCGCGCGGAAGACGGTGCGCCCGTTGGACGACTCCACCTCCACGTCGCCTCCGTGCGCCTGCGCGATCTGCTGGACGATGAAGAGGCCCAGGCCCAGGCCGCGCCCGGCGTGCGCCGAGCGGCCGCGGCGGAAGGGATCGAAGAGGAGCGCGCGCTGCCGGGGGGGAATGGCCGGGCCTCCGTTCTCCACCACCATCTCGACCGCATCGGCGTGCCCGGCGAGACGCACCCGGACGCTGTCGTCGGGCGGCCCGTAGGCGACGGCGTTCTCGAGCAGGTTGGAGAGCAGCTGCGCGGCGCGGTCGGAGTCGAACGAGCCGGTCACGTCGCCGGAGACGTCCAGCGCGATGACGCGGTCCGGGCTGGCGGCGGAGATCTCGTCGGCGACGGTCCGCGCCACCTCGCCCAGATCGCAGGGCCTGCGATGCACGGGGAGCCCCCCGCCCAGGCGCGCGTCGGTGAAGTCGAGCAGGTCGGAGATCATGCGGCGCATGCGCCTTGCGCTGCTCTCGATGCGCGAGGCGGAGGCGCGCACCGTCGCGGAGGCTCCCTGGTCGCGCAGGAGCAGTCCCGCGCTGGCGAGGATGGAGGTGAGCGGCGTGCGCAGGTCGTGTCCGAGGATGCCGATGAACCGCTCGCGGAAGTGGGTCGCCTGCTCCGCCTCGCGCTCGCGCAGCAGGCGGTCGGTCTCGTCGCGGAAGGTGACCACCGCGCCGCGGGAGGAGCCGTCGGAGCCGCGCAGCGGGACCGCCACCGAGGAGAGCGAGCGCACCTCCCCGTCGGGGAGCTTGTGCTGGACGACCGCGGAGGCGGTCTCGCCCTGGAGCGCGCGGCCGAGCGGCGTGTCGCGCGCATCCAGCAGCTTCCCCTCCGCGCTGCGCATCCCATACCTCTCGCGCCAGCGTTCGAAGGGCGTGCCCGGCTCGACGCCCATGGCCCGCGCGGCCCGGTTCACCAGCCGCAGCGTTCCCGCCGGATCGGCCATGAGGATGCCTTCGCTCACCTGGTCGACGATGGCGGCGAGCAGCTCCCGCTCCTGTTCGAGCTGCTCGCGCTGCTTCATCTCCGCGGTCATGTCGCGGAAGACGATGGCCACGTGGGTGACGGCGCCGTGGCGATCGAGCAGGGGAAAGAAGGTGGCGGCCATCGCGACGCGCCGCCCGTGCTCCACCTTCACCTGCCGGAGCTCGCGGGGGTCGTACCAGATGGGCGGGGTCTGGACGGTCTCGCCCCGGAAGGCGCGCCGGATGGTCTCCAGCACGCCGTTCTTCGCCGCGATCTCGTCCTCGAGCACGTTGTAGCCGGGCGGCGGCTCGCTGCCGAAGAGCTCGAGGAAGGCCTGGTTGACCAGGATGGACCGCCCGCCCGCCTCGTAGATCTGCAGGCCCACCGGAGCCAGCGCAAAGAGGCTCTCGAGAACCGCGATCGGATTCGAAATGCGCGCCAGTGTGGACCGGATGGTGTCCAGGTCCGGCATCGAGGCCCCTCTTTCCGGAAACGCTGTGCGCTGCGCTCAGCTCGCGCGGACGAGCTCCGCGTAGAAGCGGATCGCGCTCTTCGTCGCGCTGGCGAAGTCGCCGAGGTGCAAGCTCTCGTTCTCCGAGTGCGCGTTGGAGTACGGGTCCTCCACGCCGATGAGCAGCGCCGGAGCTCCGCCCAGCTCGCGGGAGAACGGATCCACGAAGGGAATGGAGCCGCCGCAGCCGATGCTGACGGGCTCCTTGCCGTACCCGTCGCGCAGCGCCTTGCGCGCGGCGCGGAAGGCGGGGACGTCGCCCTGCGTGTACCACCAGCCGCCGTCGCTCTCCTTGGTGGCCTCCACCGTGACGCCCCAGGGCGGGTCCTTCTTCAGCGCGGCGATGAGCTTCTCGCCCACTTCCGCCAGGTCCATGTCGGGCACGGTGCGGATGCCCACCCGCGCCCAGGCGCTTTCGCAGATGATGTTGCGGGCATCCTTGCGCGAGCTGGCCTGGAACGCGTTCACCGCGATGGAGGGCTGGCGCCAGTTCATCTCCCAGGGAGGGCGCCCGCCGAGCAGCTTCGTGCCCGGGAGCATGCCGGCCTGCTTGCGGAAGAGCTCGTCCGAGGTGGGCAGCGCCGCGAGCGACTTCTTCTCCTCGGCGGTGAGCGGCCGCACCTTGTCGTAGATGCCGGGCAGGTTGATGCTCCCGTCCTCGTTGGTGAGCCGCGCCAGGATGCGACAGAGGGCCATGGTGGGATCGGGCACCGGACCGCCCCACATCCCGCTGTGCACCGGCTGCCGCAGCGCCTTCACCTCCACCTGCACGGTGACCAGGCCCCGCAGCGCGGTGGTGATGGAGGGCAGCCCGGTGTCGAAGTTGGCGGTGTCGGTGAGCACGATGGCGTCGGCCTGCAGCAGCTGGCGATGCTTCTTGAGGAACGCGGGCAACGAACCCGAACCCGCCTCCTCCTCGCCCTCGACGATCATCTTCACGTTGACCGGCAAGGAGCCGTGCGCCCTGAGCCACGAATCGATCGCCGCGATGTGCACCAGGATGCCGGCCTTGTCGTCGGCGGCGCCGCGGGCGAAGAGGCGGCCGTCCTTCTCGGTGGGCTCGAACGGGTCGGGGATGATCCACTTCTCCTTCTCGCCCGCCGGCTGCACGTCGTGGTGCGCGTAGAGGAGCAGCGTGGGCCGGCCCTGCGCCTGCGTCCATTCGCCGTACGCATAGGGGTGGGCGCCGGGCATCTCCAGGGTCTGCACGTTCTGCAGCCCCTTGCGGCGCATCAGCTCGCAGGTCGCCTCCGCGCTCTTGCGCACCTGCGCCTTGTCGAACCCCTCGAAGGAGACGCTGGGGATGCGCACCAGCTTCTTCAGCTCTTCCAGGTATTCGGCCTGGTGGGAGGCGTGGTGGGCGAGGGCCTTCTCGATCGCCTTGTCGTCGACGGGCGCTGGGGTCATGGGCGCGGACCCTAGATCAGCGCGAGCGGCGGCGCTACCCTTGGGCGATGTCGAAGGCGTTCACCAGCGAAGATGCGGCGACTCCGGAGGTGGTGGTTCCCCAGCGGATCAAGGCGCCGCCGCCCGAGACGCCGCCGGTCGAGCAGCTCCGCGAAGACGGCAAGGTCCGCCTCGGCGCGCGCGTCACGCTCGAGGACGACGAGGGCCGCGAAGTGAAGTACGAGCTGGTGCCCTCCGACGAGGCGGACCCCGCGCGCGGCCGGGTGAGCGTGGAATCGCCCCTCGGCCGCGCCCTGCTCGGCAAGGAGGAGGGCGACGAGGTGGTGGTGGAGCGCCCGCGCGGACCGGCGAGCTACTCGGTGGTGGGCATCCGCTTCTAGCCGGCGGGCGTTTCGCCGGCTCATCGGCACGAAATCGTTCCGGGGACCTGCGCGCTCCGTGGTATTCGGATGAGAAATGGCGCCGCCTTCCACCCCGCGTTCGAAGTCCACCACGCCCCAGTCGGCCGACCCGCAGCGGCCGGCCAGGCGCTCACCCGGTAGTTGGGCGCTCTCTTTCGTCGCAATCGCCCTGATCGGGTTGGCGCTGTACGGCGGCTTCCGCTGGTATCGCGGCTCCTCCCCGCATTCCGCTGCGGAGGCGATCGCCCCCCGATTCGACGCGCCTTCCGGTTGGCACGCGGAGACTGCGCGCGGTCCGAACTTCGGCGTCTACACGGATGGAAGCGGCAATTCCGTGACCATCGCGGGTCTGCTGGGCGACGTCGTCAGCGGACCCGACTGCGACCGCATGATCGCCGGGATGATGCGGGGCGCGGCCCGGAAGGCCGGACTGTCGGAGCCCCCCGAGGCCAGGCAGCTCCCCCGCGCCGGCGAGGCCGTCTGCAGGTTCAGCGCGGAGATCCCCGGCCACCAGCTGGTCAGCGGCGGATACGTGCTCTGCCATGCGACCGGCAGCGGCGTCCTGTTCGCCTACTACCGCGGATTGGATGCAACCGACGATCGCGGGATCATCGAGCGGATCCACTGCCCGGGCTGATCGGTCCGCCGGGTCTTCGAATTCAATTCGCGAGGAAGTGCTGGCGGAGCGCGCGGACCGTCTCCTCCTCGCGCTCGAGCGGAAAGACGTGGCCGGCGCCGCGCAGTACGTGAAGCTTCGCTTTGGGAATGGCCCGCGCGAGCAGCTCGCTGTTCTGCGGCGGCACCAGCCGGTCTGCGTCGCCGGTCAGCACCAGCGTCGGGGCGCGGATTTGCTGCAGGCGGTCCAGGGTGTGGTGCCGCGCGATGGCCAGCACCTGCGCGGTGGCGAAGCGCAGCGCCGTCCTCTCCGCGCGGCGCAGCCACTGCATCGCCGATTCCGGATGCGCCCGGTGCCACTCCGCCGAGACGAGGATGCGCGCGATGCGCTCCGGGCTGGCCCGGCCCAGGTTGAGCAGCACCAGATCGAGCTTGGTGCGCAGCGGCGGGGCCATCGCCTTGCGCCAGGAGGCGAAGGTGCATCCCAGCACCAGCGAGCGCACCCGCTCCGGATGGCGGATGGCCAGTTCCTGCGCGATCATCCCGCCCATGGAGATGCCGAACACGCACGCCTTTTCCACTCCGGCGGCGTCGAGGACTGCCAACGCGTCATGGGCGAGGTGGCGCATCCTGTAGGCGACGCCGCGCCTTGGGGAGCGCCCGGTGCCGAGGTTGTCGAAGACCAGCACGTGGAAGTCGCGCGCGAGCAGCGCGGGCAGCCGGTCCCACGCGCGCGACGAGAGCGCAAGGCCCATGATCAGGAGCAGCGGCGGTTTCGCCGGGTCGCCCAGCGTCTCGTAGTGGATGCCTCGCTCAGCGAGCGGCATGCAGTTCGTCCAGAGCCGCCCTCACCGCTTCCCCGAGCGCCGGCAGGTCGCGCGCCGCGTCCGCATCGCCGACCAGCCCCACGCCGATGCAGCCATCGTAGGAGAGGAGCGCGATGCCCACCGCCTGCTGCGCCGCGAGCGGAACCTGTGGATAGCATCGCAGCATGCGCTTGCCGAGCAGGTAGAGTGGAAACTGCGGACCGGGCACGTTCGTCACCACGAGGTTGAACATCCGGGTGACGGCCTGCAAGCGGGCTGCCTGGGCAAGCAGCTGCGGCGGCGCGAAGTCGCCCAGGCGCGAGAGCGTGTGCGCCCCCACGGCCGAGCCGCTCTTCTTCACCACCATCATCGCCTCGTGCACCTTGCGCAGCCGCTCGGCGGGCAGAGGCTCGGTGAGGGGGAGATCGCAGAAGACCGCCGAGACCTGGTTGCCGAAGGTCCCGCGGCCCTGCCGCGTCCGCATGCTGACGGGCACCAGCACGCGCAGGTCCGAGACCGGCGCCTCCCCGCGCGCGGTGAGCCAGCTTCGCAGCGCGCCGGCCACCACGGCGAGGATGACGTCGTTGACGGTGGCCCGCGTCTTCGCGCGCACCTCCTTGATGCGCGCGAGCGGCAGCTCGAACATCTCGAAGCGGCGGTGAGGCCCGATGGGCACGTTGAGGGGGGAGGGCGGCGCCTGGCCCATGGAGACCATGCCCACGAGCGGCTTGAGGCCGGAGAAGAGATCGCCGAAGAGCTTCACCGCCTCGCTGTTCGGCTCCAGCGCCTCGCGCACCATCCGCAGGGGATGCGAGATCTGCTGCTTGAGCGACTGCACCAGCAAATCCGACATCCGCGGCGCCTTGCGCGGCGTCCAGGGCTCCGGCGCGGGCGGCGGCGCCGAGGCGGGCTCGGTGTCCATCAGGACCGTCGCGAGATCCACCCCGGAGATGCCGTCCAGCATGCAGTGGTGCGTCTTGGAGACGATGGCGAAGCGCCCGTGGTCGAGCCCTTCGACGAGCCACATCTCCCAGAGCGGCTTCTCCCGGTCGAGCGCCTGGGAGAGCAGGCGCCCGACCAGCTTCTTCAGCTCCGCCTCGCCCCCCGGCGCGGGCAGGGCGGTGCGGCGCACGTGGTACTCGAGGTCGAACTGCGACTCGTCGATCCACACCGGCCGCCCTTGCTTGAGCGGCACGAAGAGCACGCGCTGCCGGTAGCGCGGCACGTGGGCGAGCCGGGCCTCGACCAGCGCGAGCAGGTCGCGGTACGGCGGCGGAGGCCCCTCGAAGAGCGCCACCGCGCCCACGTGCATGTGGGCGGAGCGGTCCTCCAGCTCGAGGAACAGCGAGTCCAGCGTGCTCAGGCGCTCGTACCAGGTGTCCATGCCCTCCCCAGCTTCGCATGCCCGCCGGGTGATGGGGCAGGTCCATGCTGCAAAGCGTATCCGATCGAGGCCGCCCGGGTTGCGCGCGGGCGGAAGTCGATGCATGTAGCAGCCCGCTATGGCCGAACCGACGCGCCGACCGATGACGCTCACCCAGAAGATCCTCGCGGCGCATGCCCGCAGCCTGCCGCGGCCGTGGGTGCAGGCGGGCGACGTGTTGCAGATCGCGGTGGACTGGACCATCGCCTCCGAGCTGGCGTGGAACGGCATGGAGCGCACCTACTCGATGCTGGGCCGGCCCGGCCTGCACGACAAGGATCGCTTCTTCCTCGCGGTGGACCACACCGTCGATCCGGTGACGCTGGCCTCGGACAAGCGCACGCAGAAGCTGGTGCAGCTCTCGCGCAACTTCGCGAAGGAGAGCGGCATCCGCCACTTCTACGACTCGAACCAGACCATCCTGCACACGAAGTTCTACCGGGACCTGGTGCGGCCCTCTGACGTGGTGCTGGGCGCCGACTCGCACACCTCGTCCCACGGCGGGCTGGGCGCCTTCGCCATCGGCCTGGGCGGCGCGGACATCGTGGTAGCGATGGTGCTCGGCAGCTCGTGGATCCAGGTGCCCGAGGCCATCGCGGTGGAGTACAGCGGCAAGCTGCCCTTCGGCATCGCCGGCAAGGACGTGATCCTGCGCACGCTCGGGCTGCTCGGGCGCAACACGGTGGCCATGGAGCGCTCGGTCGAATATCGCGGCGACGGCGTACGGCAGCTCTCCACCGACTCGCGCTTCGCCATCGCCAACATGACGGCGGAGTTCGGCGGCCTCAACGGCATCTTCGAGGCGGACGAGGTGACCGCGGCGTGGCTCGCGGGGCGCCGCGACGAGGACGACCCGCAGGCGACCCAGCCGATGCGGGCCTTCCGCGCCGATCCCGATGCTCCCTACGCGCGCAAGTTCCAGGTGCGGCTGGACGACCTGGAGCCGCAGATCGCCGTGCCCTTCTCGCCGGACAACGTGAAGGGCGTGACGTCCCTCGCCGGCACGGAGCTGCAGGGTCTCTTCATCGGCGCCTGCACCACCACAGAAGAGGAGCTGGTGCTGGCCGCGCTGGTGCTGGAGGCGGCGGGCTTCTCGCGGCCGCCGAACGACAAGCAGATCGTGGTCCCCGGCGACCTCTCCATCCAGGAGAACCTGCGCAGGGCCGGCCTGTGGGCGGCGTACGAGCGGGCCGGGTTCCGCGTCGACCCGCCGGGGTGCTCCATGTGCCTCGGGGTCGCCTCGCGCAAGGCGGGGCCGGGGGAGAAGTGGCTCTCCTCGCAGAACCGCAACTTCGAGAACCGCATGGGCGACGGATCGCTCGCGCACCTGGGATCTGCCGCCACCGTGGCGGCGAGCGCCGCGGGGATGAAGATCCAGGACCCGCGCCCGCTGCTCGCGAAGGTGGACCCGGAACGCCTGCGGCGCATCCTCGGCGAGCGCAGGCCGCGCCGCGCGCCCGAGGTGCAGGTGGTGGAGCCGCAGCTGCCGCCCGCGGCATTGCGAGCCTCGCCGTCTTCCGCCCGCGAAGCCCGCGCTGCCGACAAGCAGCGCGCCGCCGTCCTGCGCTCGCGCATCCAGCGCTTCGGCGACAACGTCGATACCGACGCCATCATCCCCGGGCAGTTCTGCCACCTCACCTCGCTTCAGGAGCTGGGCGCCAAGGCGTTCCACTTCGTGAAGCCGGACTTCGTCGAGAAGGCGAAGGGCGGCGCGCGGGTGGTGGTGGCGCAGGAAGGCTGGGGCTCGGGCAGCTCGCGCGAGCAGGCGGTGCTGGCCTTGAAGGGCGCCGGCGTCGAGGCCATCGTGGCCAAGAGCTACGCCTTCATCCACAAGCGCAACCTGGTCAACGAGGCGCTCCCCTTCCTGGTGGTGCAGGACGAGCGCTTCTACGAGCTGGCGAAGGACGGCGAGGAGGTCGAGGTGGACCTCGCCCGCGGAGAGGTGCGGGTGGCGGGCGAGGCCTTCCGCGCGGAGGAGCCGTCCAACATCATCCAGGCGCTGGTGGGCGAGGGCGGCATCGTCCCCGCCATCCAGCACCACGGAACCGCGGTGTTCGAGAAGCTCACCGCGTAGAGTCTTCCGCCTCCACTCCGGTCGCGAGCAGGAAGCGCGACACCATGTTGTAGCCGGAGATGGTGCCGATCAGCTCCACCACCTGGCTGTCGGGCAGGAGCTTTCGCACCCTGTCGATGGTGGCCTGCTTCGGCTTGATGTCGCGGGTCATCTCCACGGTGAGCTGGAAGGCGGCCAGCTCCTCGGGCTTGAAGAGCCTGGGATCCGCCTTCAGCTTCTTGATCGCCGCGAGCTGCTCCCGGGTGCCGCCGGCCTTGAGGAACTCGGGCTCGTGCTGGATCCACTCGTAGTCGGCCTTGTTGAGCACCGCGATGGCCATGATGGCGATCTCGCGCAGGTTGCCCGGCAGCGAGAGCTGGTTGCGGATGGCCGCGAACATGGTGTTCCAGCCCTTGGCGAAGTTGGGGCTGTGCAGGAGCACGCGGTCGAGGTTGAGCAGCTTGCCGCCCGGCCTGCGCGACTGGATGGTCTGCACCAGCTCCTTCGGCTGGGCCTGCTCGTCGGTGAGGTAGGGGATGCCGGTCTTCGTGACCGGCGCGTTTGCTGCGAGGAGGACCGCGAGGAGGAGAGAGGTCATGTGCGCTACTGTCGCACGATTCGCAGGATCCGGTCTTTCTGCGGGCCGCACTCGCCGCGCGTGTCGCAATTGGACGTCGTGACCCACAGCTCGCCCGACGGGGTCATCACGATCTCGCGGAGCCGGCCGTACTTCTGGCGGAAGTACACCTCGTGCAGCCTGACCTTTCCGCCGCGCAGCACCACGCGGTGGATCTGCTCGCCTCCCAGCGAGGCGATGAGCACGTCTCCGCGCAGCTCGGGAATGGCGCTCCCGCGATAGACCACCGCCCCGCCGGGCGGCAGCGCGTGGCCGGCCCAGGTGATGATCGGCGTGATCATCCCGTCCTTCGTCTCGCAGCCGTAGATGTCCGGCCAGCCGAGGTTCTGGCCCTTGCGCGCGAGGTTCAGCTCGTCGTGGGCGTACCGGCCGGCGATCTCTCCGCTGGGCCCGTGGTCGGCGAGGACGATGGTGCCGTCGTCGAGCCAGTCGAACGCCTCGGCGTTGCGGACGCCGAGGAGCCAGGGCGTGGCCCTGCCGGTCGCGTCGATCCGGAGAAGCTTGCCGTTGAGGGACTTCGGGTCCTGCGACCGCTCCGGCTGCCGGGCATCGCCGGTGCCCACGTAGAGCGCGCCGTCGGGGCCGAAGCGGATGCGCCCGCCGTCGTGGTAGCGCGAGGCGGCGATGCCGGCGAGGACGGTCTTGCTGAACTTCGCGCTGCGGTGGTCCGTGGAGAGCGTCCACCGCTGGAGCTGGTTCTCCGGTCCGGGGACGGTCGCGTAGAGGTACAGCTCGGTCGCGTCGCGCGGGTTGACCGCGATGCCGAGGAGACCGCCCTCGCTGCTCTCGCCCGTCTTCACGGTGAGGACCGGTTCTTGCTCGAGCTTGCCCTCGTGGAGCAACCGCACGCTGCCGGGCCGCTCGGAGACGAGCACGTCGCCGCCAGGCAGGAAGGCGAGGCTCCAGGGTGTCGTCAGGCCATCGACCACCGTCTCGGCGCGCAGCGGGAGCTTGCCGTCGGGTCCCCAGGCATCGCTCTTTTCCAGCAGGCAGGAGGCGAGGAGCGCGAGCAGGATGATCATGCGGCGCGAGCTAGCACGGCTGCGCGGCGCGGCCAACTCCGTGCAGCCACGCACGCCCGTGCGCACCTTGCGGCGCATGACTACTCCCAGGCAGAAGGCGGCGGCGCGGCGGAACGTCAAGAAGGCCGCGGCGGCCGCGAGGCGCAAGAAGACCATCTCGAAGCTGCCGAAGAAGACGCGCACGGCGCTCGGCAAGCAGGCCAACAAGGTCAAGCGGCAGAAGCGCGCCTGACCGCAGCCGCGGGCGCCGCGTCGTTGACCGGCCTGCGCGGCGCCTCTACTCTGCGCGGCCCATGGCCTCCCGCATCGCGGTGATCCCCGGCGACGGCATCGGCCCCGAGGTCGCGCAGATCGGCGTGCGCCTGCTCGAGGCGCTGGGGCTGCCGCTCCAGTTCGACTGGTTCGACTTCGGGGCCGACCGCTACCTGCGCGATCGCACCATCCTTCCGGCCGGCTTCATGGACACGCTGCGCCGCGACTATGCCGCCGTCTACTTCGGCGCGGTGGGCGACCCGCGCGTCCCGGGCAACGAGCACGCCAAGGGCATCCTCCTCGCGATGCGCTTCGAGCTGGATCTCTACATCAACCTGCGCCCCTGCCTCCTGCTCGACGATCGCCTGAGCCCGCTCAAGGGCAAGGGCCGCAAGGACCTGCGCTTCACCGTCTTCCGCGAGAACACCGAGGGCCTCTACACGGGCACCGGCGGCGTCTTCAAGAAGGGCACCGC
>DATDMU010000361.1:0-6272 GCA_036518615.1 Myxococcales bacterium
AATCATGCAGCGCTTCCCCACCTCCTGGGTGAGGAAGAACATCGCGTTCACGTTCAGGTTCATCACCTTGTGCCACGCGTCCGGCGGATGGTCCTCCGCGGGCGCGCCCCAGGTGGTGCCGGCGTTGTTGACCAGGATGTCGATGGGGCCGTAATGGCCAACGGCCTTGTCGACCATTGCAGGAATCGTGTCGTACTTGGAGAGATCCCCCGCGATGGCCAGCGCCTGGATGCCCTGCCGCGAGAGGTGCGCCACCGCCTCGTCCAGCTCGCCCTGCTTGCGCGCGGTGATGGCGATCTTCGCGCCCATCTCGCCGTAGGCCTCGGCGATCTGCAGCCCCAGCCCGCGAGAGCCGCCGGTGATCAGCGCCGTCTTGCCGGACAGACTGAACAATTCCTTGACGCCCATGTGCAGCCTCCTGCCGCAGCCGCGGCGAATCTACGCCGTCCCGGAAAGCGCCCGCAACGACCCGTCCTCGGACAGGCGCGGCACCACCGGAAACCGGCTCTTCTGCGCCGCGAACTGCACCTCGTGCCCGAGGCCGCGCGAGAGCATCATCCGACCCACCCTGCTCGCCGACAGGCACTCCAGCGCCTCGCAGTGATCGTGCAGCAGCCGGGCCGCGTTGGCCGCGTCGGTGAATTCGTGCGCGCCCGCGCGGCGCGCGAAGAGCGAGACCAGGTACCCCGCGCCGTAGAAGTCTTCCAGGTTGAAGTTGTCCGCAGACCCCGAGCAGACGATGAGCACCGTCTCTCCCGCGTGCGCGCGCTCGATCTGCGCCACCATCGCCTCGCCGTTGAGCAAGGCCGCCGCATAGACGTGGTCCGCGGAGCGCGCCTTCGCCACCGCCACCGTGCCGTTGGTGGTGGAATAGATGAGCGTCTTTCCCAGAAGCTCCTCCTCGAGCAGCGCCATCGGCATCGGGTGCGTGAACCCCGGAAGCGTCACCGCGTTCAGCTCGCCCGAGAGCACGTACGAGCCCTTCAGCCGTCCCGACGCCGCCCGCTGCGCGGCCTCGCCGTCCAGCGCGGGCAGCACCTCGGATGCGCCGTGGGCCAGCGCGGCCACGATGCTGGACGTCGCGAAGAGGATGTCGAGGACGATCACCACCTTGCCGGCCAGCCTCTGGCCGTCCAGTTCCTCCTTCTTGAGCAGGACGTGGATTCTCGCCATCAGCCCTCGAAGGAACCTTCGCGCTCTGCGGGCGCCACGTGCGCGAAGATTCCGCTGGCGCGCAGGATGCGCCGCTCCCCCACCCAGAGATGGCAGCTGGCAAAGGCCAGCCGCCTGCCGAACTTCTGCACGTCCACGCGCGCCTCCACCCAGTCTCCCTCTCGCGCCGCGTCGGCGAAGTCGGTGGTGAGGTTGATGGTGACCATGGGCTTGGGCGGCGTGCGCATGGAGGCGATGACGATACCGAGCGCGCTGTCGGCCAGCGTGACCAGCATGCCGCCGTGGGCGAGGCCCCGGGTATTGAGGTGCTTCTGCTCGATGCGCAGGGCGATGATCAGGTTCTCGCCGTCTTTTCTGGCGTAGAGCTGCCCCAGCGAGGAGAGGAACGGGCTGTTGAACCGCTGCAGCGCCTTGAACCCCTGGGGAATGTCCAAAGGGTCGCTCACGCACCGCCTCCGAGCCGGTCGATGCGGCCGCGCTCGAGCGCGCGCTCCGACTGGTGCGCCATCACCCGCACCCAGTTGATCATCGAGGCGAAGCGCGGGTCGCGGGTGGCGCCCTCCACGTAGCGCTTGTAGATCTGCTGCACGATGACCGCGATCTTGAAGAGCGCGAAGACGTAATAGAAGAGAATCGACCCCACCTCGCGCCCGCTCTTCTCCGCGTAGCGCTCCACCACTTGCAGCCGCGAGAGGCTCCCCGGCAAGTATGTGGGCCCGTACGCGCGCGCCCGCAACTCGTCGGGGTCGTCGGGATCGCCCCAGTAGCCGATGAAGGTGCCGAGATCCATCAGCGGATCGCCCACCGTGGCCATCTCCCAGTCCAGCACCGCGACGATGCGCGTGAGGTCGTGCGGATCGAACATGACGTTGTCGTACTTGTAGTCGTTGTGCACCACCGCGGCCCCGCTCTCGCGCGGCATGTTCTTCGCCAGCCACGACGCAGCCGCCTCGACGGCGGAAATTTCGTCGGTCTTCGCCTTGAAGTAGCGCTCCGTCCAGCCGGTGACCTGCCGCGCCACGTAGCCCTGCGGCTTGCCGATGCCGGAGAGCGGCGGCCGGGTCACGTCCACGGCGTGCAGGTCGACCAGGTTGTCCACCAGCGCGGTGGAGGTCTTGTGCAGGAGCTCCGGCGTGAACGCCATGCCCGGCGGCGGCCGGTCGCCGCGGACCACGATGCCGGTGACCCGCTCCATCAGGTAGAACTTCGCCCCGATCAAGGACTCGTCCTCGCAGAAAGCGATGGGCCTGGGCGCGCGCCCGTAGACGCCCTGGAGCGCGGAGAGGATGTCGAACTCGCGCTTCATGTCGTGGGCGCTCTTCACCTTCACGCCGAAGGGCGGCCGCCGCAGCACCACCTCGCGCCCGCCCGCTTTCACCAGATAGGTGAGATTTGAGTGCCCCTTGGGGAACTGCAGCACCGAGATGGGCCCTTCGAACTGCGGCAGCGCCTTGCGCAGGAACGGCTCGATCCGCGCCGGATCGATCCGCTCCTCCTCGCGCACCTCCGCGGGCTGGTCGACCGCTCTGGACGGGTCGCTCACTGCTCGCCACCGTAGCGGCGCAGGATGCGCTTCGCCACCGAGGTGATGTGCACTTCGTCCGCTCCGTCATAGATGCGGCCGGCGCGCTCGTGCGCCCACCAGAAGGCGAGCGGCGTATCGTCGGTGAGGCCCAGGGCGCCCAGCGTCTGGATGGCCCGGTCGAGCACCCGCTGCAGCGTGCGGGCGACGGTGAACTTGATGATCGAGATCTCGTCGCGCGCTTCCGAAGTGCCCTTCTGCTCGATCATCCAGGCGGCGTGCAGCACCATCAGCCGCGCGCCGTTGATCTCCGCGCGGCTCTCCGCCACCCAGCTCTGCACCAGCTGCCGCGACCCGAGCAGGTCTCCCGGCGCGAGCTGCCGCGTGGAGGCGTGCCTGCACATGATGTCGAAGGCGCGCTCGCAGATGCCGATCCAGCGCATGCAGTGGTGGATGCGGCCCGCGCCCAGCCGCGCCTGCGCCATCTCGAATCCTCCGCCCTCGGGACCGAGCAGGTTCGAGAGCGGCACCTTCGCGCCGTGGTACATGATCTCGCCGTGGCTCTGGTGATCGGCGCCGCGGTGGCCCATCACCGAGATGTTCTCCACCAGCTCGAATCCGGGCGTGTCGGTGGGGACGATGATCATGCTCGCACGGCGGTGCGGCTTGGGCGCGTCGGGATTGGTCACCGCCATGACCACCGCGAAGGCCGCTCCGTCCGCCGAGCTGGTGAACCACTTGTGGCCGCGGATCACCCAGCTGTCGCCCTCCTTGACGCCGGTGGTGCCCAGCCACACGGGATTGCTGCCCGCGAACTCCGGCTCGGTCATGCTGAAGCAGCTGCGGATGTCGCCGCGCACCAGCGGCCGCAGCCAGCGGTCCTTCTGCTCGGCGGTGCCGTGCGAGAGGAGCAGCTCCATGTTGCCGACGTCGGGAGCCTGCACGTTGAAGATGTAGTGGCCGAGCGGGCTGCGCCCCAGCTCCTCGGAGAGGTGGGCGAACTCGCTGAAGGAGAGGCCCGCGCCTCCCCATTCCGCCGGAATGTGCGCCGCCCAGAGCCCCGTCTCCTTCGCCTTGGCGCGCTTTTCCCGAAGCGTGGGGAGCAGCGCCTTGAAGCCGTCGTTCCGCAGCTTCTGCTCCAGCGGGTACACCTCCTTCTTCATGAACTCGCGCACCGTCTGGCGAAACCCGCGCACCCGATCCGATTCGGAGAAGTCCATTCCTGCCTCCTGCCCGCTACACCGCCGCGAGCGCCTGGAAATTGCCGCCGAGAACCCGATCCAGCTCCCGCGCCGGAAGACCCGCCTGCCCGATCTGGCGCAGGATGGCGCCGTGATCGTAACCGCCGTCGCGCCCCGGGTAGCCGTAGGGCCCGTCGCTGCCGTAGAGGCAGCGCGCCGCGCCCAACTGCCGCAGCGCCCGGTGGCGCAGCGCCTTGTCCAGGTAGGGGCTGGAGAGATCGACGAAGACGTTGTCGCGGCGGAGCGCGTCTTCCCAGAGCGGCGCGAACCAGGGAATGCCCGCGTGCGCATAGACGAGCTTCAGGCGCGGAAAGAGATGCGGGAGACGGCGGAAATCGCCGCTGCGAAAGCTGCCGCCCAGGTGCACCAGCATGGGCTTTTCGCGCTCCTGGCAGAGCGCCGCCACGTCGTCGAGCGCGTCGATGGGATAGCGGTGCCAGAAGGGGTGCGCCTTGACGCCGATCCAGCCCGGCTTGCGCAAGCGCCGCTCGGCCTCCTCCACCGGCGCCTTCGCCCTCGGGTTGAGGAACACCCAGCCGACGAACTTGTCCGGATGCGCCGAGATGGCGCTCTCCACCGCGTCGTTGTCGGGCTGCGGATAGATGGCGGCGCTCTTGCCCAGAAAGGAGACGCGGCCCGAGGCGCGCACGGTGCGCCGGTAGAGGAACCGCCCCAGCCGCGGAGCCTTGCCCTCGAGCGCGCGGCGCATCGCCTTCACCAGCATGGCTCCGGGCTTGCCGACGTGCAGCGGATCGCAGGGCGAGGCGATCAGCGCCACCTTTCCGATGCCGTGCTGCTGCATCTGCGCGAGCAGCCGCTCCATGCTCTCCAGCCGCGTGTCGAGGTGGTAGTGGGCGTCGGCGATCATCGCTGCCCGTCAGAAGACCACGACCCCGCGCGCGTTGGCGCCGGAGGTCATGTCGGCAAAAGCTTCGTTGACGGAATCGAGCGGGTAGGTGCGCGTGATCAACTCGTCGAGCTTCAGCTTTCCCCTTCGGTAGAGCGCGAGCAGCCGCGGGATCTCCACGTGCACGTTGGCGCTGCCGTACCAGCAGCCCAGGAGCCGCTTCTCCAGCATGGGCAGCATCAGCGCATTGATGGAGACGGTCTCCTTCATGCTGCCGATGCCGATGACCACGATGGTGCCCGCCTTGCGCACCGACGCCCACGCCTGCTCCACCGTCTTCGTGCGGCCGATGGCCTCGAAGGCGTAGTCGGCGCCGCGCCCGTCGGTGAGCGCGCGCACGGCAGCCACCGGATCGACCTGCGTCGCGTCGATGGCGTCGGTCGCGCCGAGGCGCTTTGCCGTCTCCAGCCGACCCTGCTGCGCGTCCACCGCGATGATCCGCTCGGCGCCGGCGATGGCCGCGCCCTGGATGGCGTTGAGGCCCACTCCGCCCGCGCCGAAGACCACCACGCGGCTGCCGGGCGTGACCTGCGCGGTGTTGAAGACCGCGCCCACGCCGGTGATCACCGCGCATCCGAGCAGCGCGCACTTGTCCAGCGGCGCGTCCGCCGGAAGCTTCACCGCCGCGCTCGCCGGCACCACCACTTCCTCCGCCAGCGCGCCCACCGCCGAGAAGACCCAGAGATCCTGGCCGTCGTGATGCACGCGGCTCGAGCCGTCGGGCATGCGGTTCGACTTGTTGATCTGCTCGCCCACCTCGCAGAGGTGCGGCTTGCCCATGCGGCAGTAGAAGCAGCGGCCACAGGAGGTGACCCAGGCGAGCAGCACCTTGTCGCCCTTCGCCACGTGGGTGACGCCCTCGCCGACTTCCTCGACGATGCCCGCGCCCTCGTGCCCGAGCACGCAGGGCAGCTTGCTGCGCAGGACGCCGCTGATCACCGAGAGGTCGGAGTGGCAGACGCCGCAGGCGGCGATGCGGACGCGCACCTCGTCCCGCCGGGGCGCGTCGAGAGAGACCTCTTCGACCCGGACGGGCTGGTCGTTCTGGTAGCAGATGGCAGCCTTCACCGAGTCCTCCCTTACACCTCCAGCCACTCCTTGCGGACCGATTCGTTGGCCCGCAACTCTTCCGGGGTGCCCTGGAAGACCACCCTGCCGTGGCCCATGACGTAGAGCCGGTGCGAGATGCGCAACGAGATGGTGAGCTTCTGCTCCACCAGCAGCACCGAGATGGCGCGCTTCTTCATCTCGGAGAGGAAGCCGCTCACCTGCTCCACCGCCTTGGGAGCAAGGCCTTCGGTGGGCTCGTCGATCATCAGCAGATCCGGGTCGCCCATCAAGGTGCGGCAGAGCGTGAGCATCTGCTGCTCGCCGCCGGAGAGCACGCCGGCAGGAGCTTCCGCGCGCTCGCGGAGCTGGGGAAAGAGCG
>DATDMU010000362.1:0-2172 GCA_036518615.1 Myxococcales bacterium
GACGGCGCCATGCAGATGAACGGCATCAACGTGCTGATCACGGTGAAGAAGTACTGGCAGACGTGGAAGGACCCGCGCTTCGTCGTGCTGGTGCTCAACAACCGCGACCTGAACATGGTGACCTGGGAGCTGCGCGCGCAGTCGGGCGAGCCGAAGTTCGAGGGGTCGCAAAAGATCCCCGACTTCCCCTTCGCCTCCTACGCGGAGTCGCTCGGGCTGATGGGCCTGCGCGTCGATCGCCCGGAGGACGTGGCCGGCACCTGGGAGAGGGCGCTGCGCGCGGATCGGCCGGTGCTGGTGGAGGCGGTGGTGGATCCCGACTTCCCCATGATGCCGCCGCACGTCACGCTCAAGGAAGCGAAGGCCTACGCGCGCTCGGTGGTGCGGGGAGATCCGGACGCGAGGCACATGATCGGCGAGACCATCAAGACCGCCGTCGCCAGCGTCTTCGAAAAGGGAAAGAAGGATCGTTGATCGTGGAGATCGGGGAAATCTCCGTCTCCGCCTACGACATCCCGACCGAGAAGCAGCCCGAGTCGGACGGCACCGCCGTCTGGAGCAAGACCACCCTCGTCCTGGTGGAGCTGGCCGCAGGCAGGTGGCGCGGCCTCGGCTACACCTATGCCGACGCAGCCACGGCGCTGGAAGTCCGCGACGTCGTCGCGCCGCACGTCGAGGGCCTCTCCGCGTTCGACACGCGCCGGATCTTCGAGGCGGCATCCTCGGCGGCCCGCAACCACGGCCGCGGCGGGGCGAGCGCCATGGCCATCTCCGCCCTCGATCTCGCGGCGTGGGATCTCAAGGCCAGGATGCTGGACCTGCCGGTGGCGCGCCTGCTCGGCACGGTGCGGAACGAGGTGCCCGCGTATGGCAGCGGCGGGTTCACCTCGTATTCCGAGCGGGAGCTCGCCGATCAGCTGGGCGGCTGGGCGGATCGCGGCTTCTCCGCGGTGAAGATGAAGATCGGCCGCGAGCCGGCGCGCGACCTGGAGCGCGTCCGCGCGGCGCGCAAGGCCATCGGCAGGCGCTGCGAGCTGTTCGTGGACGCGAATGGCGCGTACGGCCGCAAGCAGGCGGCGCGCATGGCGCAGGAGCTCGCCGGCGAAGGAGTGACCTGGTTCGAGGAGCCGGTGGTGAAGACCGACCTCGAAGGGCTGCGGCTGATTCGCGACGCGGCGCCGATGGAGGTGAGCGGAGGCGAATACGCCTACCAGCCCTTCGACTTCCTCCAGCTCCTGCCGGTGCTCGACGTGATGCAGGCCGACGTCACCCGCTGCGGCGGCATCACCGGCTTTCTCGACGCGCACGCGCTCTGCCGCGCGCACGAGATGCCGATGTCGTCCCATTGCGCGCCGGCCCTGCACGTGGCGCTCGGCTGCGCGCTGCCCGGCGTGCGCCACCTCGAGTGGTTCTTCGACCACCAGCGCATCGAGCGCATGCTCTTCGAGGGAGCGCCCGAGCCGGAGCACGGCCTCCTGCGGCCCGACCTCTCGCGCCCCGGGCTGGGCCTCGCCTTCAGGCGCAGCGACGCGGAGCGCTTCCGTGTGCACATTTAGTTTGAGGTCAAACTGAAATGCCCAGCCTGCAGAAGATGGTGCAGTTGCGCGCGCGGCCGGCGCGGAAGGTGCCGCCTCTCGACGCCAGGGCGCTGGAGTTGCGGCTCCGCTCGCGCGTCGAGGGAGAAGTGCGCTTCGACGCCGGCAGCCGCGCGCTCTATGCCACCGACGGCTCCAACTACCGGCAGGTGCCCATCGGCGTGGTGGTGCCGAAGACGGTGCAGGACATGGTCGAGGCGGTGGCCTGCGCCCGCGAGGCGGGGGCCCCGATCGTCGCGCGCGGCGGCGGGACCTCGCTGGCCGGGCAGTGCTGCAACGTGGCGCTGGTCATCGACTGCTCGAAGTACCTGAACAGCATCCTCTGGCTGGACCCCGCGCAGAAGCGCGCGAAGGTGCAGCCCGGCGTGGTGCTGGACAGGCTGCGCGAGCGCGCCGAGCAGCACCACCTCACCTTCGCGCCCGATCCCTCCACCCACAACCACTGCACCCTGGGCGGCATGATCGGCAACAACTCCTGCGGCGTGCACTCGGTGATGGGCGGCATGACCCAGGACAACGTCGAGGAGCTGGAGGTGCTGCTCTACGACGGCACCCGGCTCACGCTCGGGCCGGTGAC
>DATDMU010000363.1:0-2009 GCA_036518615.1 Myxococcales bacterium
CGCACCTTCACCCGCGAGCGCCGCTGCACGCTCAAGGACAAGTTCCGCATTGTCTGACTCCCTCGCGCTGCTCGAGGTGTCGTCGCTGGCGCGGGGCGTGGTCGCCGCCGACGCGGTGGTGAAGCGCGCCCCGGTGGAGCTGCTCGAGTGCGGGCCGGTGAGCCCGGGCAAGTACCTGGTGCTCTTCGCCGGAGGCGTGGCCGAGGTGGAGGAGGCCGCCCTTGCCGGCGCCCGGGCCGCGGGAGACTCGCTGCTCGACCGCCTCCTCCTGCAGCAAGCCCATCCCCAGGTCCTGCCCGCGCTCCGGGCGGGAGCGCGCGGGTGCGTGCACGAGGCAGCGTCCGATTCCGCCGGAATGCTCGAGTTCCTCTCGGTGGCGGCTGCGCTGCGCGCGGCCGACGCAGCCTGCAAGGCATCGGAAGTGCGCCTGCAGCTGCTTCATCTCGCGCGCGGCATCGGCGGCAAGGCGTGGTTCATCGTCCGCGGCAACCTGGATTCCGTGGAGGCCGCCGTGCTCGCGGCCACGCAGTCCGCCGGAGAAGGGTTCCTCGCGGGCGCCGAGATCATCGCCCGTCCGCACGCAGACCTGCGCGGCCGCGCGCTTTGAAAGCCGGAATCAACTGCGGCGGCCCCTCTTCCGGCGCTTCGGCTTCAGCTCCTCGTCCCAGATGACGGCCTCGATGTTGTGGCCGTCCGGGTCGAGGACGAAGGCGGCGTAGCCGTACTCCTCGCGGGGGCCCGGCGCGCCGTTGTCCTTGCCGCCGGCATTGATCGCGGCGCGGTAGAATGCGTCGACCGCGGCGGTGTTCTTCGCGTGAAAGGCGACGTGCCCGGGAGTGCCGACCTTCCCCCGGGTGACCCAGAAGTCGTGCCGCCCCGACTCGGCGAACCCGAACGAATCGCCGTACTCCTTGTCCATCTCGTACCCGAGCGGCGCCAGCGCCTTCTGGTAGAATTTCCTGCTTGCCTTCGAGTCCTTGCAGCGGAGGCTGATGTGCTCGATCATCCCGCCGCCCTATGCCGCCACGGCGGAAGATTGCAAGCAGCAGCCGTCGGATCCGGCAGGAGGTGAACACGCGCTGCGGCGCGGCGGCATGGACGCGCGGCGGGCCGGCGCGTAAGCTTTGACTCGTGCAGGGCCGGACCGCGATGCTGCTGAAGGTGCGCTTTCCGGACGTGGAGCCGTTGCGCAACCATCTCCACGTCACGGAGGGTCGCACGCTCTTCTTCTTCCGCGGCTCGCAGCCGCTGACCGGCGGCACCCGCGTGGTGGTCCAGTTCCTCCTCGCCAACGGCCAGGTGAGCACGCAGCGAGGGAGCGTGATCGGCAGGGTGGAGGGCGAGGGCGGCCAGAGCGGCGCCTGGATCGCCTTTCCCGACGCGCGACTGGCGAAGAAGCTGGAGCAGGGCCTGCGCTCGCGCACGCAGCCGCGGATGGCTTGCGATCTGCTCGTCGAGGTGCGGCAGGGCAGCGATCCGTTCGTGGCCCGCATCGTGGACGTGAGCCAGGCGGCGATGCGCGTGCTGGGCGCGCCCGGCCTGCGCCGCGGCGCGCCGGTGGATGCGCGGCTGATCGGGGCGGGCCCGGAGTTCCCGCCCCAACTGGGGAGCACCGAGGTGGTCCGCTCCGATGCGAACGGAGCCGACGTGGCGCTGCGCTTCGTCCGCAGCGATCCGGCGGCCCGCATCGGGTCCACCCGGTTGCTCCAGGCGGTGCGCGAGACGTGGCTGCAGGCGCCCGAGTTGATGCATCCGCCGATGTGCTGCCAGTCGGGGAGGGTTCTCGAGCCGCCGGTACCGCATTTGAAGAGTCGCCTTTAAATGCGCAAATTCTGCGCGCGCCCGATATCTACGTATTTTCCCTCGAGACGCGGCTCTGGTTCGGGCCGGAACGGCTCGACTCCCGGCCTTCCGGTCAGCTATGATTCTTCCCCGCCGCGTGAGGGCGTTGGATCCGGGGAATCCATCGGTTGCAACCATCGATCGACAGCATTCGCGCGCACGAGACG
>DATDMU010000364.1:0-2946 GCA_036518615.1 Myxococcales bacterium
TCTTCTTCGCGAACAGCATCTCCAGGAGCAACATCGCAAGACCCACGCTGATGCCGCTGTCGGCCACGTTGAAGGTGGGCCAGTGCAGCTGCGGGCGCAGCCAGTTGGGGTCGAACCAGTGCCAGTCGATGAAGTCGATGACGTACCCGCGCAGGATCCGGTCGACGGCGTTGCCGATGGCGCCTCCCAGCACCAAGGCGAGCGAGATCTGGAGGTAGCGCTGATCGGTGCGCAGCTTGCGGTAGTAGGAGAAGATGAAGATCACCGCTGCGAGGCTGACCAGGTAGAAGAAGGGCACGCGGAACTGCTCGCCGGCGCCGGCCAGGACGCCCCAGGCCGCGCCGCGGTTCTGCGTGTAGCGGTTCTGCCAGAAGGGCGTGATGGTCACCGGCACCGGATCGGCCAGCCCGCGCTCGAGCAGGTTCTTCTGCGAGACGAAGGCGGCGATCTTCTCGCCGGTGGTGTGCGCGTGCGCGGCGGTGAAGGCGGCGGTCAGGCGCTCCACCGCCAGGTACTTGGTGACCTGGTCGCCCACGAACCAGAGCGACGCGATCAGCGCCAGGAGCTTCCACTTCGAAATGCCCTGCATCACCCCTCGCTCGTCGCGCGCTGGCAGCGCGCACACAGACCGTTGTCCCCCACGTCGGGGAGGGCGCGCCAGCAGCGCTCGCACGGCCGGTGCGGACTCTTGCGCACCTCCGCCCCGGCAGCCTCCCCGGCCCGGAGCGTGACGCTCGCGCAGAGGAAAAGATCTGCCAGTTGCTTCTCGTAACGCTCGGCGACCTCCCTTGCCATCCCGGGAGGCACCGTGAGGGTCACCTCCGCCTCGGTGGCCTTGCCGATCTCCTTGGCCGCGCGCTTCTGCTCCAGCGCCAGGTTGACCTGCGCGCGCAGCGACTGGAGCGTGCGGAACTCCTCCTCCAGCGAGTCGGACACGAGCGCCGGCTCGGCAGCCGGCAGCCCTGCCAGGAAGACGCTCGCCGTCTCGCGCCGCGGCACGAAGGCCCAGGCTTCCTCGGCGGTGAACGACAGCACGGGAGCGAGCAGGCGGCAGAGGTCCCGCGCGATGCGGTAGAGCACCGTCTGCGCTGCCCGCCGCTCCGGCCAGCGCGCCCCGGAGCAGTAGGTGCGGTCCTTGATGGCGTCGAAGTAGAAGGCGGAGAGGTCCAGGGTGCACAGCTCCAGCGTGGCCCGGTACACCTTGTGGAACTCGTACGCGTCGTAGGAGGCGATCACCGAGGCGCGGTAGCGCTCGAACCGGCTCAGCGCCCAGCGGTCCACCGGCTGCATCGCTTCCGGCGCCACGCCGTCCTGCGCAGGGTCGAAGTCGTAGAGCTGCGAGAGGCAGTAGCGCACGGTGTTGCGGATCTTGCGGTAGCCGTCGGAGAGCGTCTCCACGATGGAGTTGGAGAAGCCCACGTCGTCGCGATAGTCGCTGCCCGCGACCCACAGGCGCATCAGCTCGGCGCCGTACTTCTTCAGGAGGCCCTGCGGGTCCGGCGCGTTGCCCAGCGACTTGGACATCTTGCGGCCTTCGCCGTCGACGAGAAAGCCGTGGGTGAGCACCGCGCGATAGGGCGGCTGCCCGCGGGTGGCGATGCCGATCATCAAGGACGACATGAACCAGCCGCGGTGCTGGTCGGACCCTTCCAGGTAGAGGTCCGCGGGCAGGCGCAGATCGGGCCAGACCCCGCTGCCCAGGACCGCGGCGAAGGAGGATCCGGAGTCGAACCAGACGTCGAGGATGTCGGTCTCCTTCTCGAACTCCGCGCCGCCGCACTTGCCGCAACGGACCCCTGCAGGGAGCAGCTCGCGCGGCGCGCGGTCGAACCAGGCGTCCGCGCCTTCCTTGTCGAAGACGCGCGCCACGTTCTCCATCGCTTCCGCCGAGACCAGGGGCTCGCGGTCCTTCGCGCAGTAGAAGACCGGGATGGGCACGCCCCAGGCGCGCTGGCGCGAGACGCACCAGTCCGGCCGCCCCTCCACCATGCTCTTGATCCGCTCCTTTCCCCAGGAGGGAATCCAGCCGCCGTGCGCGTCGATCTCCTCGATGGACCGCAGCGCCGCCTTGCGGATGGTGGTGCGCCCGAGCTGCGGCAGGTCCAGCTCCAGATCGAGCCCGATCCACCACTGGTCGGTGGCGCGGAAGATCACCGGGTTCTTGCAGCGCCAGCAGTGCGGATAGCTGTGGCGGATCTGCGCGGCCTTGCCGCCCTGGTTGAGCAGCGCGCCCGCCGCGTTCAAGAGCTCCACCACCCTGGGATTGGCGTCGAAGACCTTCACGCCTTCGAGGCCGGCGATGGCCACCTCCGCGGTGAAGCGGCCGTGGCCGTCCACCGGCGCCCAGATGGGCAGGCCGTACTGCACGCCCATGTGGAAGTCGTCCTCGCCGTGGCCGGGCGCGGTGTGGACGAGCCCGGTGCCCGCCTCGGCGGTGGCGTGCGCTCCCAGGACCACCACGCCGTCGCGCGCGACCAGGGGATGGCGGTACTTCCAGCCGGACAGCTCGCTGCCCTGCAGAGTCCTCACCACCCGCTCGGGGTGCCTGAGCGTCGCGCCGGTGGCGCGGGCGGCGGAGAGGAGATCGTCCCCGCGCGCCCCGGAGGGCTGGGCGAGCTCCTCCGGCGCGCAGTCGGCGAGGAAGGCGTGGAGCAGGTCCTTCGCCACCACGGTCTTGCCGCGGCCGGGCAGATCGTAGGCCACGTACTCCAGGTCGGGGTTGGCGGTGATGGCGAGGTTCGCAGGAATGGTCCAGGGCGTGGTGGTCCAGATGGCGAGGCCGAAGCCGTCGGGCCCGCCCGAGACCACGGGAAAGCGCACGTAGATGGAGGGGCTGGTCTTGTCCGCGTACTCCACCTCCGCCTCGGCCAGCGCGGTGACGTCGTGGAAGCACCAGTGCACCGGCCGCTTGCGGCGGTAGAGCGCGCCCAGGCGGACGATGCGCGA
>DATDMU010000365.1:0-9260 GCA_036518615.1 Myxococcales bacterium
TCCAGCTCGGTCAGCCGCTGCACGTCCTCCGCGTGCTGCTCGATGTAGTCGATCTCCCGCTCCAGCTCCTGCACCACGAAGCAGGTGCGCCAGAGGCTCGCCTTGCGGTTGCGGATGATGTCGCCGTAGATGTGGTCGCCCACGTAGAGCACCTGCTCGCCGGCGTAGCCGCTCATCCGCTCGAACTCGAAGAGGTTGCCGCCCTCGTAGATGCGGCCGCGCTCCAGCGCCTCCGCCAGCGGCCTGGCCACGCTGCCGTCCGGGTTCAGCTCCACGAACGGCTTCTGCTCGGCGAAGAAGGCCGGCTTCTGCGCCCCCACCACCACGAAGTCGAAGTAGTTGCGCCAGGTGGGGTACTCGGCGAGCCGCCCGTCGAGGAGGAAGCCCATCACCGAATCGGTGTAGTCCCAGAGCGAATTGGTGAGGACGAAGAGCTTCTTGCCGCCGGAGCGGAGCTTGTGCAGCGCCTGCGGCAGCTCCGGGTCGGGCTTGATGAAGCGGCCCAGGTCCTTGCGCAGCTCGGACTTGAGCGACCCGTCGCGGTGCACCTCGTCGATGCTCTCGCGCGTGTCGTCGTAGAGCTTGTGGTAGTCCATCCGGTCGCCGCGCGCCTCCAGCGCCTCGATGATCTCCGCGTAGAGGCAGGCCTCGGGCAGGCTGAAGAGCGTGTCGATCCAGGCGAAGCGGGGCAGGCTGAGGCGGATCTTCTCGTTGGTCTGGTAGAGGGCGCGGCGCTCGTCGAGCGAGAGCTGGCGCCTGCCGTGGTAGCACCGGCCCACGTGGTTGTGCCGGTCCATCTTGAAGATGTTGCCGAAGTCCTTGTCCACCACCAGCCCGCGGATGACGAACTCGTGGTCGTACTTGAGGTTGCGCAGCGCTTCCGGATAGCCGTACTTCGAGACCAGCCGATCCAGCGTCATGTGGAACGCCAGCTCCTCGATCTGCCGCATGGAGTACACCGCGAGCGTGTAGTCCATGTCGAAGCCGAGCAGCGCGATCTCCTCCATCTTCAGCGCGCGGTTGGTGTAGATCTGCCTGCTGCGGGAGAGCTCCAGCCCCTGGTGGTCCGGGCTCTCGATCAGCCGCTGCAGCTCGGGGTCCCGCAGCACGTCCTGTCCGGAGCCGGCGGGAGATTTCGGGATCGCCATGAAGGTCGATCGATGATCCCCCTGAGCGGGCGGCCGCGCAAGCCCGCAGTGCAGCGGCCTTGCGGACGTGCGCCTACCCGCACGCAGGTTCGTATTTCGCGGTGATGTGCGAGCCCGGCGGCGGCGCGCCGTCCGGCGGGAAGACGATGCGGTTCGAGGCCGCGTCGTACGTCCAGTTGGTGACCACCGCGCCGTCCACCGTCACCACGATGGCCGCCGGATCCCGCGGGTGCGCGGAGAGCTGGAAGCTGGTCAGGGGCAACAAGAGATTCCCGAGCGAGTTCTCGAGCATCGCCCCGAAGTTGCCCAGGTCGCAGATGTCCTCGAGATGTCCGCCGAGCTGCCGGGCGATCTCCATGTAGCGCGTGCCGATGCCCTCTGCGCTGAGGCAGTTGTGCAGCGGCACGATGCCGGAGAAGGAGATCAGGTCGAGCGCGCCGTGCTTCACCTGGGCCAATCGCGCCACGTAGTCGCTGACCGGGGCCGGGTTGATCACGTCGTTGGCGTCGTCGGCGTCGCTGACCGCCAGCAGGGCGAGCCGCGCGTCGTCGCGGAGGAAGCCGGCGTTGCCGTCGGCGGGCCAGGGCGTTCCCGGCGCCTTGGTGGAGCTGATCAGCGGATCGGTGAGGGCGGCCAGCACCGGATCGAGGAACCTCTCGTCGAAGTGGCAGGTGCCCACGTCGGTGTTGGCGAAGAGCACGCTCCTCACGTCCGGCGTCTGCGGCGTGAGCAGGCGGGGGCGGGAATTGTCCACCGGGAAGAAGCGGCCCGCCTCGCCGCCGTCGGCGCCGCCCGGGCACTGCTTGAAGGTGTACGGCGACATGCCGGTGGTGGTGACCGCGATGTGGAAGTCGGCCTTTGCCAGCGCGATGCGGTTCCAGAGACGGTCGAGGTTGGCGGCGAGCGCGCGCTGCTCCTCCAGCATGGAGCCGCTGTTGTCGATGACCATGAGCATGTCGACCTTGGGCGTGCTCTGGTCCCACTGGTCGAGCACGGTGGACGAGTCGCGCGAACCTCCGGTCAGGCCGGCCTGGAAGGGTTCGGCCCGCATGTCGGTGAAGACGCGGACCGCGCCCACGTCGTCGCCGGTTGCGGGCGGGGCATAGCCGATGGAGATGCCGGCGTTGGTCTGCGGCGCGATGCGGATGGGCAGCGCCGCCTGCGCGGAGAAGGGCGCACCGGACGTCTCCAGGGCCGTCACCGTGACCGGGAAGCCGCAGTGGTTGACGGCGAAGGCGAACCGGTTCGGCACCGCGCAGCTCTGGATGGTTGCGCCGAAGTCCACCGTGGGGGGAGAGAGGAAGAAGCAGCTCGAGTCGCCCGCGCCGACCAGGTTGACGGTCTTGACCGGCGCCGCCTTGTTGCTCACGTAGAACGCAACCGCGCCGGAGTACGTCTGCGCCTTCTCGGCGAAGAGCTCCACCCGCACGGACATGCGGTGCCCGGGCGGCAGCGTCCGGCCCGAGGGAACGATGCCTCCCGGCCAGCGGAACTGCGGGCCGCCCGAGACGATGGCCGGCTCGCCCACGATGCAGTCGTCGGCGGTGGTGTTGGTCAGCTCGAATCCCTGGACGGAGGTGGTGAAGAGCTGCTGCAGGCCGAAGTTGACGGGGTCTGCCGGCTGGACCTCCAGCGTGCAGGGAAGGAGCTCGCGCCCGGTGGCGGCGAGCGGCACCTCCACCCGCGGGCGCAGCCCGTCGTTGGACTCCAGCACCAGCGTCGCCTGCGAGAGGCCGGTGGCCTGCGGGGTGAACGCGATGTGCGCCTGCGTGCTCGAGCCGGGCTCGCCGACGTTCATCGAGTCCACGCGGACTGCCCAGGAGCCGTCGTTGCCCTCGATGCGCGCGTCGCTGAGGAGCAGCGGCGAGTTGTTCTGCGGATCGAGGCCCACGTTGGTGATGGTGACGGCGGAATTGCGGGTGGTGCCCAGAGCCGCGGGGCCCACGAAGAGCGCCTTCGGCGTGACCTGCAGCACGGGTCCCATCGCGAGGCCGCTCAGCGCGAGCACGCCCGGCCCGCCGTCGGACGCCGCCATGCTGGCCTGGGAGGTCTGGGCGCCGAGCGTGCGCGGCCCGAAGCGCGCGGTGCCGGTCAGCGTCTGGCCCGGCTGCAGCGTCAGCGGATAGGCCGTGACGCCGTCGAGCGCCGCCGTCAGCTCGCCGCTGCCGCTGAGCGAGAAGCTGGCGATGGCCACCGGGCTCTTGCTGGTGTTGGTGACGGTGAAGGGCTGGGAGACCTTCGCGCCCAGCTTGACGTTGCCGAAGTCGATGCTCGCCGGCCTGACGAGCAGCAGCGAGTCCACCCCCCGACCGGTCAGCGCGATGCGGCGCGGCGAGCAGGTGGGGCAGGGCGTGACCATGACGGCGGATGCGAAGTCGCCGAGGTGGTCGGGCCGGAACTGGATTGTGACCACCATCGACTGATCGGCAGAGATCGGCTGCTCCCCGGGCGGCTTCACCGCAAAGGCGGTGGCGGTCGCCTGCGGGTCGATCTTCACCGACGTCTCCGCGTGCCCGTCGTTGTTGAGGAGCTGCAGATCCTGGCTGGCGGTCTCGTTCACCACCACGTCGCCGAAGTCGAAGGAGTCGCCGGAGAGCTGGGCCAGGCCGCGGACGGCATGGCCGCGCAGGTCCACCGGCATGTCGCCGGGAGCGTCGGTCACGAGCTGCAGCGTCTGCTGGTGCGAGCCGAGCGCCGGCGGCCGGTAGCGCACGCTCAGGGCCGCGCTCTGTCCGACGCCCAACGTCACCGGCAGTCCTTCGACGTCGAAGGTGGCGTCGGGAAAGACGGTGTCCGCGGTCACCGTCATCGGCACGATGCCGTCGTTGTGCAGCGTGACCCGGTGCGTCGCGTCCTTGCCCAGGGCCACGTCGCCGAAGTCCAGGTTCGCGGGCGTGACGGTGAGGATTCCGCCGAGCTGGCGCACCCTGGAGCCGCTGGCGCCGCCGCACCCGAGAACGCCAAGAACGCACGCCCAGGCCCACACCCGCCGCATACCCACCCCCGCGAGGCACGTCCTCGCGAAGGGGCCATCTACACGCTCCGTGCCAAGCTCCAGGCGAGGGAGCGTGCGCCTCGTGTGGGAAATGATCTTCCCAGCCATGGAAGGCTGCGCGCTGGCGGGTTACAACGCATGTCCGCAATGGAGAACTGGTACGACCTGGACGCCGGCCCGGCGCACGTCGCGCGGGAACGCGAGCGGGCTCGCGCGCTGCGCAAGACCGCCTGGTGGCAGCGGCGAATCCAGCGCGGCGTCTGTGGCTATTGCGGGAAGGCCGTGGGCCCTCGCGCGCTGACCCTCGACCACGTGGTGCCGGTGGCGCGCGGCGGCCGCAGCGTGAAGGGCAACGTCGTGCCGGCGTGCAAGGAATGCAACAATCGGAAGAAGCTGATGACCCCGGCCGAGCAGCTCATGGTCAAGCCTCTGGAACCACCGAGCGAGGACTGATGGCGCTTCTTGCCGAAGATTTTCCCGTCGAGGAGCGCGCGCTTTCCAACGGGCTGCAGATCCGCCTGCTCCGCGACGACTCCCTGCCGGTCTGCGCGCTCTACAGCTTCTTCCGGGTGGGATCGCGCAACGAGCGGCCCGGCATCACCGGCATCTCCCACCTCTTCGAGCACATGATGTTCAACGGCTCGCGCAAGTACGGGCCCAAGGAGTTCGACCGGCGCCTGGAGGCGGCGGGCGGCACCTCCAACGCCTACACCTCGACGGACATGACCGCCTACTACGAGGACTTCGCCTCGGAGGCGCTGCCGCTCGTGCTGGATCTGGAGGCGGACCGGATGGCGTCCTTGACCATCGACGACGCGTCGCTGGCGCGCGAGCGCGAGGTGGTCAAGGAGGAGCGGCGCTTCCGCACCGACAACGACATCGACGGGATGATGGACGAGGCCATGGGCGCGCTCGCCTTTCTCGCGCATCCCTACCGCTGGCCGGTGATCGGCTGGATGAGCGACGTCGAGGCCATCACCCGGCAGGACTGCGAGCGCTACTTCCGCGCCTGCTACGCGCCCAGCAACTGCACGCTGGTCCTGGTGGGCGACTTCGCTTCCGACGCGGCGCTGGCGGAGATCTCGCGCCTCTACGGCGGCATTCCCGCAGGCGAGCCGCTGCCGAAGGTAGCCTCCGGCGAGCCGCCGCAGAAGGGCGAGCGGCGGGCGCAGATCCGCTACCCGTCGCAGGCGCCGGCGGTGCTGGCGGGATTTCGCGGGCCCGCGGGTCGCGATCCGGACTCCTTGGTGCTGGATCTGATCGAGACCGCGCTCAGCGCCGGCGAAGGCGCCCGGCTCAAGCGCGCGCTCGTGTACCAGCAGGAACTGTGCGTCGACGCGCACGTCTATTTCAGCTGGCGGGTGGATCCCGGGCTCTTCCAGATCTCGCTGAAGCTGAATCCCGGGGTGGACCCGGCGCGCGCGGAGAGCTCGCTCTGGGCGGAGCTGTCGCGGCTCTGCGACGAGGAGATGCCCGCGAAGGAGCTGGAGCGCGCCCGCAATCTGGTGACCGCGCAGATGCTGCGCGGGCTCTCGACGACCAACGGCCGCGCGCACACCATCGGCCAGATGGAGCTGATGCTCGGCACCTGGCGCGCCATGCTGGATCTGCCCGACCGCTACGCGGCCATCACCGCCGCCGACATCCGCCGCGTCGCCCGCAAGACCTTCGCCGCGCACCGCCGCAACGTGGTCACGCTCGTGCCCGGCGAGGTGGAGGCGTGAGCTCGCCCGACGTCGCGCTGCCGCCCTTGCGGATCGAGAAGCTGCCTTCGGGGCTCACGCTGGTGGCCATCCAGCGGCGCGGGCTGCCGCTCTTCCATGCCCGTCTCTCCCTGCCGGCCGGCTGCTGCGAGGACCCGCGCGGCAAGGCCGGGCTGGCTCAGTTCACGCTGGATCTGCTCCGCCGCGGCACGCGGCGAAGGCCCGCGCAGGACGTGGACGATCTGATCGAGTCGATGGGCGCGCAGCTCGCGGCCGACGTCTCGTCGGAGGAGGCGTCGCTGGCGCTGACCGTGCCGGCGGAGCTGCGCGAGCGCGCGCTGGACGCGCTGCTCGAGGTCGCGCTGGAGCCGGCCTTCGAGGAGGAGGAGGTCGCAGCGGCGCGCAGGCGATCGGTCGCGGCGCTGCAGAGCGACCTGGACGAGGCCGGCGCGGTGGCGGGGCGGGCGGTGGTCACGCTCGGATACGGCCCGGGGCATCCGTACGCGCATCCCTCCACCGGCTTCCGCCGCGACGTGGAGACGTTCCAGCGCGAGGACGCCGCGGGGTTCCATGCGACGCGCTACCAGCAGCACGGGGCGCTGCTCGCGCTGGTGGGGCAGGCCGCGCCGGACGAGCTGATCGAGCTTGCGCAGCGCAAGCTCGCGCAGTGGCAGGGCTCGTGGCCGGGGAGGAGCCAGCGCATTCCGCTGCAGTTCTCGGCCATGCTGCCGGGGCAGGGGCTGCGCGCGGTGGTGGTGCACAAGCCCGACGCGACGCAGGCCCAGGTGCGCATCGTCGCTCCGGGGCTGCCGCGCACCACGCCGCGCTATCCCGAGGCGGTGGTGATGAACACCGCGCTCGGCGGCGGCTTCACCTCGGTCCTGGTGGACGCGATCCGCGTGGACCGCGGGCTCAGCTATTCGGTCTCCACGCGGCTGTACATGAACCGGCGCGCGGGGCTGAGCGTGTTCTCCAGCTTCACCAAGAACGAGACGCTGCGCGAGCTGGTGGACGTGGCGCTGGAGAAGATGCGCGGGTACGCGGAGAGCGGGCCGTCGGAAGAGGCGGTGGAGAAGGCGCGCCGGTATCTGGCGGGGCTGTTTCCGCTGGGCCTGGAGAGCCACGAGGCGCTGGCGGAGCAGGTGGCGGACGCGCTTCTCGACGGGCTGGGCCTGGAGCATTTGAGCAAGTACCGCAGCCGCATCTCGGCGGTCACGGTGGAGCAGGCGCGCGAGATCGCGGCGGAGCTGTCGCCGGCGCGGGAGGGCGCGCAGCTCATCGTGGTGGGAGATTCGGACAACGCGCGCCGGGCGCTGTCGGGGCTGTGCGCCATCGAGGTGCGGCAACTGGAGGAGTTCGGGTAGCTCTGCGCCGATGTCAGTGACGGAGCGTCAGTGGCAGGTCGGTCGGGGGGTCGCCACCGAGGATGCGCAATTCGAGACTTCGAGCATTTGCCGGCACCGGGAACGTGATGTCGCCGTCCCTGGCGGAATTGCCCTCGACGACGACGTTCAGTCCCGAGTCGGGAGCCGTCGGGACGCCATCGACGAGCAGCCGGAAGCTCGCGTCCCAGAAATTCATGCCATAGCGCGTATTGGACGTCGCCCGGATCTTGAGGTGGAGCTCGAACAGCGCGGGAGTACGGGGCCTCGCCTCGATGGCCAGGAAGGCATACTGGTAATCCTTGAACGATATCTCGCGCGGGCCCGCCAGCTCCACTTTCGGTACGGAGCGGGACGTGCCGGCGGCGCTGGCCGGCGTCGTTTGCGGAGCGCCCTCGCCCAACGCCGCTTCCGCTTGCGCAGGGCGCGACTCGCCCGCGAGCGGCCTGGTGAGATTGGCGCCGGAGGGTTTGGACGACCCGATGAATCCCACCTGATTGAGCGCCAGCAAGAAGCCGGTCAGGGCGGTGAGGAGCGCCGCCGTCCCGGTCGCGATCCCGGGAAGCGTCTGCCACCAGCTCTTTTTTTCGTCGGCGTCGGGCATCGGTTCCCCCTCCGAGGCACGGTCGGGCACGATGTGTACAAGGGCACCGCGATTGAGACAAGGCCAGCCAGGCCGGCAAACGACCGCGGCGGCCGCCCAGCCATTGCGCGCGGAAGGCAGGTTCAACAGCGCCACCGCGCAACATCTTATCTTCAACGTAGACCGAGCTCGTGCGCGATCCGGCCCGCGAGAGCTGCGCGCTTGGGCGACCGTCCGAGGGGGTTGCCTGCCCTGACGGTTTCTGGCGTTGACCACACCCTGCCCATCCGATTGTCTGCTCAATCAAGATGAATGAGCGGACATTCCTTCGTCGCCGTAGAGTCGCAATGTCAGACCCCTTCGGTAGGATCGCGGCATAAACCAAGGCAGCAGGAACTGCCATTGAAGCAATGGGGTGGCGCGCGGCGGGGGGCGGGGCGCAAACGGACTTCGCCGCGGCGCAACGTGCCGCATCGGCGGAGGCGAGGGTTTCAGCGCGGAGCGCTGCACGTGACGCTGCGGCTGCGGCCCGAGGTGTGGAACCTTCGCAGCCATCGATGCTTTCGTGCGCTCCGGCGCAGCTTCGCGGCCGGATGCCGGCGGTTCGGCTTCCGGCTCGTGCACTTCTCGGTACAGGGCAACCACATACACATGATCGTCGAGGCTCCGGACGCGGCTGCGCTCGCGCGCGCGATGAAGGGGCTGGAAGTACGGATGGCGGGGGCTCTCAACGCGGTGATGCGCCGGCGCGGCGCCGTCTTTGCCGACCGCTACCACTCAGTTGTGCTGGACTCGCCTCGCCGCGCATCGAACGCCGTCCGCTACGTGCTGGAGAACTGGCACATCCACGCAGCGCGCGAGGGGCGCGCGGCCCCTTGCGGCATCGATCCATATTGTTCAACGGCCTTTTCCCATGGCATCCCCGCGCTGGTCGCGGAGGCAGCATGGTGGATGCTCCGCGTCGGCGCCCGCCTGGAAGAGGAGGCTCTGCGGTTGAGCGGATGAACTTCGCGGACCTCGAGCTTGCGTTGGACCGTGGAGTTGCTGCGCGGCGGCGCTGGTCGGGCCGGATCTGCGCGCGCAACAGCCGGGGCGAGGCGGGGTGGGGCTGCGGCGAGTTTACAAATCGCCCAGAAGGCCGCGCGCGGGATCGCGAGGTTTCGCGTCCGCGATTTGTGCATGTCTGAAGCCGCACCCCGCCCCGCCTCGTCCCGGCGTCGGGGAGCGCCGTTACCGGGCGACTACAGCGGCTGCGTGAACGCCACTCCCAGCACGATGTCGGGCGCGTTGGAGACGTACAGCCACTGAATGACGCTGTGCGTATTGGACCCCGGCGTGAAGTCCTCGCTCAGCCAGGCGGAGAAGCGGCCGCGGCGGAAGCCGAAGCTGACCTGGTTGTGCGAGCGGAAGCCGGCGTAGAGGCCGCTCGCGAGCAGGGCGTCGTCGTCG
>DATDMU010000366.1:0-5356 GCA_036518615.1 Myxococcales bacterium
CTGCACGGCGACGACCGAGGGCTCGTTGCTCACGATGCCCATTCCGCGGATGTAGATCAGCGTGTTCGCGGTGCCGAGATCGATGGCCAGGTCGCGGGAGAAGAGCTTGTAAATACCGTTGAACATGAATGCCTTGCGTCACAGGGAAAGAGGCGCGCGGACGCTAGCATTCGCCTGCGAGGTCCGCAACGCGCACTTTCGCCTGTGTTCCCTTCGGCGTCGAAGAAAAAATCGGCCAGCAAGCGGCCGGACGGAGGGTCGCGGACGCCGTTGAGTCGCGCGACCGCGCGGAGTAGAGGAACCCACATGCACATCCCCCGCGGAGACGAACGGCGGAAGAACTTCATCGGCGGTCAGTGGGTGGAGCCGTCCACCGGCAACTACGAGCCCTGCACCAATCCGGCAGACGCGCGCGAAGTGCTCGGCCACTTTCCCCGCAGCGGCGTCGCCGACGCGAAGGCTGCGGTGGACGCCGCGGTCAAGGCATTCCCCGGCTGGGCATCGACGCCGGGTCCGGAGCGCGGGCGCATCATCGGCCGCGCGCACGCGCTGCTCAAGGCGAAGGTGGACCTGCTCGGCGAGGCGCTCTGCCGCGAGGAAGGCAAGGTCTTCGGCGAGGCCAAGGGCGAGGTCCTCAAGGGACTGAACTTGCTGGAGTTCTATGCGGGCGAAGGCTTCCGCCAGCACGGGCGCACCGTGCCTTCGGAGACGCGCAACACGCTCGCCTTCACGCTTCGCCAGCCCGTCGGTCCGGTGGCCTTGATCACGCCGTGGAACTTCCCCTTCGCCATCCCGGTCTGGAAGAGCGCGCCGGCGCTGGTCGCCGGGTGCACGGTGGTGCTCAAGCCCGCCTCGCTCACCCCCATCTGCGCACACCTGCTCGCGGAGGCGTATCAGGAGGCGGGCCTGCCGCCCGGCGTGCTCAACCTGGTGACCGGGCCGGGCGGCGCCATCGGCGACACGGTGGTGGACGACCCGCGCATCAAGGCGGTGAGCTTCACCGGCTCCAACGAGATCGGCCTGCGCGTCTACCAGCGGGTGGCGGCGCGCGGCGCGAAGGTGACGCTGGAGATGGGCGGCAAGAACCCCGTCGTCGTGCTCGACGACGCCGACCTCGACCTGGCCGCCGAGGGGATCCTCCAGGGCGGGTTCGGCAGCACCGGCCAGCGCTGCACCGCGACCTCGCGCGTGGTGGTGACGCCCGGCATCGCCAGGAGGCTCACCGAGGCGGTGGTGGAGCGCGCCCGCTCGCTGCGCGTCGGCAACGGCATGGTCGAAGGGGTGCAGATGGGGCCCGCGGTGGATCGCGGGCAGCTCGAGACGGATCTGCAGGCCATCGCCGCGGCGAAGGGCGAAGGGGCGCGGCTGCTCTGCGGCGGCGAACGGCTGCGGACCGGAGAGCACGAGCACGGGTTCTTCTGCGCCCCGACCGTGTTCGACCAGGTGCAGCCCGGCACGAAGCTGGCGCGCGAGGAGGTGTTCGGGCCGGTCCTCGCCATCCAGCAGGCGCGCGACGCGGAGGAGGCGCTGCGCCTCGCCAACGACGTGCCCTTCGGCCTCACCGCTTCCGTGTACTCGCGCGACTACTTCGCGGTGATGCGGTTCGTGGAGCGCGCCGAGGTGGGGATGGTCCACGTCAACCAGCCCACGGTGGGAGGCGAGGCGCAGCTTCCCTTCGGCGGCATCAAGGCCACCGGCGTCGGCGAGAAGGAGATGGCCGAGGAAGGCGCGAACTTCTTCACCTTCCTGAAGACGGTGTGGCTCGACTACACGGGGGCGAAGCGCACCACCAACATCTACTGAGAATACCTGTAAAATCACAGCTCGCTACGGCGGCCCCATCTGTATCGGATCGGACGCGCGGTTCTGTTGACGTGACGTCTTGCCGCTGGGAGAGTACGATGTTTCTTCTTCGGGAGGAGGCCCGATGCATCGACGCCAGCGCGCCATCGCGCGGATCTTCTCCGCGCTCGTCGGTCTCGCCTTCGGCCTCTTCGGCGCCGAGCTGACGTTCGGCCAGCTTCGCACCGAGGCGCCCGGGCCTTCGGCGGTGCTCTACTCCATCGAGGTGCGCAACGGCGCGGGCGACCTGCTCGCGAGCCCGATGCTCATCGGCGAGGAGGGGCGGCCGGTGCACCTCGACCTCTCGCAAGAGGCCGGACCGCACAGCGAGCCTCTGGCCATGTCGCTGGATCTCGACCCGCGCGCGGACGGCAGCAATCTCTGCGTGGGATACCGGCTCTCCATCGACGACGGCTTCCCGCACTCCGGCCGCCTGGGCGTGGCCTGGGGCGAGCCGCGCTCGGTCCGGCTGAACGGGGGCGGCGAGGACCTCCGCCTCTCGCTGGTGGTGGCGCGCGCCCATACGCGCGACTTCGGGCGCATCCTGCACCAGCACCGCGGGCCCTCCGCGTAATGTGATAGAAGCCGCGCGTGCCGCAGCCCAGCCTCTCGGCCCAGGAAAGACGCCTCGCCGCGTTCTGCCGCTTCTTCGCGGTGGTGTACTTCGCCGGCGCCGCGATCTTCGCCCTCGCGCCTCAGCTGACCTTTCGGGTGGCCACCCTCGGCGCCGCGGCGGCGCCTGCCGGCCCCGAGGCCCGGTTCTGGAACGTGCTCGCGGTGGCGATGATGACCGCGGTCGGGACCGCCTGCCTGGTCACGGCCGGCAGCCCGCGCGAGCGGCGGCACGCGGTGCTGCCGGTGGCGGTCGCCAAGCTCACCTCCAGCGCCGCGGCGGCCGCCCACCTGATCGCGTCCGGGCGCGCTCCCGCGCTCGCCGCGGTCGTCGCCACCGACCTGCCGCTCTTCCTGCTCACCCTGGCGGTCTACCGGATGGCGGCCCCCGGCGTCCGCAGCGCTGCCGCCCGCGAGGCGGTGGACGCGCCGGCGGCTCCGCAGGCTCCGCGCGCCGAAGAGCCGCCCCGCGTGCAGCTCACCGTTTCCAAGCGGTAGCGGCCGTTCTCCTGCACCCCGGCTGCTCCTGCGTTAAATTGGGGTCAATGATCGGCGTCGTGGTGGCCACTCACGGCAAGCTGGCGGAGGAGATGATCCGCACGGCGGAAGCCGTGGTGGGGCCGCTCGCGCAGGTGGCTCCGGTGAGCATCGTCGCCAGCTCTCCCAACGTCCGCGCCGACCTCGAGGAGGCGATCCGGCGCGTGAACGGCGGCGAAGGCGTGCTGCTCCTGACCGACCTGCTGGGCGGTTCGCCGACCAACCTCTGCGTCTCCTTCCTCGCCGAGGGAAAGGTGGAGGTGGTCACCGGCGTGAACCTGCCCATGCTGCTCAAGCTGTCGGTCGTGCGCGGCAGCGGCAAGGCCGTCGCGGAAGTCGCGCACGATCTCGCGGAGGCAGGACAGCGCGCCATCGGCCAGGTCAGCCAGTCGCTGCGGAGGATGTGTTGAGCGCGCCGCGGATTGCGCTCGTGCGCGTGGACAACCGCCTCGTTCACGGCCAGGTGCTGGAGGCGTGGCTGCCGGCGCTGGGGGCCGACGGCATCCTCGTGGCCGACGACGAAGCGGCCGGCAACGTGCTGGCGAGATCGGCCATGTCGCTGGCCATTCCCCCGGGGGTGAGCTTCTCCGTGCTGCGGCTGGACGCGGCGGCGGAACTGCTGCGGCCCGGCGGGAAGGGACCGCAGGCGTCGCGCACGCTGGTGCTGCTGCGCGACGTGCGCGATGCGGTGCTGCTCCACGAGCGGGGCGTCCCCCTCCCGCGGCTGAACATCGGCAACGTGCATTTCGCCACCGGGCGCCGGCAGGTGTCGGCGTCGGTGTTCCTCGACGAGCGCGAGGTGGCGGAGCTGGAGCAGCTCGCGCGGGCGGGAACCGAGGTGGAGCTGCGCGCCGTGCCGTCCGAGGCCTCGCTGCTCCTCGGCGACATCAAGGCGCGCTTCGCCGCCGCCTGAGGGGTGTAAAGAGGGGCCGATGCTTCCGCTCCCGTCCGGCGGCGCCCTGCACCTCTTCCTGCTCGCGGGAATCGCCGCCCTGGTGGGGGGCCTCGCCGCGGTGGAGCGCAAGGGAGCCTTCCAGCTCATGCTCTCGCGGCCGCTGGTGCTCGGGCCCGTGCTGGGCTGGGCGCTGGGCGACGCGCACGGGGGCCTTGCGGTGGGCGTGCCGCTCGAGCTTCTCTTCCTCGGAGGGGTGAACCTGGGCGGCAGCCTGCCCGACAACGAATCGCTGCTCGCGGCGGGTCTCACCGCGCTGGTGGTTCCGGCGGGAATGGCAGCGCAGTCCGGCGTGGATGCGCCGCTCGCCGCGATGGGGCTCGCGCTGGTCTTTCCCCTGGCGCTCTTCGGCAGGCGCCTCGAGCGCGCCTCCGAGCAGCGCAACGGCGAGCTGCTGGAGGAAGCGCTCGCCCGCGTCGCGCGAGGCGACCCGGCCGGGGCGAGCGTCAACGTCCGCGGGCTGCTTCTTCCTTTCGGCGCCTCCGCGGGCATCTGCGCGGTGGGCGTTCTCGCCTCGCCGCTCCTCGGCGCGCTCCGGCTGGGCCTCGACGCAGCCGGCCTCTCGGCGCTGGAGGGAGCGTGGCATGCGGTCTGGGCGGTGGCGGTCGCGTGCGCCGTCCGCGCCATCCGCGAGCCGCGCGCGCCGGCGCTGGCGGCGCTGTGCGCGGTGGTCGTGCTCGCTGCGACGCTGGCGCTGCGGGGCTGGTCATGACGTCCCCGGCCATCGTCGCGCATCGCGCCCGGAGGGTCTCGCGCGTCGCGCTCGCGCGCGTGTTCTGGCGCTCCCTCTTCCTGCAGGCGGCGTGGACCCCGCGGGGCATGCAGAACATCGGGTTCGCTTACGCCATCTCCCCCGCCCTCGACGAGCTGTACCCGGACCTCGCCGAGCGCGCCCGGGCGGCGCAGCGGCATCTCGAATTCTTCAACTGCCATCCCTACCTCGCGGCGGCCATCCTCGGCGGCGCGGTGCGGCTGGAGGAGCGCGTCGCCAGCGGCGAGGCGCCGGCGCAGACCGTCTCCAGCTTCAAGAGCGCGCTCGGCCCGCCCTTCGCGGCGCTGGGAGACGGGTTCTTCTGGCTCGCGCTCCGTCCTGCGGCGGCGCTCGCGGCGGCCGCCACCGTTCCCATCCTCGGAGTGGGCGCCATCCTGGTGTTCCTCGCGGCCTACAACGCCGTCCACCTCGCGGCGCGGGTGTGGCTCTTCGCGGTGGGCTACGAGCGCGCCGAAGGCGTGGTCGAGGCCGTGGCGCGCGCGCACCTGTCCAGCGGCACTCCCATGCTCAAGGCGTGCGGCGCGGCGCTGGCCGGCGCGCTCGCGGCCCGCGGCATGCTGGCTGCGGGAATGCCGGACCGGCCGCTCCACGCCATCCTCGTCGCCGCCCTGATCGTGGTCGCCTGGTGGGCACTGCCCAGG
>DATDMU010000367.1:0-27159 GCA_036518615.1 Myxococcales bacterium
GCGACCGCCGCGTACCTCAAGTCCACCGACGGCGGCTCGACCTGGACGCGGATCGCCACCGGGCTGACCCTGGCTTCGCCGGCGACGTCGGCGACGCCGGTCGTCAACCCGACCACCGCCACCGAGGCGCAGTCGGGATGCACCACCATGAACCTCGGACATCTGCAAAGTTGGTACGACCTGGCCGTCGCCGTCGATCCCGCGGATTCGACGCGGGTGCTCTTCGGCGGCGACCTGTGCAGCGCCATCACCTCCGACGGCGGAGCCACCTTCCGGCTCGCGTCGCACTGGCTGCCGCAGAGTGGACTCGGCACCACCGCGAGCGGCACCCTCGGGTACGTCCACGCCGACTGGCACGCGGCGCTGATCGTGCGCATCGCCGGCCAGCTTCCCGTCATTCTCGGCGGCAGCGACGGCGGGCTGTTCGTCAGCCGCGATCTCTTCGACGTGCCGACGCCGGAGCTGGGCTCGTGGGCGCAGCCCGACGTGGGGCTCGCGACGCATTTGTTCTATGCCATCGGCACCGGCGATCCGACGCTCGGAGACCCCAACGTCCTCTTCGGCGGCCTGCAGGACAACGGCTCGCGCTGGCGCCTGGTCAGCGACCCCACCTTCCTCGCCGACGTGAACCCGAGCGCCTGGGACCAGGTGCTGGGCGGGGACGGCATCGGCGCGGCGGCCGCCTCGGACGGCAACGGCCAGAACCAGGTGTACTGGGCGTCGGTGAACGGCACGCGCCGATTCTGCCTGCGGCGCCTGTGGGACTGCAGCAAGGCGACGCGCATCGAGAACGGCGTCGAGGTCCCGAACTGGAAGAACCCCGGATCGCCGGGCGTGCCGGACCCGTTCTTCATCCGCTACGACCTCCTCGGCTACGACACCGCCGCCGTCACCTCCGCCTCCAACGAGTCGGCGCGCATCTGGACGGTGGATCCCGTCTCGGCGCTGTCGTCCACCCGGGTGGTGGCGCCAGGGCCATTCTTCGTCGACGGGACGCCGCGCACCATTCGCGGCCAGGGCCTGCGGGTTTCGCCTTATCGCTACACCATCGACGGCGTGCCGGGCTCTCGCATCTACGGGGCGGCGCTGAGCAGCGGCAACACCGGCATGGGCTCCATCCTGGTCTATGACAAGCCGACGGGCGGCGGCCTCGCGACCACGGTGCTGTCGCTGCACGGCGTGAGCTTCCCCAACGTGACCGGCAAGGGCACCGGCACCCTCTGGATCGGCAACGGCAGCGACTTCGCCGCGCCGCAGAACGCGGCCAGCCTCGGCGGCACCGACCCGAAGCAGACCTGGCTGGTCGCCAGCAACGCCGCGCTGTCGAACGCGGTCAACTGCACCAACCCCGCCGCCGCGAACTGCGATCCCGCGGTGATCATCCCGGCCTCGATCGGCCACCTCTACAAGACGACCGACGGCGGCAGCACCTGGGCGCCCTTTCACGGCAACGGCACCGGCTTCGATCTGCCCAACCTGCCCATCTTCGCCGTCCGTTACGACCCGAGCGACGCGACGGATCAGACCCTCTGGGTGGGTACCGAGGCGGGCGTCTACCGGACCACCGACGGCGGCGCGACCTGGGCGCCGTACGGTACCGGGCTCCCGGCAGTGCGCGTCACCGATCTGCGCATCTCGCGCAACGGCAGCGTGGTGCGCGTCTCCACCTATGGCCGCGGAGTCTGGGAGATCTACCCGAACAGCGAGCCGGCAGCCGGCCCCGGCAGCGGCGACTTCAATCGCAGCAAGGTGATCGACTTCTTCAACCTGGCATCGCTCGCCGCGCGACTGAGCGCCACGCCGTCGGCCACCAACAACCTTCCCTACGACTCCAGCGTCGACATGGACGGCAACTCCACGCTGGACGACGCCGACGTCGCCGCGCTGGCCGCGAAGTTCGGCAGCGTGCTGCCATGAGACGGCTCGCCTTCGCGTTGCTTGCCGTCACCGGCGCGTGCGGCTCGCACGACCAGGGGCCCGCCGTGGTGGTGGCGGCGTTCGCCCTCTCGCAGCCGGTGAATGCGGTCGCGGGCGTTCCGGTCGCCTTCACGGTGACGGCGCTCGACGCCAGGGGCGCCGTGGTGAAGGACTATCGCGGCACCGTTCAGTTCGCGAGCGACGACGCGCACGGCACCACGCCCTCCGACGTCACCTTCACGGCGGCCGACGCGGGCCTGATCAGCGCGCGCGCCGTCTTCAAGACCGCCGGCGAGCGGAGCTTCGTCGTGGCCGACAGGAGCAACCCGAACGTCTTCGGGATCGTCCACCTCGTCGTCCTTCCCGCGGCGGCGGCGCAACTTGCGCTCTCCGGACCTTCCGCCGTCACCGCGGGCGCGCCGATCTCGCTGCAGGTGACCGCCTATGATCCCTATCAGAACCAGGCCACGGGCTTCGGTGGGACGGTGCACTTCTCCTCGACGGACGCGGCGGCCCGACTGCCCGCCGATGCCGCGTTCGCGCCGGCCGACGCCGGAGCGCGCGCATTCCAGGTCACCCTGCTGCAGGCCACCACCACCGCCGTCACCGTCAGCGCGGACGGCGTCGCTGCGGCGACCGTCACCATCAACGTCGCGCCCGGCGTTGCCGCGAACGTGGCGCTCACCGGGCTTCTGGCGCAGACGCCGGTGGACGCGTCGCAGACCGTCACCGTCGCGGTCCGCGACGCGTTTGGAAATGCGGTCGCCGACTACGCCGGGACGCTCCACTTCACCAACACCGACCCGCAGGCGTCTCCGCTCGCCGACCTGCCGTTCACGGCCGCCGACAAGGGCGTGAAGACGGTGTCGCTGCAGTTCGGGACGGCTGGCACGCAGACCCTGGGCGCCGCCGACATCGCCACGCCCACCATCGCCGGCTCGGCGTCGACGCAGGTGCTTCCCGGCGCTCCCGCGAACCTCGCGCTCGGTGGGGTGCCGCCGTCCACCGTCGCGGGCACCGCGTTGTCCGCGGTGGTGACGGTCGTCGACCGGCACGGGAACACCGTCACCGGCTTCACCGGGGCCGTACACTTTGCCTCGACCGATCCGGCCGCGGCGTTGCCCGCGGATTACACGTTCACCGCCGCGGACGGCGGGCGCCACACGTTCGCGGTGGTGTTCGCCACAGCCGCAAACACGACCCTCTCCGTCAGCTCGCAAAGCCTGCCTGCTGCGAACGCGACCGTGGCCGTGGCCCATGCTGCGGCATCCCAGGTCACCTTCGAAGGCCTGCCCGCGCAGGTCGCGGTGGCGTCGGTGCAGACGGTGACCGTGCGCGTGCGCGATGCCTTCGGAAACCTCGTCACCGAGTACGCGGGGACCTTGCACTTCACCAGCACTGACGCGGCGGCTCCGGCGATCCCGGACGCGACCTTCGTCGCCACCGACTTCGGCTCGAGGACCATCTCCGCCTCGTTCCGCACCGCAGGGCCGCAGACCATCACCGCAGCCGATACCGTGAAGCCCGCTCTTCGCGGCGCAGCCTCCACCTTCGTGCTGCACGGGCCGGCGGTCGGCCTGGCGCTGACGGGAATTCCGTCGGCCACGGTTGCGGGGACGTCATTGACGGCGGTGGTCAGCGGGGTGGACAGCCAGGGCAACGTCGCGACCGACTTCACCGGGACGCTCCACTTTTCCTCCACTGATCCCGGCGCCGCCCTGCCCGCCGATTACACCTTCACTCCCGCCGATCTGGGGACGCATTCCTTCCAGCTCGAGCTGACGCGCGCGGCGGCCACGACCTTGACCGTCGCGTCCGCGGGGCTGCCCTCGGTGTCGGCCACCGTGGCGGTCGCTCATGCGCCGGCCTCTCTGGTCGCGCTCGACGGCCTGCCGGCGCAGACCGCCGTGGACGTGTCGGCGACGCTCACCGTGACGGTGAGCGATGCCTTTGCCAACGTGGTGACCGATTACGCCGGGACACTGAAGTTCGTCATCACCGACCCGCAGGCACCGGCGATCGCGGACGCCGTATTCGGGCCGGCGGACCAGGGCATCAAGAGCATCCCGGTGCGTTTCGCGACAGCGGGAGCGCAGACCGTGACCGCGAGCGACACGCTGACGCCGGCGCTGCGGGGAAGCGCGACGACGCTGGTCCTGCACGGCCCCGCCGCGGCGCTGACGCTGTCCGGACTTCCGCCCTCGATCACCGCCGGATCGCTGTTGGCCGCGACGGTGACCGCGGTCGATCTCCACGGCAACGTCGCGACCGATTTCGCCGGGACGGTACACTTCATCTCGACGGACCCGACTGCGCAATTGCCCGCAGACTTCACCTTCACGCCGACGGACCGGGGCGTCCGGACCTTCCCCATCGTGCTCACCAAGGCCGGAACGACCACCCTCACCGTGTCCTCTGCGCCGCTTCAGGCAGCGACGGTCAGCATCGCGGTGACCGCCGCCGCCGCGGCCCAGGTGACGCTCACCGGGCTTGCTCCGCAGGTCGTGGTTGACGTCGCGCAAACGGTTGCAGCGACGGTGCGCGATGCGTACGGGAACGTGGTCGCCGATTACGCCGGGACGCTGCACTTCACCAACACGGATGCGCAGGCGCCGGCCATTGCCGACCTGACCTTCACGGCGGCGGACCTGGGCGTCAAGAGCGCGACGGTGCGCTTCGCGACCGCGGGAACGCAGACGCTGACGGCGGTGGATACGGTGGTCGCATCCGTCCGCGGATCGGCCTCGACGCTGGTCGTGCACGGGCCAGCAGCGCAGCTCGTCCTCACCGGCCTGCCGCCGTCCACGGTGGCGGGTACGCTCCTCGTCGCGATCGTCACGGTCGCCGACGCGCACGGGAACGTCGTCACCGACTTCGCGGGCACCGTCCACTTCAGCTCGAGCGACGCATCAGCGCAGCTCCCCGCCGACACCACGTATGCGCTGGCCGACGGCGGGCGGCGGTCGTTCCCGGTGGTGCTGGTCAAGGCGGCGAGCTCGACGGTGACCGTCTCCTCCGCCGGGCTGCCACCGGTCACCGCCACGGTGGTGGTCGCGCACGCGGCCGCCGCGCAGGTGACGCTGGAGAACCTGCCGGCGCAGGTGGCCACCGACGTGCCGCAGACACTCGCGGTGACCGTGCGCGACGGGTTCGGAAACGTGGCCACGGACTACACGGGGACGCTGCACTTCACCAACACCGATCCGCAGGCGGCCACGCTTGCCGACGTGACTTTCGCGGCGGTCAATCTGGGCACGAGAAGCGTGACGGTCCAGTTCGCCACCGCCGGCGTGCAGACGCTCGCGGCTGCGGACACGACGAAGCCGTCGATCTCGGGTTCCACGTCGACGCTCGTCGTCCACGGCGCTGCAGCGGCGCTGCGCCTTGCCGGCCTCCCCGCGAGCGCGGTGGCGGGCGCGCTCCTGACGGCGACGGTGTCCGCGGTAGACGCCCACGGAAATCTGGTGACGGATTTCGCTGGCGCCGTCCATTTCGCTTCCAGCGATGCCGGCGCGCAGCTCCCGGCGGACTACGTGTTCGCCGCGGGAGATGGCGGAACGCACGCGTTCTCGCTGGCGCTGATCAAGGCGGCAACTTCGTCCATCACCGTCAGCTCGGCGGGGCTCTTGCCGGCGAGCGCCAGCGTGGCGGTCCGCAATGCGTCCGCGGCGCAGGTGACCCTCACCGGACTGCCGGCGCAGGTCGCCGTCGATGCGCCGCAGACCATCACCGCGACCGTCCGCGACGGCTTCGGCAACACCGCGGTCGACTACACGGGGACCCTGCGCTTCACCGACACGGACCCGCAAGCGACCGCCATCGCGGACCAGACCTTCACCGCGGCGAACGCCGGGGTGCGAAGCGTCGTCACGCAGTTCGCGACGGCAGGTGTGCAGACCCTCGCCGCGAAAGACCTGGCGACCCCGTCGATCGCCGGCGCCGCCTCCACCCTCGTCGCTGCGGGCGCCGCGACGCGGCTCGTCTTGAGCGGCTTGCCGGCCTCCACCGTCGCCGGCACCTTGCTGACCGCTCTGGTCACCGCGATCGATGCGCACGGGAACATCGCGACGACCTTCACCGGAACGGTGCATTTCAGCTCCAGCGACGCCGCCGCCCAACTGCCTGCCGACACCACCTTCGTCGCGGGCGACGCCGGATCGCGATCGTTTGCCGTCGTGCTCAAGACAGCCGGGCAGCCCTCCATCTCGGCGTCGCAGGTGGGCGGGGCCGCGACGGGCGCCACGGTCACCATCGCCGTTTCCAACGCGCCCGCCAGCCGCATTGCCATCACGCCGCACAGCACGCAGGTGACGGCGGATGCGCCCGCGGCGTTTACGCTGGTGGTGCGCGACGCGTTCGGCAACCCGGCGCTGGACTACGCCGGGACGGTCCACTTCGTCACCACCGACGCGGCCGCGGTCCCGCCCGCCAACCTCACGTTTACGCGGGCGCTCTTCGCCACGGCAGACGTGAGCATGCAATTTGCGACCGCGGGCGACCAGTCGCTCATCGCCACCGACACGGTGAATGCGGCGATCACCGGCAGCACCTCCGTCCAGGTCGCCAACGGCGCTGCGGTGGCCTACGCGCTGTCGCCGCTTCCCGGCTCGGCGGCGGCCGGCGAGCCCCTGACTCTCACCATCACCGCCGTAGACGCCCACGGCAACGTCGTCCCGAACTACGCGGGATCTGCGTCGGTCGCGTCGACCGATGCCACCGATCGCCTCCCGCCCCCTGGCGGCTTCGTGAACGGCGTTCGCAGCGTTTCCGTCGCGTTCGTCACGGCCGGGCTTCATCACGCGACGGTGCTCGAAGCCGCGGGCACCATCCGCGCGGACACCACCACGGTGAACATCGTCGCCGGGAATGCGGCCGCGCTCGTGGTCTCGGGCGGGACGACCTCCGCCGGCGCTCCGACACCCGTCACCGTGACCGCGAAGGACGCCTTCGGAAACCAGGCCACTTCGTATGCGGGGACGGTGGCGATGACCGCGAGCGATTCCCAGGCGGTCCTCCCGCCTCCCTTTACGTTCACCGGGGCGGACGCCGGTCAGCACACGCTGGCGGTCACGCTGAGGACCGCAGGCATCTCCAGCGTCATCGCGACCGACGCGGCAAACGGGATCTCCGGCGCGGCGGTGTACAGCGTATCCCCGGCGGCGGCTGCCAGTTGCCTGCTCGACATCGTCGGAAAGGCCGGCAGCGACGTGGCGTTTCGCGTCGACGCGCTCGACGCGTTCGCGAATCTGGCCACCGGATACACCGGGACGGTGACGTTTACCTCCTCGGACGCGTCCGCGACGCTGCCGCCGCCGTCCGCGCTGGCACGGGGGACCGGCAACTTCACCGCGATCCTTCCGACGGCGGGCGACCAGACCATCCGCGCCGCCGATGCAACCGTGCCCTTTGCGTGCCAGGCCACCGTCTCCGTCGTTCCCGCGCCGTTCTTCTCGGTCACCTTCAGCGGCACGGAATCCTGGGCCGGGGCTTCCCGCAGCGCCGTGGTCCAGGCGCAGACCCCGGCCGGCGCCCCGATCACCAACTACGCCGGCACCATGGTGTTCAGCAGCTCCGATGCCGCCGCTTCGCTGCCGGCCCGCGTCACTCTCAATGGCAGCGAAGGCGGCACAGCCACCGTCAACGTCACGTTCAACACCATCGGCCTGCAGACGTTCACGGTCACGGACAGCGCCGACGCCACGCGCACCGGGAGCGCCTTCCAGGTCGTCCACGGGCTCGTGTACACGAACCCGCCGCCGGGCGGAATGGTCCAGCTCGTCTCCAACGCCGCGTCCACCGCCAGCGTCGTCCAGCTCGACCTGGTGTCGAATGCATCGCTGACGCCGGTGGGCGTGGCCGATCCGCAGAATGGCCGCCTGCTGCCGTCCAGCGCGCGCGACGGGGTCTTCGCCGCGGGAATGAACCTGCCGCTGGACGCCACCCGCGTGACCGCCGACGCGCAGCTTCTCGTCCTGCCGCCGCCCGCCACGGCCATCTTCAGCCTCGGGGCCGCGCCGCAGGCGACAGGCGCGGCGCTGACGGGCGGCGTGCTCTACAGCGGCGTGAGCCAGAAGCGCTTCGACGCGACGGCGATCTGCACGGCGCCCTGCACCAACGATCACCTGCGCGGCGACGTGCAGGTACGGCCCTTTCCCGGGGCGAGCTCGGTCTACTACTCGCTCCGGCTCCGGCTGACGGCGGGCGCCGTACCGGGGACGGTGTTCGACGGTCAGACGCTGGCGACGAACGTGAAGTTCCATGCCGCCGCGCGCGACCGGTCGGGATCGGACGTCTTCTCCGGAGCCACCGACTTTGCCCTCGGCAAGCTCGAGGTGAAGTAGATCGGAAATGCCGCGGTCGGGGACCTGGGGGCTCCCCGACCGCGGTCATCCCTCATCCGTCGGCGGTAGAATGGCCCCTTGCCCCTCGTGGTCTGCGGGCAAGTGCGCCGCGTCGAAATGAGAGCCGTGCGCGCATCGCTCCGTGTAGAGCGCCTGCGCAAGGCGTCCCTGGGCTCAGCGCCGGGCAGGAACCGTGGCCGCAGACATCGTCCTGCCCGGCGCGGCCTTCACCGAATCGGAGCGCACCTGACGGCTTTGCGCGACGATGTAGTCCAGCAGCGCAGACACCTCCTCGTCGTCGAGGTTCAGGTTCGGCATGCGGACGTTGCGATACTTCTCGAAGAGCCCGACCGCCACCGGATCGCCCTCGGCCAGCATCCTGTCGGGCGCCGCCAGGAAGCGTGCCGCCCAGGACCTCTCGCGACGCGCGGGCACGTCGACCAGATCGGGCCCGAGCCGATCGCCCCGGCCGATGGTGTGGCACGCGGCGCAACGCGTATTGAAGAGGTAGAGGCCCTTGTTCACGGCGGGCGGCGTCCTGAGGTCCGCGTAGTTGTGCGCCGGCTGCGCCGCCTTCCAGCCGAAGAAGTTCGCGATGGTGGCGGCGAGGAAGCGTGGGTTGTCCACCGCGGAGTTCTGCATCCACTGTCCGGTCGCCTCGTTGCCCACCATGAGGTTCGGCAGATGGCCGTCGCGGTTGCCGCGGTCGGTCAGGGACGACAGGCCCAGCTTCTTCGCCACCAGCTTGATGGCCTCGTCGCTGCCGGTGAGGAACTCCCAGCCAGGGCCGATGTGGTAGCGCGCCATGTACGCCTTGAGCGTCTGCGGGGTGTCGCGCTGCGGGTCGATGCTGATCGAATAGAAGAAGATGTCCTTGCCCACGCGGTCCCCGAGCAGCTTCTGGACCTGGGCCATCCTCGCCGTCTCCAGCGGGCAGGTGCCGGTGCAGTGCGTGTAGATGAGGTTGACGGCGACGGCCTTGCCCTTCAGCACGTCGTCGTAGAAACGGCGCTCCACGCCGTCCTGGTTCACCAATTTGACGTTGGGGAAGTACCCTGCTCCCCAGGGGCTGTCGGCCAGGACAGCCCCCGGGAAGAGCAGCGACACAGCGACGGACAACGACACCCCCCAGTTCGACATCGTGCTGCCGCCCGTTCGCATGTGCCTCTCCGCGGTACCTAGAAGTTCGAGATGGCCGCCGTGGCGCCGGTCAGCGCCTGCGTGGTCAGGTCGTAGGTCAGGTTCAACGTCACCAGCGCGGTGCGGCCGCGGAGGAAGCCTCCGGGCCCAGGCGGGAAGAACGAGAACGTGGTCTTGATCACGTCGCTCGCGCCGAACACGCGCGTCAGGCGCGCCTGCCCGGAGTTCACGAACGTCGCTCCCGTCACCGCGCTGGTCGCGACCAGGCTGCGCGCGTCGACGCTCACCACCGCCGTGGCCGGTCCGCCCGCGGGATCGGGCACGATGGTGGCGCTGACGTAGACCGGCCCGGAGAAGTTGATGCTGTCGGTCACGCTGGTGACGCTTCCCGTCGCCTGGACGGTGAAGGTGGATACCGCCTGCGCGCGGGCCGGTCCCGACATCAGGACGCAGGCGCCGAGCGCGAGGAACAGCCGCAGGTTCGCCAAGAGTTTTTTGGTCATGGTCGTGTCCCTCTCAGAACGCGGTCGGGAGGATGTCGTCGGACGGAACGTAGGTGCAGCCCTGCGGCGTGCTGATCGGCGTCGGCAGCGGGTTCAGGAACGGCGTCCCGCTGCTGTCGATCTTCCACACCATCAGCATGGCGTTGTCCTCGTGCACCGTGTTGTGGCAGTGCTCCATGAACGTCCCGCCCCAGTCGCGGAACTGCATGGTGAGGGTGACGCTGCCGCCTGGCCGCAGGCGGTACACGTCCTTTCGCCCCAGCTCCCAGGCCGGAACGTTGGACGCGCTGCCGTCGCGGGCGAGGACCTGCCCTTCCTCGAAGTGGATGTGCACGGGATGGTCCCAGCCGCCGCCGCCGTTCTTGAGCGTCCAGATCTCGCGCGTTCCCGGCTTCGGGACTGCGGTGGTCCGGCCGTAGTCGGCCGCGAGCGTGGCACCCTGGTCGTCGGTCTTGATGCCCCACGGGCCGTTGAAGGCGGTGCTTCCGGTGGTGGTCTGCGTCGCGCCCGAGCCGAACTCGAAGGTGCGGCTGCGCGCGACCGGAATGGTCGAGAGGTCAGGATTGGGAATCAGCGTGTCCGGGACCTGGCTCTGGTCGGGCACCGCCGGCTTGCGGACGATGCGGAACTCGAGGAACTTGCCCACCACCGGGTCGTTGGACTTGCCCGCGAGCGCATCGGCCAGCGAGAGGTCCTTGGACGGCTTCTTGCCGTTCTGGTGCTCGCAGAGGTTGACGAAGTAGACGCGCTGGCCGACGGCGTACTTGGAGAAGTCGACGACCACGTCGTAGCGCTCGGCGATGCCCTGCTCGTCGAGCTCGGTGAGCGGCACCGGGTGCGGCAACAGGTTCCCGTCGTTGGCGATCTGGATCATGGTCGACCCGTCGCTCAGCGCCAGCTTGAAGAAGCGGGAGACCGAGGCGTTGAGGATGCGGAAGCGGTACTTGCGCGCTTCCACCTCGAAGTACGGGTTGTCGACCAGGTTGACGGTCATGCGGTCGCCGAGGAAGCCGTCGAAGTTGAAGATGTTGAACCACATCTGGGCGGGGAACTGCGGGTCCCACGCCTTGTCGGCCAACATGAGGTTCACGTCGTAGTCGAGGTTGGCCCACGACTTGGCGGTGCCGCTCGGCAGGCGCAGGTTGACGCCGTCGTTGATGGCCTCGTTGCCGCGGTCCATCGAGCTGTAGATGTTGAACATCCCCGCCATGCCCTTGTAAACGTTCTGCGAGGTGAAGCTGAACATGTGGTCGTGGAACCAGTGCGTGCTCATGGTCTCGTGCCAGTCGCCAGGCACGTTGGTGATGCCGCCGGTGTCGTTGGGGCTGCCCGCGCGCGGGTCGGTGGCACCCGTGTTCATGGTGGTGTAGCCGGCGAGCACGATCGGCCAGTGGTAGTCGTAGAACTGGCCGGGGAAGAAGAAGGCGCCCGTGAAGCCGTCGTTCTCCGCGCCGTGGTGGCCGTTGTGCTCGTGGGTGGAGATGGAGTTGCGGCCGAACCCGCCGTTCTGCGTGGCATCGGCGGGAAGCCGGTTGTGCTCACGGAAGAGGAGCGCCTCGCCGTAACGGCCGATGACCAGCTTGGGCGGCAGCGTCCCGTTGAAGGTCCAGAACTTCGTCGGCCCCTGGTCGGGAAGCAGCGGGTGGAAGCGCGGATGCACCGGGGCGGCCGGGTTGATGCCCGAGTTCAGGCTCGCCGGGACGCCGGGGTTGTAGCTGTTGTTGATCTTCGCTCCCGCCATGTCGACCTCGATGGCGACGGCCGGCGGATGGGTGCTGAAGCCCTGGTGCGCCCACATCGGCCCGGGCGGGCGGCCTTCGATGGGGCCGAATCCTCCGCCCAGCGCCGGATCGACCGCCTGCTGCGTCTGGTTGGACTCCTCGGTGGGCAGCGGCACCAGACTCGACACCGGGTTCCGCGGCAGCACGTCGAACCGCGGCATCGGCTGGCTGAACTTCGCCATGCCGACGGGGATGTAGCTGGGCCCCGGGGCGCCGGTGGGAATGGCCAGTCCGCCTCCGCCTCCGCCGCCGCCGTCCGCCTGCGCCCTCGGCGCGGCCAATCCGATGACGCCGGTGATCACGCCGGCCCCTGCCAGCCACAAGACCATCTTTCCTGCCCGGCGGTTTCGCGCCGCCGGGGTCCTTCGCTCGCCAGATTTCATGCTGCCTCCAGTGCTCGCATTCGGGGGGCCCCCCCCTCGGGCCCTTGAGGTCGACGCCGGCTACCGGGATGCCCGCGGCATTCCGGGGCGTCGTTTGAGTCGCCAACTGCATTCACGTCAGTCGCTCCGGAAATGGGCGGAGATGCCTCGTGGTCAGCGGATCCGCCAGCGTCCGCTGGTGCGCGCTCGCGGAGCGCGGGGGTCCACCGCGAGGAGAGGGTCGGTCTGGTCCGTCTGCGCCGCGCCGCCCACCGTGCCCGCCACGCCCACCTTGCGCGTCGCGGCCGGAATGCCGTCGATGTTGAGCACCACCGTGAACTGGCCCGGGCCGTGCGGCGTGAACGGCACCTCGAAGACGCCGTCGTCCACCTCCCGCGCCTCCAGGTCGGCGGACGGCTCTCCGTTGTGCAGCAGCGACGCGGTCACTTCGTGTCCCGACAGCGGAAGGCCCGACGCGCGATCGCGCACTGCGAACTTCAAATCGGCGGTCTGGTCGAGGCGCAACCGCGCGTTGGGGTCGAAGAGCGGTTCGACGGCAATGACAGGCAGCGGCGGCTGGGGCGGCAGCCGGATCATCTCGAGCCGCCCATGATCCTCGTGCACAGGCCGCGGCATGGCGTCTGGAACGGGCGCCGGCGTGGCGCGCGCCTGCGGGATGCCGGATTGCGGAGGGCCGCCCGGGGAGACGCCCTCGTCGGGAAGCCTCGAGAGGCCAAACCCTGCAACGGCAATGGCCGCGAGAACCCCGAACCGCAAGCACCACTTCTTCACCGGCATCCCCCTTGCCTGGCGCGCGCCTCGCCGGCGCCGCGGTTCACCGCATCGCCTTCGCCTGCATCCGCTTGCGTTGCTGAACGACCAGGTCGGCTTCCGGCGGCTGCTCGACGATGCCGGGCATCATCCCCAGGACGCCGAGACGGATGGGCCGTGCAGCGTTGGCCGGCTTGCCCCGGATCGAGGCGACCACCGTGTACAGCCCGGGCTCCTGCGGCGCGAACGGCACCTCGAAGACGCCCGGCCGCGTCTGGTGGGGCCGCAGGTCGAAGGTGGTCGCCGGCGGCCCCCGGTGGGTGACGGCAAAAGACACGTCCTCGGCGGCGAGAGGGCCGAGCGATCCGCGGTCGATGCGGAAGCGCAGCTTGACCTCCTTGCCCTTGCGGAAACGCCGGTGCGTGTCGAAGAGCGGCGCCACCGAAGGGCCGCGAACCTGCGCGGCGTGGACGCGCCTGGCCGCGTCACCCCTCCGCGGAGAGGCACACAGCGCCAGCGCGAGAACGGCCAGCACCACCCGGCCGCCGCGGATCACTGGTTCCTCCACACGAACAGGGCGTACGAGTAGCTCGGGTCGCCCTGGCCGTCGGCGTCGGAGACCACCACGTCGTAGTTCGCGCTCGCCGGCGCGTGGAAGGACACCTGCAGCATGGGCAGGCCGCCGCCGATGGCGGAGACGAGCGGATGCTGCAGCGACTCGGCGTAGTTCTGCTCGCCGCGCCGATCGGCGCCCGCGACTGCCAGCAGATCGCCGCTCAGGTTGCGCACCTCGACGTTGGGCATCAGGCCGGAGCCCCAGTCGGCGAGCGGCGACCCCAGGCCCGTGCCCGCTGCGCCGAGCAGCGAGATGGTGACCAGCTGTCCGCTGGACGCGCCCACGAGGAAATGGTCCTTGTCGCCGGGGGAGCTGATCGCGCCCGAGATCCAGCCGCCCGCCGGCACCGGCGTGGCCTGCGCCACGGTGTCGTTGGGCTCCACTTCGCGGGCGGTGCCGGCGATGCGCTCGACGCGGAGGCCGAACTTGCCGGCGACGGCGCTGCGGACCCGCACGAACCAGGTTCCGGTGCTCGGCAGGATCGCCTGGCGCAGGTTGAGACGGCTTTCGCCGGGCACGCTGTACGAGGCGCCGCTGGCGAGGAGGCTGCCGTCGGGCCCGAGCAGGACGGCGTCGCCGGTGGCGCTGACCGGGCTGAGCGTCAACGTGCCCGACTGGAGCTGCGTCTGACCTTCGACGACGACGCGCACCAGGTCGCCCGCGGTCCCGCCGAAGGCGAAGTAGTGATCGCCCGGCGCGCTGAACGAACCCGTATAGTCCACCCCGAACTTCATCGGCGTGGCCGTCGTCATGCTGGTGTTGCCGGCGGTCTCCGCCAGCGCGACGTAGGGCACCGGGACGTAGCTGAGGAAGTACGGCGCGCTGCCGCCGCCGTTGGACGTGACCCGCACATAGTAGGTGCCGGGCGAATTGACGATGTAGTCGATGACCGGGTCGTTGCCGTAGCTGTTGTCGTTGCTCCACAGGACGGCACCCGTCGAGGTCTGCAGCTCCAGGCGCAGATCGGAGAGCGCGTCGCCATACGCCATTCCGTTGCGCGCCGCCTGCAGGTCGATGCGCACCCGCGACGGCACCAGGAGCGCGATCTTGTAGAAGTCCGAGGTGGGCGCGCCGCCGGCGGCGTTGTCGTAGTGGCCGTAGAGCATGCCGGGCAAGAGCTGCTGCGCGGTGGCGATGGTGTCGTTCTGGCCGGTGACGCCCCAGGCTTCGGCCTCCTTCTGCATGAGCACCCCCGGGTTGGGCGCCAGGGCGATGACGAGCGCGTACACGCCGGAGAGGAAACCGGCCTGGTCCACGTCGACGGCCAGCGAGTACGTGCCGTCCTGCGGCAGGCGCAGCGTGGCGATGGCGTTGTCCACCCCGCGCTGACCCGGCCCGGCCGCTCCGGCGCGCGCGATCTCGGTCACGCCGTCGGGCGCGATCAGCCGCAGGCGCAGCGACGTATCCCAGTTCCGCATGTCGATGCGGTTCGCGTAGCTCTGCGCCGTCAGCAATTGCCCGGCCTTGCCGCGGAACTGGTAGTAGTGCACCTCGCCCGCGCCCAGCGTGCGGAACTTGGGCACCAGCGGGCTGATGGGCCGCGCCGTCGACGGAGACGTCCCTGCCGAAGGCGAAGGCGCCTTGTCCTCGTCCTCGGAGAACGCGATGGCAAACGCCGCCGAGGTGGCGGTGCCGGCCTGCACCGACGACGCGGTGATCACGTATCCTTGGCCGACGTTGTCGAGGAACAGGTCGGGGAAGCTGGCCACGCCGGCCACGGACCCGCGCGTCAGCGTCCCGCCCAGCGTCCCGCCGGTCGGGTTGGTGGACAGCTTCAACGTGACGTTGTCGGCCACGTTCATCAGCTGGCCCGACGAGTTGCGGAACGATACGTCGACATTGAACGGCTGGCCCGGCAGCGCCGTCGGGTAGAGGTCCACCCGCAGCGAGAGCCCGGCGACCGTGCCGGCCGTGGTCAGAGACTGCCCGGCCGCGGTGTCCGCGCCCTGCGCGGGACCCGACCGGTTGCACGACTGGTTCGCGAGCGCAGCGATTGCCATGCCGAGCGCAGCGAGCAGCTTGATTCGATTCACGGGCATCCCCCCTTGGAGCAAATTGGTTTCAGTCGGTTCGGTCAGTGCGTATGGGGATCCAGCTGCAGGAAGGTCTGCAACGGACCCAGATCGGCGGACCGGCCGGCGGCCCCGACGGCGGGGATGTGGATGGTCTCGTCGCAGGTGGCGGCGATTCCGCACTGTACGGACACGGCGTCGCCTGGCGATCCGCTGGGGACGGTCAGCTCGGGATGATCGAAGGGCGCCCTTTCCCAGCGCACGCGCTCGTCGGTCAGCGAGAGGAGGAAGTCGACGATGCGCTGCTTGGCGTACTCGTTCATGCCGTCCAGCGGCTCGATGTCGGCGTCGAGGTTGGCGATGTTGTGGTCGCCGAAATCGCCGCCGCGCGTGTAGAAGTCGACCACCTGCATCAGCGTGGCCTGACCGCCGTTGTGGAAGTACGGGCCGGTGAGCTCGACGTTGCGCAGGCTGGGCGTCTTGAAGGTGCCGTCCACCGCCATCTGGCGGATGAAGCACGGCGAGGTGACGCCGTCGGCGCAGATGTTGGGCGGATTGGCGAACGGCAGCTTCGTCCCCTTCTGCATCATCAGGGCGCGCGCGGTGAACGCCAGCGGGTACCCGAACGGGTCGCTGCCGCCGCGGCCGATGTCCTCCTCCGTCGGCCGCACGCCGATGTTGTAGTACCCGGAGTCGTAGGTCGCGCCGTGGCCGTCCTTCATGTCCATGCGCTCGATGATCTGCTCGGGCAGATCGCCGGTGAAGATGGAGCGCCCCACGTTGCTGACGGTGGCCTTGGTGAACTCCGGCCCCATGTGGCAGTTGAAGCAGCTTCCGCCCGCGAACAGGGGATCGGCCGGCGTCATGAAGAGGTTCAGGCCTTCCTTCTGGCGGGCGGTGAGCGCGTTCGGGTCGCCGTCCTGGAAGCGATCGTACGGGCTGTCGTCGGAGATGAGCGTCGACTCGTACATCTGCAGCGCGAGGCCGAAGAAGAGGGCGAAGTTGGCCTGGATCTGCGTGTACTGGTTCGCGGCCAGCCTGGCCGGGCGCGGTCCGACGTGGCGGCCGGCGCCGTCGATGGTGACCACCTGGCCGGTGACGTTCCACCACTGCGGCTGGAAGGCGGACTTGATCAGGTCCGCATACGTCTGGCTGAGCCCGGGCCGGTACTGGCCGTTCCAGCGCGCGTTGCGGCGGGTGAGCGAGGCCAGCACGCTGTCGGTTCCCGAGACGGCCTGCTTCCCGAGCGGACGGAGGGTGAGGAGCTTCTTGCCGATATCCGGGAAGGTGCGGTTGTTCAGCGACATCTCCGTCCCGTTCCCCGGCGGTCCCACTGCCTGCGAGGCGAGGCTGGAGTTCTCGAGGTGGATCTGCAGCGGCGTCAGGTTGCCGGCGCCGTCGTTGGAGAGGACGCGCGCGTTCACGTCCGCGTCGCCGAAGGGATTGTTCCCGTTGAAGATGAAATTGGCGCGGCCGTCCCAGAAGTTGTTGTAGTTGAAGGCCGCGTTGATCACGCTGGGAGCGTTGCGGCCGGTGACGCGGCGGGTGTTGTTGCTCCCGACGTGGAAGACGGAGTCAGGCGACGGCGCTCCCGTCTCCACCGCCTCGCTGCGCACGAATCCCAGGTAGTCGCCCAGGAAGACGCCCTGGGAGCCCAGCACCTCGTTGGTGTCGTAGAGCACCTGCGAGCTGGCGTCCTTGATGTCCCCCAGCCGGTGGAAGGGGAAGTTGGACGCCGTCACGGTGCTGTTCGGGCCGCCGAACTGGAACGAGTTGTCACCGCCGGCCTGGCCCGGGTTGAGGGTGTTCTTGACGCGGTGGTCGGCGCCGGCGTGGAAGTGGCAGGTCGCGCAGGCCTGCACGCCGTCGCTGCCCACCTGCATGTCCCAGAACAGCGCCTTGCCCAGGGTGATGGCCGCCTTGCGGTCCTTGACGAAGGAAGCGAGCGCGGCCGGCTCCGGCGGCTTCAGCGTCTTGAGCGACGCCGGGGCGGTGATGAGCCGGTCGCCGCGGTTCTCGAGGTCCGGTGCCGCCGAGACCCCCCCGGCCACGAGCAGGACCGCCGCCGCGATTCCCATCCGCGCCGCACCCCGGCGCGTTCCTGAAAGCGACTTTGTCGTGTTCGCATTCATGGTCGGCCTCGGTTAGCGGATGCGGTTGCGGGCGACCGCTTCGCCGCCAAACGACGACCGCACGGTGACGTGGTCCGGAGGAGCGGTGACGCCGAAGAAGCGGATGCGGTAGCTGCCCGGAGGAATGCCCGGCAGCGTCGAGAGCTCCATCTTGCCCCAGCCCATCACGAACAGGTCGGGGAAGCCGGGTTTCGTGAAATCCGGCGGCAGGCCGTTGGCGAGCGTGTCGCCGAGGGTGACGCTGAGGACGCCTCCCTTGATGCCGACCCTGTTGCCGATCACTCCCTTCTTCACGTTGAACTGGATCTTCGGCGCGCGCCAGACGGCGTTCGGGGCGAAGGTGTCGATGGTCGCCGGGTCGACGACCGTCACCGTCATCTGCGAAGAGCCGGTGCCGAACTGATCGGTGACGTCGAGCTGGTAGGTGAAGACCGTCCCGGGCGCGAACCCGACGGTGCTGAAGGTGGGCTGGAAGGGATCGGGCAGGCCGGTGTTCGGGTCGATCTCGACCGGCGCGCCGAGCGGATTCGGCGGCCCGGCAATCTGCGTCCAGCTGACCGTTCCGGCCGGTGGGAACTGCAGCAGCGAGCTGTTGGGATCGAGGGTGGCCTTGCCGAAGAGCGATTCGGCGAACGCCGCGGGATCAGGAAGGCCGAGCGTGAAGCCCAGGGCGCGCCCGGACGCGACCACGATGTTGAAGCCGGCGTCGGCGATGGGCGCCGCGCCGCCGTTGCCGCACACTGCAGCAGGAGGAACCGGGTTGCCCGGCCACGGAATCAGCTGGCCGACGATGGTGCCAACGCCATTGAGCGGCCCGCTGCCCTGCGCCAGGAAGGGCAGGTCCTGGAAGTTGTTGGGGATGATCGGGTCGCCGAGCCGGATGTTCTCCGGGTAGATGAAGTCGAAGTTCGGCAGCCGGTACTGCCCGGAGCCGAGGCCGTTGGACACGCCCAGATCGAGACCAGGCTGCGCCGGGTCGAACGGGACCGTCGCGTCGGTAGGTCCGTCATGCGAGGCGATGATCATCTCGCGGGTAGGCGGCATGAACTTCCCGCCCAGGACGTGGAACCGGAAACGGCCCTTCACCACCTGGGTGGCCGGGTCGACGGTGCCGAGCAGGCGCAGCGCCTCGGCGCCGGTGCAGGGGTTCACGTCGACGGCGTTGACGTCGATGAATACCGACGGGTCCGTGGTGAAGCCGACGATGAAGATGCGGGTGGTCGGCTCAGTCGGGATGGTCCCGCTCGTCGCCGTTCCGGTGCCGAGCAGGATGGTCTCCACGCTGACGTACGAAGGCTGGGTCCCCGGGGCGGTGAAGATACCCAGGTTGGCGAGGACGGTGTGCGCCGAGATGTAGGGAACGCCGAGCGGATCCTTCGAGAGGGTGCCCGAGTAGTTGATGTTGTCGCCCACCATGAACGGCACCTGGTAGCGCGCGTCGGGATAGACCGGGGCCGGGTCGGCGTTCGGCGGCGGGTTGCCGATGGGAGGCAGCATGATCGGGCTGCCCAAGGCATCGAGGACGAAGTTGCCGGCCGCGTCCTTCTGGAAACGCGTCGGCACCGGCGCCATGGTGAACGACTTCAACGGCGCGCCGATGGAGGTGAACGGATCGGTGTCGAAGCGGGGGTCGCCGTTGAGCGGCCGGTTGCCGCTCGGGCAGAGCGGATCGTCGGCCAGCGCCGGGTCGGTGCGCGGGACGCACATCGGGTAGCCGGTGGCGGCGTGCACGGTGGTGTTGTTGGTGTCGCCCGAGAAGCGCGGGTCCGGGCTGTGCGCGACGCCCCAGCGGCCGATGGGGTCGTTGAGCTGCACGCGGGCGCCGTTGGGCGCGCCGGTGGCCGGGTTGGTGCAGGTCGCGTTCGGCGCGATGCTCGGGTCGCCGCCGACCACCAGGTAGCTGTTGACGTAGTCGATGCAGGTGATGGTGCCGAAGCCGATGTTCGCGCCCTGCTGGCTGACGGGCGCGATCAGGCCGACGATGAACTGATCGTGAAGCACGCCGGCGGCGTCCGGCACCTTGACGATGTTGCCTTGCGCCCTCATGTCGAAGGAGGGGAAGGGTCCCGTCGCGGGGTTCACCACGCCGAGCGCGTTGACCGCGTCGGCGAGCGCGAGGCCGGTCTGGCCGGCGACCGGAGTGAACGGCAGGCCGTTCACGCCCACCGTCGAGGTTCCGGCGGGCGCCGCGATCGATCCGACCACGTTCCCCGCGCCGTCGAGCGCGGGGAAGAGCATGGCCCAGGTCAGCGTCGCCGCGGGCATCTGGATGATGGTGTTGCACGGGATGATCAGGTTGACGCCGTTGATCACCGCGGTGCCGCCGAAGAGCAGCGGATCGGTGACCGACGGGCATCTTGTGTTGTCGACGGTCGCCGACTGGATGAACCCCGTCACGTCGAACTGCGGCGTTGGTGAAGGAATGGCGGGCGGCGGCAGCGGCACCCCCTGCGCATGCGCACCCGCTGCCACGAGCAGGACGGCCAGCGAGGTTGCGGCGGCGATCGATCGGACCGAGTGGGCAATTGCGCGCGCGGCAAAGCGGTGGCACATGCCACGAAGGCATTCCATACGCGTCATCTGGATTTCCCCCCAATGAGGGACTCCTCTCAGGCGTCCCTCGCGGCCGAACTACAGGTGCATGGCGAATGCCACGCCGTGACCGGCGAATTCATTCAGGAATCCTTGCATCCCGCCGGTCCAGAAGGTGGACCCGCGATCGGGCGCGCGACCGCGCCGCGCTTCAACACGACGAGTTCAGGGATTAAATCGGCGTGGACTAAAGGCGGTCCATTTTTCGAACCGCGAAACTGCGGAGCCCGCCCGACCGGCGGATTTTCCGTAGCGCCGCCGCGAGCACGACCAGCGGCGACACGGCCAAGCTCCTGAAGGTCGCGGTCGACTGGAAGGAGCTCGCGACCTACGGCCTCGCCGCGCTGTAGAACGCGATGGTTGCGGCGAGGCCCTGCTCGAACGGCGTGGCGTCGCTCCAGAAGCGGGCAGAGAACGACGAGGAGTCGACGCGATACGGTCGGTCCCACTGGAACCGCATCTCGCCGATTTCGGCCAACTGCGTGTTGAAAAGGCCTGCCACTTCCGCGAGAAGGCGAGGCAGCACCGTCAGCCTCGGCCGCACGCCGATGCGCTGCGCGGCCATGGCAATCAACTCCCGCAGCGTGTGCGTGGGCGCATTGGGGACGTGCCAGGCGCGCCCGAAAGCATCGTCTGGCCCATCGATCAGAGAGACCAGCGCGCGGGCGAAGTCGGGCACGTAGGTAAAGTCGTGCGGCTGGTCGGGCGGATAGGGCGAGATCGCCGGCTTTCCCGCCACGAGTCGCGCCACACCGAAGGCGGCCAGCACTGAGGTGGGGACATCCGGGCCGTAGAAGTCCGCCGCGCGCACCGCCGCGGCCCGGACCCGCCCCTCTCCGTGCGCCCGCATCCACAGGCGAGTGACCGCGGCACGGAGGCGCGGCTTGCGGCCGTAGTCGGTGAGCGGCATGTCTTCGGTGAGCGGACGATCCTGCGGCCCGTACATGTAGAGGTTGTCGGCGAACACCAGCCGCGCGCCGGAATGCGAGCAGCCCTCGAGCACGTTGCTCATTGCGACCGGCCACGCCCGTTCCCACACGGCCGAGTCGTAGGGCAGGCCCAGGCAGAGGGCCACCTCCTCCACTCCCTCGCACGCGCGCCGTATCGAGGCAGCGTCTTCCACGTCGGCCGCCTGTGCCCGGGCACCCCGCGGCAATGCGGCTGGCGCGCGCCTCTGCACCACGCGAACTTCGTCGCCACGGCCGGCGAGCAGGCGCGCTGTCTCGCGTCCTACCGCCCCAAACCCGATGACCGCGACCCGTTTCGCCACTCTCCGCCTCAGGGCTGCATCATCCGCCGGGCGGAGAAAGAGGCAAGCCCCGTGACCGCGCCGGAGATCGTCCTGGAATTGCGACGCCTCACACCGGCACTGGAGGCGGGCGGTGACGACCGAAACGAGTGAGTCGAACGCCGGGTGCAGATCATGATCCCCTCTGGCGACGACACCTGCACGGTCGCGGACTGGAAGGGCAAGATGATCGGTCCCTGGAAGGGTCTCGACGGGAAGGTCCATCCGCCGACCAACAAGCGGTTCGCGCTCGAGTTCTGCACGGTCGCTCGCTGGAGGAACGGCGAGATCGTCGAGGAGCGGCTCTTCTACGACCAGGTCGGATTCCTGCGGCAGATCGGCGTGCTGTATATTTCGGAGTGAGGGAGTCGACATGCGCGGCATCGCTGGCACCGTGGCGTTCGTGGCTGTCTTGTTCTCGCTGCCGGCGGTATCCGCGCAAGAGGCCGCAGCCGGTGGGCAGGCAGGTGCCGGGAGCCTGCCTCCTCCGGGCACCTACGCGCTTGATCCGCCCCACACCTTCGTCTACTTCAACGCGCGCCACAAAGTGGTGGGACTGGTTCGCGGGCGGTTCGACAAGGCGACTGGAACCGTGGTGGTCGCCAAGGACCTGACCCAGTGCAGTGTCGACGTCACCATCGACGCGAACAGCCTGTCCACGCAGAACGCGACGCGCGACCAGGACGTCAAAGGCCCCGACTTCTTCGATGCCTCGCGATTCCCCAACATCACTTACAAGGGAAAGGGCATCCGCAAGGCAGGCGCGGGACATGATTCGTCCCAATGGGTCGTCGAAGGAACGCTGACCATCCGCGACGTGAGCAAGACCGTCCCTCTGAACTTCCGCTTCAACGGCGTCGCGCGCCCCGTTCCCGGCAAGCCCCAGCGCGTCGGGTTCCACGCAACGGCCGCGACGCAACGTGCCCGGTTCAAGATGACCCGCGAGCTGCTCGACGAGATCGGCAAGGTGTCGAACGCGCCCGACGTGTGGATCGAGATCGATGCGGAGGCTCTGAGCGGGTCGCCGGCCGCCGCCACGCAGTGATCCGGGCGGACGCAGTCGCGGCGCCCGTTGCCGCGTCAGGTCTTGGTCGTGCCGTGCTGGAGGTCGTCCGCAGTCGGCTTCTCCGCATCCGCCTGCGCGGGTGCGGGGGCGGTCGGAAGGTGCCACCCGCGGCGGATTGCCATCAGGCGAAGCCCGAAGCAGAGGATGAACCCCACCACCATCGCCGCGGCTGGCGGAATGCGAACGGCGTCCCCGAGGACGACCACCGCAGCGCCGGCCAGCGCCGCGACCGCGTAGAGGTCGGCGCGCAAGACGGTGGGGACCTGGGCAAGCAACACGTCGCGGGTCATGCCGCCCCCGATTCCGGTCAGCATGCCGAGCAACGCCGCCATCACCGGACCGAGTCCGAAGGCGATCGCCTTCTGCGCGCCGGAGACGGCAAAGAACGCCAGCCCCGCGCCGTCGAAGACGAGCACGGAACTGCGCCATCGGTCGACGGCGGAATTCCAGTAGAAGGTGATGAGGCCGGCGACCAGCGAAACCGCCAGATATCGCCAGTCGCTGATCGACGCCGGCGGTACCGCTCCGATCAGCAAGTCCCGGGCGATGCCCCCGAAACAACTCGCGGCGAAGGACAGCACCAGCACCCCGAAGAGATCGGCCCGGCGCTCGACCCCCGCAAGCGCGCCGCTGAGCGCGAAAACGAACGTGCCGGCGAGATCGACCACCAACAGCAGCGTCTTCATCAGATGCCTCGAGCCCCACCGGCCGGGGGAACACTCCCTGAAGCGTCATGCCGAAGCCGCGCGTCGTCAACTTGCTGACGCCGAGAGCCAGGCCCGCGCCGCAACGACCATCGCTTCCACACCCGCCTCCAAGGTCGGATGGATCGCAGGAAGAAAGCGGGGGTTGTGGTTGGTGGGCAGCTCGTTGAGCCGGCCCGCCTCCTTCGCGGTTGCGTAGATGTCGGGGTCGGTGCCGCCGACGAACCAGAATACCGACGGGGCGTGCCACTGAGCGCCGAACGAGCCGAAATCCTCGCTCGCTGACGCGGGACCCGTATCCATCACCCGCTCCGCCGAGAAGTGGTCACGGAATGCCGCAACGACACGAGTGGTCGCCTCCGGGTCGTTGACGACGAAGGGATAGCGGTCGATCGGCGTGATCTCCGGCGGCCTGGGCGCGCCCGATGCCGCTGCTTCGGCTTTGACGATCCGCTCGATCGCGGCCAGCACGCGTTTGCGCACGCCCTCGTCGAACGTGCGTACGTTCAGCTTGATGATCGCCTCGTCCGGGATGACGTTCTCTTTCGTCCCGGCCTGCAGCGAGCCGACGGTGACGACGGCGGCCTCGGTGGCGGCCAACTCGCGCGAAACGATTCCCTGCAACCGCATCACGGTCGCCGCCGCCATGACCACGGGATCGATGCTGGCTTGCGGCATCGAGCCGTGCGCGCCGCGCCCGAACAGCCTTACCTGGAGGCTGTCACCGGCAGAGGTGATGACCCCCGGTCGTCCGCCGATCGCCCCGGCCGGCCCCACCATGACGTGCTGCCCGAGTACGACGTCGGGCCTGGGGAAATGGTCGAACAGCCCGTCGTCGATCATCGCCTGGGCGCCCTGTGCGGTTTCCTCGGCCGGTTGAAAGACCGCCACCACCGTCCCCCGCCAGGTTTCCCGGGCCTGCGCGAGGAGCGCGGTCGCTCCGGCCAGCCACGTCACGTGCATGTCGTGGCCGCACGCGTGCATCACCGGCACGGTCTTGCCCTCGCGGTCCGTGGCCTTGACCTTGCTCGCGTAGGGCACGCCGGTCGCCTCCTCGACCGGCAGCGCGTCCATGTCGGCGCGCAGCATCACGACCGGTCCGTCGCCGTTGCGGAGCACCCCGACGACGCCCGTCTTCCCCACCCCGGTGGTGACGTCGAAGCCGGCGGTGCGAAGCCGCTCGGCCGCCAGACTCGCGGTCCGCGTCTCCTGCAACGAAAGCTCGGGATGCGCGTGGACATCCATGTAGAGCGCCTCCAGGCCAGGAAGGAGTTCGGAGAGGCGCGCAAGCGACGGGTCATGCGATTTCGTGCTCTTGGTGGTCATGGGCTCCTCCGATTTCGAGCGGCGCGACGAGTTGGGCGAACGTATCCCCGAGACTGATCATCGGCACGCAGCCAGCCGCGAGACAACGTCGCAAGCGACGAGTGCGAATGTGACTTTGACGCGTACGAGGCGGAGGTCGCAAGCCGACGAACGGGTATGTGACTTCGACTGTCACGTGCGCGCGGCGCGCAAGAGCTGAGCATTGAGGGCCACGATGACGGTGCTTGCCGACATGAGCACTGCACCGATGGCCGGCGACAGCACGAACCCATGGCCCGCCAGCACACCTGCCGCGAGCGGAATGGCTGCGATGTTGTAGCCCGCCGCCCACCACAGGTTCTGGATCATCTTGCGGTAGGTGGCGCGAGAGAGCGCGATGATGCGGGGCACGTCGCGCGGGTCGCTGCGGACGAGCACGATGTCTCCGGCTTCGACCGCGACGTCCGTTCCCGCCCCGATCGCCACGCCCACGTCGGCGGTGACGAGAGCCGGTGCATCGTTCACACCATCGCCGACCATCGCGACGCGCTTTCCTGCGCGCTTGAGCTCCTCGATCCTGGAGGCCTTCTGCCCGGGTAACACCCCGGCAAAGACGGTGTCGATCCCCAGCTCCTCTGCGACGGCGTCGGCCACGGGTCTCGCGTCGCCGGTCATCATCACCACTTCGACGCCGCCGTCGTGAAGAGCGCGCACTGCCTCCTTCGATTCGGGGCGTACGACGTCGGCCACGACGAATACGGCGAGCACTTGCTGTTCGTCGGCAAGAAAGATGGTCGCCTGGCCACGCCGGGCCGCACGCTCGGAGTTGGCGCGCAGGGCCGGTGCGATCTCGAGAGAGCGCGCGGCGAGCAGCGCGGGGCCGCCGACGTACAGCTCGCGCCCGTCGACGCGTGCCCTTGCGCCCTTGCCCGGGATGGCCTCGAAGGCCGTCGCCTTCGGGATGTCGACACCCCGCTCCCTTGCGCTCCGGACGATTCCTTGCGCGATCGTGTGCTCCGAGTCTGCTTCGACCGCCGCGGCCAGACGTAGCGCCTCGTTGGTCGTGAGATCTTCAGTCGCGCCGATCTCGACCACACCGAACTCGCCCTTCGTGAGTGTCCCCGTCTTGTCGAACACGACGGCGGTGAGGTTTCGCGCTTCCTCCAATCCGCGACGATTGCGCACGAGCAAACCACTCTGCGCCGCGAGCGTGGTGGAGATCGCAATCACGAGAGGAATTGCGAGTCCGAGGGCGTGCGGGCACGCGATCACGAGCACGGTGACGACGCGCTCGATCGCGAACGCGGCATCGCCAGGGCGCAGCGCCAGCCATGCGATCAACGTGGCCACGCCTGCGCCGAGCGCGACGAGGGTGAGGATGAACGCGGCGCGATCTGCGAGCGCCTGTGCGCGCGAGCGCGACGCTTGCGCCTGCTCGACGAGCCTCATGATTCCCGCGATGACGGTGCGTTCACCGATTCCAGTAACTTCGGCCCGAAGCGACCCGGCGCCGTTGACGGTGCCGCCGATCACCTTCTCGCCGGCGTTCTTCGAGACCGGGCGGGACTCGCCCGTGATCATCGATTCGTTCACCTGACTCGAGCCTTCCCGAACGACGCCGTCCGCAGGCACTCTCGCGCCGGGTCGCACGAGCACCATGTCGCCGTTCTGGAGGCGGTTGACCGGGACTTCCTCGATGCGTTCGCCGGAGATGCGAACGGCGGTGTCGGGCATCAGCCTGGCCAGGGCCCTGAGCGCGCCTCGTGCCTGCGAGATCGAGCGCATCTCGATGAAGTGGCCGAGGAGCATGATGGTGACGAGCGTGGCCAGCTCTTCCCAGAGGGGCATGCCGGAATAGCCGAGCGCCACCACGGCGCTGAAGACGAACGCGACCGAGATCGCGAGGCTGATCAGGGTCATCATCCCCGGCAAGCGATCCTTGATCTCGCGGACGGCTCCCAGGATGAAGACCCAACCACCATAGGCGAACACCGCCGTGCCAAAGGCAGCCGGGATCCAGTGCGAGCCAGCGAATCGGGGCGCCGTGAAGCCGAACGCCCGCTGCAGCATGTGACCCCAGATCAGCGTTGGGATCGTGAGCAGCAGCGAGATCCAGAACCTGCGGCGGAACATCTCGACACTGTGACCCGCGTGTTTGTCGTGAACATGCTCCGGCCTGCCGGCGGCCGCTGCATGCCCCGCGTGCATGTCGTCGGCGTGATGCTCGTTGTGCGTCGTCCCGTCGTGCATGGGCGCGGCTCCGTGAGACGCATGGCGTGGCGTTTTCATTGGCGACCTCTCCGCGCTGACCCTTCGAGCACCTCTTGGGCCCAGGAGCTGGCGGGACACGCCGACCTCAGCACGACGATGCGCTACATGCACCTGTCCCCCGCGTCGCTCAACCAGGCCATCCGGCTGTTCGAGCAGAGGCCGCCGCGGGGAGAGTGGGGGGAGAGCGGCACCCCTCCGCAGGAAAACACTCCCACTGGAAAGGTGGCGTCCCCACAGAGATTCGAACTCTGGTTACCGCCGTGAAAGGGCGGTGTCCTGGGCCTCTAGACGATGGGGACGTCGGCGCGCCCATCTAGCACAACTACTGCCCGGTGTGCACCGTCCCGAGCTGGACCAC
>DATDMU010000368.1:0-8294 GCA_036518615.1 Myxococcales bacterium
ACTCCAGCCCCTTCTTCGCGTTCTGCTCCACCATGACGATGGCCTTGCCCTCGCTGCGGCGCAGGTCGGAGAGGATCTCGAACACCAGGTCGATGTAGCGCGGCTCGAGCCCGATGGACGGCTCGTCCACCAGCAGCACCCTGGGATTCATCACCAGCGCGCGGGAGATCTCCAACAGGCGCCGCTCCCCGCCCGAGAGCACGCGCGCGGGCTGGTGCCGCCGCTTCGCCAGCCGGTCGTACTTCGCGAAGACGCGGTCCGCCGCGGCCTTCGCCTGGTCGGGCTTGTCCATCAGATACCCGCCCATCCAGAGGTTCTCCTCCACCGTCATGTCCGGGAAGACGGAGTTGTCCTGCAGGATGTAGGCGACGCCCGCCTCCTTCAGCTTCTGGTTGGACGAGAGCCGGGTGATGTCGCGCCCGCCGGCGTGGATGGTGCCGGAATGGATGCGGGTGAATCCGAAGATGGAATGGAGCACGGTGGACTTGCCCGCGCCGTTGGGGCCGATCATGCAGACCGCGCGCCCGGCGGCGACCTGCAGATCCACCCCGTGCAGGATCTCCATCTTTCCGTATCCGGCGTGGAGCCCCGACACCGAGAGCACCGGCTCGCCTCCGGCGAGCGCCGCGATCTGCTCCGGCGTCGGCCGCTCGCCCGAGAGCATCAGCGCGCTCCCAGATAGGCGTCGAGGACGCGCGGGTCCCGCTGGATCTCGGCGGGCTTGCCCTCCGCCAGAAGCTCGCCGTGCGCCAGGCAATAGACGTATCCGGCGAGATCCATGATCACCCGCATGTTGTGCTCGATGATCAGGAGGGTGATGCCGAACTGCTGGTTGATCCTGCGCAGCCGCTCGAGCAGCCCGTTGATCAGGGTGGGGTTGATTCCCGCGGTGGGCTCGTCGAGCAGGAGCATCCGCGGCCTGCTCATCAGCGCCATGGCCAGCTCCAGCAGCTTCTGCTGGCCGAACGACAGGTCGCCGGCGCGCAGGTGGCGCTTGGGGTAGAGCCCCACGAACTCCAGCAGCTCGTCGGCCTTCTGCGCGTCCGCCTCCGGCGTGCGCTGGAACATGGTGCGCCAGTCCAGCTCGGCGGTGGGCACGCTGATCACCATGTTCTGCACGCAGGTCATCCGGCCGTAGATCCGCGTCTGCTGGAAGGTGCGCAAGAGGCCCAGCCGCGCGATCTGCGGCACCCGCAGCCGCGAGATCTCCCTGCCTTCGAAGCGGATGGACCCGGCGTCCACGGGATGGTGGCCGACGATGGAGTTGAAGAGGGTGGTCTTGCCCGACCCGTTGGGGCCGATGAGCCCGTAGATGCCGCCCGCCGGAACGCGCAGGCTCACGTCCTTGTTCGCGAGCAGGCCTCCGAAGGCCTTGCGCACGCGCTCTACTTCGAGCATCGCGCTCAAGGCGCGGCCTCCTGCGCCGCCGGCTCGACGCGGTGGCCGAACCGCTCCGGCCAGCGCTCGCGCGCCCAGCCGAGGATGCCCACCGGGAAGAAGACCACGATGACCACGATGAGCAGCCCGAGCGCCACGCGCTGCCAGCCGAGCAGGTACGTCCAGAACAGCTCCTTGGTGATGTGGAAGATGGCCGCGCCCAGCACCGGCCCCCAGAGCGTGCCCTTTCCGCCGAGGATGGCCATCAGCACCATCCAGACGCCGAAGCTGGAGTTGGCGAAGGCGACCTCGCGCGGGTCGATGAAGCCGAGCAGGTTGCCGGTGGCGCCTCCGGAGAGGCCGAGGAAGAAGGCGCAGACGCACCAGGCGGTGGTCTTGAAGCGCGTGGTGCGCAGGCCCATGGCCTCGGCCTTGTCCTCGTCGTCGCGGATGGCGTTGAGCACGAGGCCGAAGCGGCCGGCGTACAGCCAGCGCAACACCAGCAGGGTGACCGCGGCGAGGACGAAGCACGCGTAATAGAAGAACGTCTCCCGGCTGCCCAGCGCGCCGGGAAAGAGGGGCGGAACCATGCCGCCGCCGGCTCCCACGAAGTCCCAGCCGGAGGCCAGCTCGGCGGCGGCGACGCCGAGACCGAGCGTGCCGATGGCGAAGTAGTGGCCGCGCAGCCCGAGGATGCCGGAGCCGAGGATGGCGGCGACCACCACCGCGAGCGCGGCGCCGGCGGCGCTGCCGAGCAGGAATCCGCTGTAGTACCCGAGGCCGGCGTCGCGCTGGATGATCGCGCAGGCGTACATGCCCACGCCGAAGAAGAGCACGTTGCCGAAGGAGTTGTAGCCCATCTGCCCGCCCAGCAGGTCCCAGGTGAGGGCGAAGATGATCATGACGAAGAGCAGCGCCATCTGGCTGCGATAGTTGGGCAGCAGCGCGGGAAAGAAGAGCAAGAGCGCCACGGCCGCAAAGACCAGCAGCGCGCGCACCGGCGCTCTCATTGCAGGTACCTCCGCTCGCGCGCCAGCCAGAACCTGCGCCAGACCAGGATGACGACCAGCAGCGCGAAGACGAAAGCCGCCTGGTACTCCGCCCCGAGCACGAAGCCGGCGAAGTTCTCCGCCACGCCGAGGCCCAGCGCCGCCGCCAGCACCGCCGTGACGTTGCCGATGCCGGCGATGATCACGATCATGAACGCCCGCAGCGTGTAGGGCAGGCCCAGGTACGGCTGCACCACCCAGGTCATGGCCACCAGCGCGCCGGACGCGCCGCAGATGGCGGCATTGAGGCCGAAGGTCCAGGCGTAGACGCGGTCGGTGTCGATGCCCATCACCCGGGCGGCGCGCGCGTTCTGCGCGGTGGCGCGGATGGCCTGCCCCATGCGCGAGCGCCTGAGGAAGAGGATGAGGAAGGCGCCGGTGAGCAGCGCCGCGGCGAAGGCCACCAGCTTGATCTGCGCCACCGTCACCGCGCCGCCGAAGAGGAAGATGGTGCCGAACCCCGACTCCGCCGTGCGCACGTCCGCGCCGAAGAGCGTGTTGGCGAGCTGCTGCAAGAGGATGCTGAGCCCGAAGGTGGCGAGGATGGAGATGAAGAGGTCCTTCTCCACCACCCGGAAGATCACCGCCCGGTAGAGCAGCCAGCCGAAGACGAACAGTCCCGCCGCCGCCAGCGGCACGGCGAAGAGCGGGTGGATGCCGGCCTTGTAGAGGTAGAACGCGGCGTAGCCGCCCAGCATCACCAGTTCGCCCTGGGCCACGTTGATGAGGCCCATCACGCCCCACACCAGCGCCATTCCGTAGGCGGAGAGCGCGAAGATGGCGCCGATGAGCACGCCGTCGAGCAGAAGCTGCACGGGCAGGGTGGGCGTTTCGATCAGCAGCCGGAAGTTTTCCATTCGGGGCGGGTGCGCTCCCGCGGGGGCGGGAGCGCGCGGCGGCCTACTGCGGCGGCAGCTTGCGCGGCCAGACCAGCTTCACCTCGGCCCATCTGGTCGGCGCCACCACCTTGTAGTCGCCGTCGCGCACCTGGTAGAGCACCATCGGCTTGCCGGTGTTCTTCCCCGTCTGGTCGAACTTGATCGGCCCGTAGAAGGTCATCATGTCGGTCGCGGCGATGGCGTCGCGGACCTTCTCGGGATCGAGCGACCCCGCCCGCGCGAAGGCATCGGCGAAGACGAGCACCGAGGCGGTGGACTCCGCCGCCTGGTAGGGCGCGGGGTATTTGAATTCCTTCTCGAACATCTTCGCGTATTCGTCGGCGGTGCCGAACCACTTGTCCTTGTAGGCGAGCTTGCGGTCCCACTGCGAGGCGCAGAGCACGCCTTCCGCCTGCTTGCCCATGTTCTCGGCGATCTTGGCGGAGTCGCAGTGGGTGGCGGCGACGATGGGCACGTCGATCCTCATCTCCGAGGTCTGGCGCACCACCAGGGTGGCGCCCTTCTCGTGGCCGGAGACGAGCAGCGCGTCCGGCTTGACCGCGCGCACCTTGGTGAGGGTGGCGGACATGTCGTTGATGTCGGGGGGCAGCTTGTCGTCGATGACCACGTGCATGCCGTACTTCTTCGCGTCCTCGAGGATGCCGTCGCGCACGTCGAGGCTGAAGGGGTCGTTCTCGAAGGCCATGGCGAGCTTGAGCGTCTTCGGGTCCTTGCCGTGCTCCTTCGCCACCTCCGCCGCGAGGTTCACCGCGTCGCGCAGGTAGTAGTCGGAGGTGGAGAGCACCGCGAAGAGGTACTTGTAGCCCTGGGTGAAGAGCTCGCGGGCGGCGCCGTTTCCCTCCACGTGGGGCACCTTGTACTTCTCGGTGATGGGCGCGATGGCCTTGGTCAGCCCGGAGCTGTACGCGCCGAGCAGGAACTTGATGCCGTCCTGGCTGATCAGCCGCTCGGCGAGCTGCGCCCCGCGCGCGGGGGTGGATTCGTCGTCGTAGTAGACCACCTTGAGCTTGTGGGCCTTGCCGCCGATCTTGACGCCGCCCATCTCGTTGATGCGCTTGATCGCGAGATCGTAGCCGTCCTTGGTGTTCTTGCCGTTGACCGAGTACTTGCCGGTCAGCGAGACCGCGGCGCCGAGCACCACCGTATCGCTCTCCGCGGCGCGGGCCGCGCCCCAGGCGAAGAGCAGGAGCGCCGCCGCTGCCGGCGCTAGAAGGGGTGCCCAGGCCAGACGATTCCTCATGTGTGCCCTCCGCTCGGGTGGAGTGCTGCGCGAACCCCGCATGGGAGCATGTCGCGCGCGGAGAGGCAAGGCGCGGGCTTATGCGGCCGCGCCCGGCGCGCTCGACACGCCTTCGAAGAGCACGCTGCTCAGGTACCGCTCCCCGGAGTCGGGCAGCACCACCACGATGGTCTTTCCTTCGTTCTCCGGCAGCGTTGCCGCGCGGGCAGCGACGGCCGCCGCCGCGCCGCTGGAGATTCCCGAGAGGATGCCCTCCTCGCGCGCCAGCCTGCGGGCGAAGTCGATCGCCTCCTCGTTGGTGACCTGCTGCACCTCGTCCACCACAGAGAGGTCGAGCACGTCGGGGATGAACCCGGCGCCGATGCCCTGGATCTTGTGGGGAGCTGGCTTGATGGGCTGGCCCGCCAGCTTCTGGCTGATCACCGGCGAGGCGGTGGGCTCCACGGCGATGGAACGGATGGCCCGGCGGCGGGTGAACTTGATGTAGCGGGAAATCCCGGTGATGGTTCCGCCGGTCCCGACTCCGGAGACGAGGACGTCGACCTTTCCGCCCGTGTCCTCCCAGATCTCGGGGCCGGTGGTCGCCTCGTGGATCGCCGGATTCGCCGGATTCCTGAACTGCTGGGGCATCACGAAGCGCCGCGGATCCGAGGCGAGGATCTCCTCCGCCTTGGCGATCGCGCCGGGCATTCCCTTCGCGCCGTCGGTGAGGACGAGCCTTGCGCCATAGGCGAGGAGCAGCTTGCGGCGCTCGAGGCTCATCGTCTCCGGCATGGTGAGGGTGATCGGATACCCGCGCGCGGCGGCCACGAAAGCCAGCGCGATGCCGGTATTGCCGCTGGTCGGCTCCACCAGCTCCTTGTCCGCGCCGAGGAGCCCGCGCTTCTCCAGGTCCCAGATCATCGCGGCGCCGATGCGGCACTTGACCGAATAGGCGGGATTGCGCCCCTCGATCTTGGCGAGCACGGTGGCGGGCCCTCTGGCGATGCGGTTGAGCCGCACCAGCGGCGTGCGTCCGATGGTCAGGGCATTGTCTGCAAACCAGTTCGACATGACGGACTCCGTGGTTCTGCGGCGTCCGCGAATGCGCCGGCCAGGGCGCGGAACGGCCGCGTGCGAGGTGCTTTCGAGGCCGGCCTTGGGGGACGTGAGTGCGGAGGTGGATCAGCGCCCTGCAGCCGGCCGGCGACACGTACAGAGCGCGCGCGGACAGGTCGGCTGGGGCAGGGACTGCATTCGTATTCCAATAGATGATCGCCGCCGCGGAATCAATGCCGCGGCGCGAGCTGAGGCGATCTGACGCACGGGCTGCGCATTTGGGCTAACCTGCCCGCTCATGGACCTCTACTACGGCCACATGTCGGGCAACTCGGCGCGGGCGGTGTTCGGGCTCAACGAAGCGGGAGCGAATTTCCAGGCGCACCTGGTCGATACGCGGGGCGGCGAGAACCGGTCGCCCGTATATCTGGCGCTCAACCCCATGGGCAAGATCCCGGCGTTCGTGGACGGCGCGCTCACGCTCTGGGAGTCGAACGCCATCAACTGGTACGTGGCGGAGAAGCTGCCGCAGGCGCGTCTCCTGCCGTCGACGCTGGAGGGGCGCGCGCGGGTGCAGCGCTGGCTCTTCTTCCAGTCGGCGCACGTCACGCCGGCGTGCATTCCGCTCTTCCGCTTCACCAACGCGCGCGTGCAGGCCTTCTGGAAGACCAGGGGCGACGCGCAGTCGGCGGAGGCGGCGCGCAAGGAGCTGGCGCGCTACCTGCCGGTGCTGGAGTCGGGCCTCGCCGATCGCGAGTGGCTGGAGAGCGACTTCTCCCTCGCCGACATCGCCTACGCGCCGCATCTGCAGATGATCGCGGAGGGAGGATTCGACTTTTCGCAGTATGCGCGTGTTCGCGGCTGGCTCGACCGGCTGCTGGCGAGACCTTCGTGGCGCAAGACGGCGGAGCTGGTCTTCGCGCGGTAGCGGCCGCGCATGGTCCGTCAGGCGGCGGGGGGTTCCGGGCTTCGGGCACTGCGGCCGGCCTTTCCATCCCGGCGGCCGCCAGCAAGAGAGCCCGCGCGCGCTCCAGCACTTGCCGCGTGCGCTCCTCGCTGACGAGCGGCCTCACGTAGAGGAGCGAACAGCAGAGCCGGCCCGCGATCGAGTTGGCCGAGAAGGCGAGCACGTTGCCTACGCCATGGTTCGCGGTCGCGCCGTGCAGCCGCTCGACCGGGAACGGCGCGACGTCGCCGGCCTTCAACTCGCCCAGGTTCGAGAGCGCGAGGAAGTGCACGCGACCCTGCCGCTGCTCGTCCGCCGCGAGCGCGTCCAGCCGCCGTTTCAGCGGTTCGATGCGGCTGCGGGTCGCGTCGAACGCCATGCGCCAGTCCTTGCGCGCCAGCAGGCGGGACAGCTCCCGCCGCGCCTCGCAGGCGCGCTCCCAGAATTGCATCGTGTCGCCGCCGGCGTCGCGCGTCTCGAGGGACGCGACGTAGCACCCGAGCGCGTCGGGCGGCAGGCGCGGCTCGACGTGCGCGCGCAGGTTGAGGGGCGTCGAGATCGGCAGTGGACCGGTGAGGCCGAACGCCTCGCGCACCGCGATGGCGACGGCCGTCTGGAAGGCGCCCTGCACCGTGGTGGCTTCCCGGCGCGCGCGTGCGCGCAGCGGCCCGACGGGAAAGCTGCTGGTCAGCACTCCGGTGCTGCGCTCGGCGGGCCCACCGCGCTGCTCGAACACGCCGTCCGGCACCGGCCCTGCGCGCAGCCGCGTTGCAAGGCGGCGCAGCCGATAGGTCGCACGCTCGGTCAACGAAGGCGGCGAAACCACCGCGCCCAGAGGCGGCGCGGGCGTGTGGCTCCCCGCCTGTGGAGGCTCGCCGCGCGCGACGCGCCCCATCTCCGCCAGCCATTCGAGGACCAGTTGCGCCGCGCCGCGGCCGTCGAGCAGGCTGTGGTGCGAGACGAGGATCAGCGCATGCAACACGCCCGCGTCGGACTATCGATCGAGCGCGAGCGCGACGAGCGCCCGCGCGACCCGCCCGGGCTCGTAGGCGGCGCGCGGGCGCATCCAGGCGAGCGCGAGCGAGGCGTGATCCATCCCTTCGAGATGCACCAGGCGGGCGCCGGGAATCTGTGCGTCCGCGAGGGGCACGAAACCGTCGTTGATGGCCTGATGCCGTTCCGCCATGTAGCGGCGCGTCTTCTCCAGCATGAATCCGGCGCGAGCCGTCGACGTCGCCAGCGCCACGGTGGGCACCGGCGAGAGCGGTCCGTGCTCGCGCAGGAAGCGCTTGCGGTGCTCGTATCCCATCTGGAAGAACGCCGCCGGCGCGAGCCGCCGCAGGATGCGCGAGTGGCGCGGATCCTCCGCGAGCGGCGTTCCCGCGAAGGGCGCCTGCAGGGAAACGAAGGCGCGCACGCGCGGCAGGAGCTGCGGATACAGCACCAGCGCGGCGTGGATGTCGAGCGGCCCCTTGCTCTGGCCGAGCAGGACGACCGGCTCGCGCTCGCGCAGCACGGCGTCGCGGATCTTCGCCGCGTTGTCGCGAAGCGTCCCTCGCGCGCTGTCGATGTCGATCTCCGAGGCGTCCAGCGCACGCCGGATGCGCCGCAGATATCCCGGATAGAAGTCGGTGAAGATGCCGCCGACGAGCAGCACCTTCGCCTCGCGCCGCGCGTGCTGCGCGTACAGTTGCTGGAACCGCCCCGTCGCATCGACGGGAGCAGCCGCTTCGCGGAGGAGCCAT
>DATDMU010000369.1:0-5070 GCA_036518615.1 Myxococcales bacterium
AGGTTTTCCGCGTTGTGCGCGCCGACCAGCGGGCTGGTCACCTCCACCAGCTCGTCCGGCAGCGGCGCCGCGCTGCGCAGGCGGAAGCGAAGGCCGGAAAGATCGCCGCGAATCTCCTGTGCAGCGAGCGCCGCTCCGGGAGCGCCGCGCGCGGTGAAGCCGATGGCGTGAGGCACCTCGCCGGCCAGGCCGCGCACGCGCTCGTCGTCGAAGTTGAGGACCGCCGGGGATCCGCGCGGCAGCAGCTCGCGAAACAGCTTCGCCTTGGCCGCGAAGTAGGCGTCGAGCGTGCCGTGGTAGTCGAGGTGATCGCGGGTCAGGTTGGTGAAGGCTGCGCCGGCGAAGACGCAGCCCGCGGCGCGCTCCTGCGCGAGCGCGTGGCTGGAAACCTCCATCGCCACCACCTCCGCTCCCGCCTCCAGCATCCTGCGGAGCAGATGCTGGAGCTCGTGCGACTCGGGGGTCGTGTGCGTCGCCGGCAGCCGGCCTCCCGGCCAGCGCGACTCGACCGTGCCGATCAACCCGGTGCAAAGGCCGCGGGCGGCGGAGATCTGCTCGATCAGGTAGGCGGTGGTGGTCTTGCCGTTGGTTCCCGTCACCCCGAAGAGCGAGAGGCGGCGGGAGGGCTCTCCGTGGAAGCGCGCGGCCGCGAGCGAGAACGCCTTGCGCGGGTCGTGCGCCACCACCACCGGAACGCTGGTCGAAAGCGGCGACGAGGCGAGCACCGCCACCGCGCCGCGCTGCACCGCCTGGGGCACGAATTGCGCGCCGTCGGCATTGACGCCGGGCAGCGCGGCGAAGAGCGCGCCGGGATTCACGCGCCGGGAATCGACCGCGAGCGCGCGCACCTCCACCGGCGCCGCACCGTCCGGCACCGCGGCATCCACGCCCGCGAACAGCTCCCGCAGCAGCACAGAATCTCCCTCTACGCCGGCTACCCTGGCGGCGCCAGCGTGACCTTCACCCGTGCACCGCGCTTGACAATCGCTCCAGCGGGCGGCGACTGCGCGACCGCCCGCCCGCTGCCGCGCAACTCGGGCTCGAGCGACGCCTCGCCGAGGCGGCGGATGGCGGAGCGCGCCCCCAGCCCTCCCACGTCGGGTACCGCGATCTGCCCGGGTCCCGGCGGCTTGCGACCCGCCGCGCCCGAAGGCCAGGCGACCATGCCCGCAGCGCGGACGTCCGGCGGCGCGTCGGCCGTCCCGGCAGGCCGGGCCGCGTCCGCCAGCGCCTCCTCCCGCGAGCTCTGCGGCAACACCTCCAGCTGCCGCAGCGCCTCGCGCGCGATCGCTCCCCACGCGGGCGCCGCGACCACCGCGCCGGTCACCTCGCCGCCGCGGCCTTCGGGCTCGTCCACCACCACCAGGATGGCCACCCGGGGCGCGTCGGCCGGAGCGAAGCCGAGGAAGCTGGAGAGCCGCTTGTCGCCGTAGCCGCCGCGCACCGGGTCCACCTTCTGCGCGGTCCCGGTCTTGCCCGCGGCCCGGTATTCGGAAAGAGCGGCGCGCGTGCCGGTGCCCTTCTGCACCACCTCTTCCAGCATCGCGGTCAGCGTCCGCGCCGTCTCGGGACGGATGGCCCGCCGCACCACCTCCCGGCCGCGCGAGAGCAGCACCGTTCCGTCCGGCGCCACCACCTTCTGCACCACGTAGGGCCGCAACAGCGCCCCGCCGTTGGCGATGGCGGCCATCGCCACCAGCGTCTGCAGGCCGGTGGCGCTCATCCCCTGCCCGAAGGAGGTGGTGTCCACCGCGATCTGCGGCATGCGCCGCGGGTCGCCGAGCGCGCCGCGCGCCTCGCCGGGCAAGCCCACCTGGGTCTTCTCGCCGAAGCCGAACGCGCGCAGCCCCTCGATCAGCTTCTCCCTCCCCAGCTTCTCGCCAATCTTCGCCGCGCAGATGTTGGACGACTCGCGCAGCACCGTGGCCGGCGTGGCCCAGTCCACCGGGTGCGTGTCGTGCAGCTTCTTGCCCGCGTGCGCCCAGAGGCCGTGCTCACAGTAGAGCAGCTCGTCGGGCCGCAGCACGCCCTCGTCGATGGCGCGGGCGATGACGAAGCTCTTGATGGTGGAGCCGGGCTCGAGCTGATCCTGGACCGCGCGGTCGCGCCAGACCAGCGGATCGCGGCCGGGCTTGTTGGCGTCGAAGGCGGGATTCGAGGCGAGCGCGAGGATGGCGCCGCTGTTCACGTCCATCACCAGCGCCCAGCCGCCGACGGCAGACGCGGTCTTCACCGCCCTGGCCAGCTCCTTCTCCGCGGCGAGCTGGATGGCGGTATCCAGGGTCAGCGTCACCGTGGCGCCGGTCAGCTCGGCCGGGTCGGGCGCTCCGTGCTCCAGCACCATGTGGCCGCGCGCGTCGCGCGTGGCCTGCACCTGCACCGTCTTGCCCCGCAGATACGGCTCGAGCTCGCGCTCCAGCCCTTCCTGCCCGCTCTCCTCGCCCACGAACCCCAGCACGTGGCCTGCGAGCTCATGCTGAGGATAGAAGCGCTTCGGCTCCTTCACCAGCTCCACTCCGTCGAGGCCGAGGGCGCGCACGCGCTCCGCGGTCGCCTCGTCCACCTTGCGGCGGATCCAGACGAAGCGCCGATCGGCGCGGCCGATCTTCTCCAGGATCCTCCGCCGGTCCATGCGCAAGGCCTGCGCGAGCTGCACCGCGGCGAGCTGCCGCGCCCGCGGCGTCTCGAACGCCGAGGGGTCCGCGAAGACGCTGTCCACGTCCCGCGTCACCGCCAGCGCGGCGCCGCGCCGATCGACGATGAGCCCGCGCCGAGGCGCCCACTCCAGCTCGCGCCGGGTCTGGTCGCGCTGCAGGCGGGAGAGGCGCGAGCGGTCGAGGAGCTGCACCTTCGCGGCGCGGGCCAGCACCACGGCGAAGCCTGAGAGCAGCGCGAAACCGAGCAGGAGCGCGCGCGCCCGCATCCACCTCCCGTCCGCCTTCTCTGCGTGCGCGCGCCCCATCGCAACTCTCACCTCGCCGCCGTCGCCACCGGGCTGGCCACCGGGTTGCCTCCGACGAGGACCACCATGCGGTCGCGGGCGGGCGGCCCCATGCCCAGCCGCGTCCGGGCCAGCTCCTCGATGCGCTGGGGGCTGGCCAGCTCCGCCGCGCGGATCTGCAGGCGCTCGTGCTCGGAGGTCAGCTCGCGGTACTCGGCGGACAGGCGCGAGAGCCGGTAGCCGCGCTCGGTGACCAGCGTCCGCACCCCCGCGTGCAGCAGGAGCGCGCCCGCCAGCAGCGCGCAGGCGGCGGTGCCGCAGGCGAAATCGTGCAGGCCGCGCCGGTCGATGTTGCGGCGGATGGCGCTCGGGGTCGGTCCGGTCATGACAGCCTCTCGACGGCGCGCAGGCGCGCGCTGCGGGCGCGGGGATTTTCCCGAAGCTCTTCCTCTCCCGCCGTGGCCGGCTTGCGGGTCAGGAGCTTCCACTGCGCGACGCGGCCGCAGGCGCAGACGGGCAGCCGGGGCGGGCAGATGCAGCCCGTGGCCAGCCGGGCGAAGCCCTGCTTCACCATGCGGTCCTCGAGCGAATGGAAGCTGATGGCCGCGGCGCGGCCGCCTCTGGCGACGATGCGCGGAAGCTGGTCGAGCCAGTCGTCCAGGGCGCCCAGCTCGTCGTTGACGGCGATGCGCAGCGCCTGGAAGGTGCGGGTGGCGGGATGGATCTTGTCCGGCCACGCCTTGCGCGGCACCGCGCCCGCCACCACCTCGGCGAGATCGCGGGTGCAGGAGATCTTTCCGTCGGCCCAGGCGCGGCAGATGGCGCGCGCGATGGGCCGCGCGAACCGCTCCTCGCCCAGGCTGTCGAGGATGCGCGCCAGCGCCTTCTCGTCCCATTCGTCGAGCCGCTCCCGCAGCGGCCGCCCCCGCGTCGGGTCCATGCGCAGGTCGAGGGGGCCTTCGCCGCGGAAGGAGAAGCCGCGCGAAGGATCGTCGAGCTGCGGAGAGGAGGCGCCCAGGTCCACCAGTACGCCGTCCACCTCGCCCACGCCGAGCTGATCGAGCACCGCCCGCGCGTCGCGGAAGTTGCCGTGCGCGATGACGATGTCGCGCCCCGAGAGCCGGGCCTGCGCCGCCGCCAGCGCCGCGGGGTCCTGGTCCAGACCGACCACGCGCGCGCCGGCGTCCAGCAGCGCCTCGGCGTGCCCCCCGCCTCCCAGGGTCCCGTCGAGGATCAGCTTTCCCGGCGCCGCCGCCAGGAGCGAAACCGCCTCGCGGCGGAGCACGGTCTGGTGCACGAACGCCATCAGCTCCCCTTGCGCATCATCCGCACCCGCGCGCTCGGAACGCAGGCGCCGGTCGCTTCCTCGGCGCTGCGGAAGAGGACCAGCTCCGCCCCGCCGGCGGCCTTGAGGATGTTGACGACGTACGGGTTGCGCACGGCGATGAGCAGATCTCCGCCCCGCGAGAGCAGCTCCTTCCGCCGCGCCACGATCTCCGGCACGCCGCCGTAGTCCAGGTGCGTGACCTCGCGCAGGTCGAGCACGATGCGCCCTGCCTCGACGGCGGCGCGGCCGATGGTGTAGTCGATGGCCCAGAGCGCGTCGCGATCGAGATCCCCGCGCACCGAGACCGTGGCGACGTTGTCTCCCCAACGCAATCCGGAGGCGCGGGGCCCCGGCGCCGGCTTGAGCGCCAGCACCGCCGCCTTGTGCTCACCGCGACCCACGCCGCTTCGGGAAGAAGACTTTTCCGCCATCTCGGACACCTCGGTCAAAGAAGTTCGCTCAGCCGCCTTGCCAGATCGGCCTTGGTCTCGGGAGAGCGCGCCTTGCGCTGCACTTCCGCCCAGCGCGCGGGCGACCACACCTCGATGCGCTCCACCGTGCCGGCCCAGGTGATTTCCTCGCCGATGCCGGCGTGCTCGCGCAGGATGGGCGGGATGAGGATGCGGCCGAGCTTGTCCACCGGGCATTCCTGCGCGGGCGCGATGAAGCTGCGCGTGAGCAGGCGGGTGCGCTCGTCGAACATGGAGAGCGAGGCGATCTTCTCCGCCATCCGCTGCCAGCTCGCCGGCGCGAAGGCCACCAGGCAGTCGTCGATCAGATCGGTGGTGACGAAGAGCCGGTC
>DATDMU010000370.1:0-10305 GCA_036518615.1 Myxococcales bacterium
CGAGCAGGACGCGAAGCGAGAGCCGGCGCAGCGGCGAGCGCACAGCGCCGTACCGGATGCCGGCCTGGATGGCGAGGAGCAGGACGCAGACGAAGGTGCCGATGAGCAGCGGCATGGTCGCGCCGAGCGCCGTCCGCGAGATGAACCGGTCCGGATCGCCGCGCCAGTTCCAGTGCGCCGGCAGGCGCTCCGGCAGCTCGCGCCAGTGCGCCCACAGCCACAGCGCCGCGACCGCGAGCAGCGCGAAGGGCCCCACCTGCATGATCGCGCCGCCGGGCAGTCCGGCCTGCTCCGACTCCAGCGAGGCTTCGCGGATGTCGCTCATGACACGTCCTCCAGAGCCCTTCGCAGCGCCGACTGCACTGCGCCCGGCGGCACTCCCGACGCGCGCGCCTCGGCCACCAGGAGCCGGAGCCTGCGCGCGAACCGCTCCTGCTCTCCCGCCGCCGCCCGCGGCGTCTCCCGCTCCAGCACCACCGCGCCCACTCCCCGCAGGAGCCTGAGGAACCCCTCCGCAGCGAGCTGCCGGTACGCCTCTGCCACCGTGTTGTGGTTGACCCCCAGGTCGACGGCCAGCTCGCGCACGGTGGCCAGCCGATCGCCCGGCCGCATGCGGCCCGCCACCAGCGCGGCGCGGATCTGATCGGCGATCTGCCGCCAGACCGGCTCGGTCGCCTGGAGATCGATCCGCACCGTCGCGCCCATGCTTGTCTGTCTAACACAGACAGATTGTATGGTCAAGACAGACAGCTCGCATCGGTGCTATGCAGCCGCGCCATGGCAACCCACGATACGGACCGCTTCGAGACGCTCGCCATCCACGCCGGGCAGCATCCCGACCCCACCACCGGCGCGGTGATGACGCCGGTCTACTTCACCTCCACCTACGCGCAGAGCGGACCGGGAGAGCACAAGGGCTTCGAATACTCGCGCACGCGCAATCCCACCCGCGACGCGCTGCAGGGCTGCCTCGCGGCGCTGGAGGGAGGCAAGCACGGCCTGGCCTTCGGCAGCGGACTTGCCGCCACCGACGCGGTGCTGCACCTGCTCTCGGCGGGCGACCACATGGTGCTCAGCGACGACCTCTACGGCGGCACCTTCCGGCTGGCGGACAAGGTGTTCAAGCGGCTGGGCATCGAGCAGTCCTACGTGGACGTGACGGATCTGCGGGCAGTGGAAGCGGCGGTCCGCCCGAACACCCGGTTGATGTGGCTGGAGACGCCGACCAATCCGATGCTGAAGATCTGCGACCTCGCGGCGGTGGCGGAGATCTGCCGCAGGCGAGACGTCATCTCGGTCTGCGACAACACCTTCGCGACGCCGTTCTTCCAGCGGCCGCTGGAGCTGGGCATCGACATCGTGGCGCACTCGATGACCAAGTACCTGAACGGCCACAGCGACGTGGTGGCGGGCGCGCTCGTGCTCCGGCGCGACGACCTGCACGAGAAGCTCGCCTTCCTGCAGAACGCCGTGGGCGCGGTGCCGGGGCCGATGGACAGCTTCCTGGTCCTGCGCGGCCTCAAGACGCTGCACGTGCGGATGGAGCGGCACCAGGAGAACGCGCGCACGGTGGCCGAGGCGCTGCGCAGACATCCCAAGGTGTTGCGCGTCACCTGGCCGGGCCTCGAGGACCATCCGCAGCACGCGCTCGCGCGCCAGCAGATGAAGGGCTTCGGGGGAATGCTCACCTTCGTGATCAAGGGCGGGCTTCCGGCGGCGCGCGCGTTCCTGAAATCGCTGCGGCTGTTCGCGGTAGCCGAGTCGCTGGGCGGCGTGGAGAGCCTGATCGAGCATCCCGCGATCATGACGCACGCGTCGGTGCCAGAGGATGCGCGGCGCAAGCTGGGCATCGACGACGGCTTCATCCGCATCTCGGTGGGAATCGAGAACGGGCAGGACCTGGTGGACGACCTGACCCAGGCGCTTGGCCGGGCGTGACGCCGGTCCGCCTGACGCTGGCCTGCGCGATGGCGCTCTGCGCGTTTGCCGCCAACTCGCTCCTGGCGCGCAGCGCGCTCGGAGCGGGAGAGGCGGGCGCGGCGTCGTTCACCGCGCTGCGGCTGCTCTCGGGAGCGGCGGTGCTCTGGGTGCTCTCGCGAAAGCTCCGGCCCGGCGCGCCGAGAGCGACGGAAGCCGGCTGGCCGTCGGCTGCGGCGCTCTTGCTCTACGCGGCTCCGTTCTCCTGGGCGTATCTGAAGATGGGTGCCGGCGTGGGCGCCCTGCTCCTCTTCGGCGCCGTGCAGACCACCATGTTCGCGGCGGCGCTGGCGCATGGCGAGCGGCCGCCGCTGCGCGTCTGGGCGGGGCTGGGTGTCGCGCTGTGCGGACTCGCCGCCCTCACCTTGCCCGGCGCACACGCGCCGCCCGCTGCTGCCGCATTGGCGATGCTCTGCGCGGGAGCGTCGTGGGGCTGGTATTCGCTGCGCGGCCGGCGGGCGCGCGACGGCCTCTGCGCCACCGCCGATGCGTTCGTGCGCGCCGGACCCGCCGCTGCCGTGCTCTGGGGAATCGCCGCCCTCTGGGCACCCCCGGCAGCGCACCTGAGCGGCCGCGGCATCGCGCTCGCGCTGGCATCGGGCGGCCTCGCCTCGGGGCTTGGCTACACCATCTGGAACACCGTGCTGCCCTACCTCTCCGCGGCGCGCGCCGGAGTGGTGCAGATCGCGACGCCCGCCCTCACCGCGGTGGCCGCCGTCGCGCTGCTCGGCGAACCGGTGACGGCGCGCCTGGTGATCGGCGGCGCCGCGATCACCGGCGGAGTGACGCTCGCCGTCCTCGGCCGCATCCGCCGCGCGGTCGCGGCAACCGCCGTCGCACGAGCGGGAGGAGCACGCCAATCCTGACCGTTCGCCGACACGCTGGTCGGCAAATGGGAGAAGGCGTATCACTTCACCGACGCAGAGGCGCGGCGTCCCCGGGGGGACCGGCTCGATGCGGTACGACGCCTTCATCTCGTATAGCCATGCAGCCGATGGCAAGCTCGCACCCGCATTGCGCAGCGGCCTGCATCGCTTTGCCAAGCCCTGGTACCGGCTGCGCGCCCTCCACGTCTTCCACGACACGACCAACCTCGCCTTGACCCCTCAATTGTGGTCGAGCATCACGGCGGAGCTGGATCGATCGGATTGGTTCATCCTCCTGGCGTCTCCCGGCTCTGCTGGCTCGATCTGGGTGGATCGCGAAATCGAGTACTGGATCGGCCGCCGTCCGGTGGAGCGGGTGCTGATGGTGCTCACCGACGGCACGTTGGCGTGGGATGCGAACCTGCATCAATTCGACGTGCGGACGAGCAGCGCCGTCCCGCCGCGGCTGGTCCGCGGATTCGCCGACGAGCCCCTGTACCTGGATCTCAGCTGGGCGCGCAACGAGTCCCATCTGTCGTTGAGCCATCCGCGCTTTCGCGACGCGGTGGCGGAGATCGCGGCCACGCTCACCGGACGGCCCAAGGAAGAGCTCATCGGCGAAGACGTCCGTCTCTACCGGCGGACGCGGCGATTGGCCTGGTCGGTGATCGTCGCGTTGAGCGTGTTGACGCTGTCGTTCGCGGCGGCGGCCTGGTTTGCCGTGCGCCAGCGACGCATCGCCGAGTCCGAGCGCGCGCAAGCGGTCCACCAGAGCAACGTCGCCACTGCAGGGCGGCTGGCCGCAGAGTCCAGGGCCATCGTATCGCAGCACGTGGATCGCTTGCCGCTCGCCGTCCTCCTGGCCGTGGAATCGACCCGGGTGCAGGCCGGGCCGGACGGCAATCTCGCGCTGCGTGCTGCGATGTCGCTGCTGCCGCGCCCGGTGTCCTCGCGCCGATACGACGGGCCGGATGCGCAGCGGGTGCGGGCGCTCGCGTTCAGCAACGACGGCAGGCTGGTCGCGGCGGCGCGCGACGACGGCACGCTCGATCTGATGCAAACGCGAGGCGGGAAGACTGCGGCGCCGATGTCGCTGTCGCACGAGGAGCGGCCAGGCGAGATCGTCGACCTTCCGGGAAATCGGTTCAGCTGGAAAGCTCCTGGCATGGGCTCGGAAGCCACCTCCGCGGCGTTCAGCCCCGATGGCCTCTTGATCGCGAGCGGCAGCAACGACGGCCAGGTCCGGATCCGGGATACCGCGAATGCCCGTGAATTGAAGAGGCTGCTCCACGACGACGGGGTGAGCACCGTCGCGTTCAGCCCGGCGGGCAACTACCTGGCCACCGGCAGCAAGGACGCGACGGCGCGGCTTTGGGAGGTAGCGAGCGGCAACGAGGTCCTGCGGATCAAACACGGCTCCGAGGTTCGCAAGGTCGTCTTCAGCGCCGACGGACGTCATCTTGGCGTCATCAGCACGGACGGGACCATCAGCCTGGTCGACGTGGTGAGGAACGCGGTGCGAAGACGATGGGCGTTCGACGCCGTCGGTCTCGACCTGGCCTTCGCCAGGGGCTCCGATGTGCTGGCCGCGAGCGGAGAAAAGGTTGCGGCCTGGAACGTCACCACGGGGAAGCTGCTCTTCGAGGCGGCACACCTGGGATCTCCGGACCGTCGCGGGCTCAACTGGATCGACGCGGTGGCGCTCAGTCCTGACGGAACCCTGCTGGCGAGCGCAGGGCGAGACCAGACCGCCCGGGTCTGGGAGCTCGAGAGCAGACAGGAGCTGATGCGATTTCCGCATGGCGCCCCCGTGCAGGCGGTGGCATTCAATTCCGAAGGCACGCTGCTGGGCACCGCCTCGACCGACGGGACCGCGCGCCTTTGGGACCTTTCGTCCGGACAGGAGCGATTGCGCACCGCGCATCCGGGCGGGGCGGAGGTGATTGCATTCAGTCCCGACGGCAAGTACGTGGCGTCGGGCGCCATGGATGGGGATGTGGAGGTCTGGAGCCTGGAGAGAAGCGATTTGCTCTGGCGCGCGGAACATCGCACGAGAGTCGAAGCCGTTGCCGTGTCCGCGGACGACGAACTGATCGCGACGAGCGCGGGCGGGACCGTGCGGCTCTGGTCCTCGCGCGGAGAACCGAGGTCGCCTCCGCTCGAGTTGCCTTCGCCGCGCCTGGAGCGCCTGACGTTCAGCGTGGATGGAACGCACCTCGCCGCTTCCGGGAGCAGGCAGCCATTCCTCATCGATACGACCGGAAAGAAAGGTATCTCCTTCACGCAGCTCACGCGTCACCCGGTCGGCGACGTCGCCATCTCCGCGCGGCATGTCGCGGCATTCGACCTCGCAGACCGCGCGCTGCGGATCTGGGAAACGGCGAGCGGTCGCGAGCTCGGTCCAGTCGCCGGCACGTTTTCCGGCAAGCTCTCGTTCGACTCCAGCGGGAGCTTCCTCGCGGCGAAGGAGGACCGTGCCGCGGACGACAGCGCGATCCGGGTGTGGGCCCTTCCCGAGATGCGGGAAACTGGCCGGCTGCCGGCAAAGCGCGTCGAGAAGTTCAGCCTGGGGCCGGAAGGGAAGATGGTCGCGCTGGTCGTGTCCGAACAGGACCCGCGGAAGGGCTCGTATTCGAGCTACCTCGATCTCCTCGAGATCGCCGGTGGCCGCCGCATCGCCCGGATCGCGGTCGATGAAGCGGTGAGACCCGTCTTCCACCCCCGGGGAGACGCGCTGATCGCCGTCGCGGAAAACGAAGTGAGGATCTTCGACCTGTCCAGCGGCCGCATGCGCGCGGCCTTGCGCCAGGAAGAACCGATCGCCGGCATCCGCTTCAGCCCCGACCGCGAGACCCTCGCTACGGTGAGCCCTGACGGCGTCAATGTCTGGAACGCGGTCACCGGCGAGCTCCTCAGCCAGGTGAGCAGCGACGAAGGCTTCGAGGACGCTGCCTTCGCGGGTGGCGGGCGCTATCTGCTCACGGGGGGCGCAAAGCATGCGGCCGTCCTGTGGCTCTGGAAGAGCGAAGACCTGCGCGACGAGGCCTGCAAGCGGCTCATGCGAAACCTCGCGCCCGACGAGTGGCTTCGCTACCTGGGCGACGCCCCCTATCGCCGCTCCTGCCCGAACCTGGGCGACGAGGCTGCAGCGGCTGCGACCGCGCGGTGAGCGCAACCGGTCACCCGCAGTCGCCTACCGCAGCAGCTCCCGCGCCACCGCCAGGAGCTGGATGTCGCTGGTGCCGCCGCCGATCTCCAGGAGCTTCGCGTCGCGCGCCAGCCCCTCCACGCGATACTCCGCGGTATATCCGTTCCCGCCCAGCACCTGCACCGCCTCCAGCGCGCACTCGGTCGCGAGCGTCGCCGCCGTGTACTTGGCCGCGCAGAAATACGCCAGCGACGCGTCCCCCGACTCCACCAGCCTGCGCCCGCGCTCCAGCAGCGCGCGGACCGTCTCCTGCGCCGCGTACATGCGCGCGAGGCGCAACTGCACGGCCTGGAACTGCGCGATGGGCTGGCCGAACTGCCGCCGCTCCTTCGCATACTGCGTCGCGACGTGCAGGCTCTCCTCAATGATGCCGAGCGCCATCCCCGCGAGGCCTGCGCGCTCCGAGAGCAGCGTCTCGATGGCGGCGCGCTTGCCGCTCTCCCCGGGATCGCCCAGCAGCCGCTCCGGGCCCACCCGCACCTCGTCGAGGAAGATCGAACCGGTGGGCGAGGCGCGCATGCCCATCTTTTCCAGCGGCTTGCTGGTCGTGAGCCCCGCATCGCCGCGCTCGAGGACGAAGGCGCGGATGGAGCCGTCGTGCGGCTCGCCCTCCACCCTGGCGAAGACGACGAAGACGTCCGCGATGGGCGCGTTGGTGATGAACGACTTCTCCCCGGAGAGCAGGAAATCGCCGCCGGACAGGCGGCGCGCGCGGGTGCGCAGCGAGAACGCATCCGACCCTGCCTCCGGCTCGGTGATCGCCCAGCAGCCGACGCGCCCGAACCCCAGCACCGGCGCCGCCCACCGCTCGCGTTGCGCGGGCGTGCCGCGGCGGAGCAGCGACTGGCCACAGAGCCCCAGGCTGGCACCGAACGAGAGCGCGAAGCCGGGCAGGACGCGGGTCAGCTCGTACAGCAGCGTCCCGGTCAGCTCCGGCGTGGCGAGAAGACCGCCGTGCGCGGCAGGATCCGCTGCCGCGTCGCGCGCCAGCTCCGCAAGGCCCAGCGACTCGGCCAGCTCCACCATCAGCGCGCGCAGCGGCAGCGGTCCGGCGGGCGCTCCGCCGTCCTCTTCCAGCTCGCGGGCGCGCGGCAACAGCCGCTCGCGCGCGAACGCACGCGCGATACGGGCCGCCTCGTCGAGCAGTGGTCCGGTCATCGCCGCAGCCTAGCCGATCGCGCCGCGGCGTGTGGACCGCTACTGCTTCTGCTCTTTCTCGGCCTTCTTCGCGGCCTTCTTGTTCTTGTGGTGCTGCACCAGCGCGCCGCCGGCGGCGCCCACCGCCGCGCCCTTCTTGCCGCCCACGATCGCGCCGCCGGTGCCGCCGACGATGGCGCCCTTCGCCTTGCTGTGGTGCTTCTCGGGCTTCGCGGTGCTCTCGGTCTGGGTATTCTCCTCCGCCGCCAGCGCGGCGGTGGCGGTGGTGGTGAGAGCGAAAATCGCGGCGAGCACTGCGGAACCGATCCTCAGCTTCTTCGACATGCGGGCCATGGAGCCTCCTGTCGCTACCCTGAGCATCGGAAAGCGCCCGCGCATCCGCCGCCCGCACGCCCCCAGGGCGGCCGGCCGGTGCCGCCGGAGGCCGCGCCGTGTAGATTAGGGGCGCTGATGAGCGAGCCTCCGAAGTCCCCGCGCGAGGCTCGCCGCCTCGAGCGTATCCGCCAGGGATCGCGCGCCGCGCGGGACGTGCAGCAGGCGCTGGTCCGCTCCCATCCCCACCGGCCGCCTCCGGTGCTGGGCGCGGTCGCGGGCGGCACCTCCGACGAGCCCACCGTGACGCTCTCCAGGCGCGCGGTCGAGCGCCTCGCGCAGGGCCACATCTGGGCCTACCGGTCCGACATCGCCGCGCCGGCCTCGCTCCAGGGCGGGGAGGTGGTGCGCCTCGCCGACGAGCGCGGCTATTTCGTGGGCAAGGCCTTCTACTGCGCGCAGAGCCAGATCGCCGCGCGCCTGGTCACGCGCGAGGACGAGCCGGTCGACGAGGATTTCTTCGCCGCGCGCCTCGACCGGGCCATCGCGCTGCGCGAGGCCCTGCGGCCCGACCCCGAGCGGCGCCGCGCCGCGCGGATGGTGAACGGCGACGCCGACCTGTTGCCCGGGCTGATCGTCGATCGCTATGCCGACTGCCTGAGCTTGCAGACGCTGACCCAGGCCACCGACGCGCGCCGCGACCTCTTCACGGCCATGCTGGAGGAGCGGCTGCGCCCGCGCGCCATCGTCGAGCGCAACGACGTCCGCGTGCGCGCCTACGAAGGGCTCGCCCTGCGCAAGGGAGTGCTCCGCGGCGAGCTGTCCGGGCCGGTGGAGTTCCTCGAGGGGGAGGTGCGCCTCGTGGCCGATCTGCTCGAAGGGCAGAAGACCGGCGCCTTCCTCGACCAGGCGGAGAACCGCGTCGAGGCGGGCCGGTACGCCCAGGGGCGCGCGCTGGATTGCTTCACCTACGGCGGCGCCTTCGCGCTGCAGCTCGCCCGCCGCGCGGAGCAGGTGACCGCGGTGGACATCAGCGAGCAGGCGGCGGCACAGGGGCGCGAGGCCGCCGCCCGCAACGGCGCGGCCAATCTCGAATTCAAGGTCGCGAACGCCTTCGATCTGCTGCGCGACGAGAGCGACCGCGGCGAGAAGTACGACACCATCGTGCTCGACCCGCCCGCCTTCGCGAAGAGCAAGTCGTCCCTGGACGCGGCGGTGCGCGGGTACAAGGAGATCAACCTGCGCGCCTTCCACCTCCTCGCGCGCGGAGGGGTGCTGGTGACATGCAGCTGCTCGTTCCACGTCGACGAGGCGACCTTCGAGCGCACGGTCTTGCAGGCCGCGGCCGACGCGAAGCGCACCGCGCAGGTCGTCGAGCGCCGGGGCGCGGCGCGCGATCACCCCACGCTCCTCGGAGTTCCCGAGACGCGCTACCTCAAGTGCCTGATCCTGCGCGTTCCGTGAGCCTCGCCGTGGCCACCAGCTCCCGCGCCTGGGCGAGCGCGGCTTCCACCGCCGCCCGCTGCGCCGCCACCAGCTCCGCGCGCCGCTCCATGGTGTGACCGTCGAGCGGGATGGGCTTGCCGAAGACCACCGCCACCGGTCCCGGCCGGAAGAGCGAGAAGCCCTTGGGCTTGAGCACGTCGCGCGCCCCTGCCACCGCGATGGGAACGCAGTCGAGCCCCGTCTCCAGCGCCGCCACCGCCGCGCCCTTCTTGAAGGGCAGGAGATCCTCGGTGGTGGACCGCGTGCCCTCGACGAAGAAGAAGAGCGACTCGCCGCGCAGCCCGCGGCCGATGCGCTCGCGAATGGCGCGGGTGGAGCGCGCGTTGTTCTTGCGATCGATGAAGACGTGGCCCATGCGCCGCGCCGCCCAGCCGAAGACCGGGATGTACGACAGCTCCTGCTTGGCGATGAAGCGCAGCGGGTGGTGGAGCACCGAGACGATGGCGGGCGCGTCCAGGTTGGAGGTGTGGTTGGAGACGAAGACGTAGCTGCGGCCGGACACGATTCCGGGATCCTGCCGGGCGATGACGCGCGATCCGGTGACGCGGACGAACCTCCTGCCCCAGGAGCGCAGGAGCCGGTCGGAGCGCTCCGACTCGCCGGAGATGCCGATGAGGATGGCGGAGACCATGGTGTCGCCCACGATCCACAGCCAGCCGAAGACGGTGTGGAGGAAGCGCAGGACGATCATCGCGCGCTCCGCGCCGCCGGATATTCCTCCGCCGCGGGAAAGAGCAACACCTCCGCGATGCTCGCGGCGCCGGTGGTGAGCATGAGCAGCCGGTCCACGCCGAGCGCCACCCCGCCCGCCTCGCCGATGGCGTCCAGCGCGGCGAGGAACTTCTCGTCGAGGGGAAACACCTCCCGCCCCAGGCGCCGGCGCTCCTCCTGCTCGCGCTGCAGCCGCGCGCGCTGCTCGCCCGGGTCGCACAGCTCGGAGAAGCCGTTGGCCAGCTCCAGCCCGCCGGCGTACAGCTCGAAGCGCTCGGCCACCGTCTCGTCGCCGGGCTTGAGCCGCGCCAGCGCCGCCTGGGAGGCGGGATACTCGGTGAGGTAGGTGGGCCGGTCGATGCCCAGCGCCGGCTCGATGCGCTCCATCAGCACCTGGCTGAAGAGGTCGTCCCACGAGGCGCCGGGACCGGGCCGCACCCCGCAGGCGCGCGCTGCCTGCGCGAAGGCCTCGGCGTCGAGCGGAATCGGGTCGAATCCGGCGTGGCGCTCGAACGCCTCGCGGCACGTCACCCGCTCGAAGGGCGGCCGCAGCGAGATGACGCCCGC
>DATDMU010000371.1:0-7161 GCA_036518615.1 Myxococcales bacterium
CGCGCCGCCTACAGCGCCGACATCCAGTCCTCGCTGCAGCTCCGCAACCTGGGCATCCCCGTCACCCAGCGGGTGACGTTCGCGCGAGTGCAGCCGGTGCAGCAGTGGGGCGAATACCTGGAGGCGCAGGTCAGCGCGGGCCCGCTGTCGCTGACCCCCGGCGTCAGCGAGAGCGCGCCGGCGCTCACCTGCGCCTCCAGGTACTCTCCCCACTCCTGCACCGGCTGCACGCGCGAGAAGGTGACCCGCTGGGTGACGGGAATGCCCAGGTTGCGAAGCTGCAGCGAGGACTGGATGTCGGCGCTGTAGGCGGCGCGGTCGAACTCGAGATCCGCTCCGGCGCGCCATTCGAGGAGGCGCGACATGCGCCAGCGCGCTTCCGCGCGCAGCTCGCCGGTGAGGATGGTCACGTCCGCGCTCTGCGGATTGGCGAAGCCGCCGGCGCCCACCCCGACGCTTTCGGCGGTCTGCTTCGTCCACCCCAGGGCCGGCGAGAGGCTGAGCGAAAGGTCGTCGGAGAAGGTGTGCCGAACCTCGCCCACGACGCGGTGGAAGGCGAGATGAGAGTTGACCGAGAGCGGCAGCTGGCGCCTCCCGCCCTTCTGCACCAGCGTGAGCTTGTCGTCGCTGCCGAAGAAGAGCAGCCCCAGGTCGTCGCCGTTCTCGAGCTTGTGGTCGACCCGGGCCTGGTAGTCCCAGTAGATGGGGATGATGCTGGTGACGCCGCGGTTGGGGTCGTCGGGGATGAAGAGGGGCAGGAAGAGATCGATGTGGCTGCGCCGCGCGGCGACGGCGAACTGCGTGCGCGAGTCGATGGGGCCCTCGAGGAATCCCACCGCCTCGATCAGATCCAGCGAGCCCGAGCCGTGGAGACCCTGCGCGTCGCCCTTGCGCGTGGCCACGTCGATGGCGCCGGTGAGGTTGCGGCCGTACACCGCGCCGTAGCCGCCGGGGTAGAAGTCGATGCGGTCGAGGAGCTGCTCGTTGATGACGGAGGGCCCACCGAGGAAATGGTAGAGCTGCGGGATGCGGTGCCCGTCGAGATAGGTGCCGGTGTCCTGTGGAGGCGAGCCGCGCACCAGGAGCTGCCCGCCGAGAAACGGCGAGCGCGCGAGCCCGGGCAGGTTCTGCACCGCGCGGATGGGATCGTTGAGGCTGCCGGGGACGTTGACCAGCTCGTCGTGCGTCAGCGTGCGGCGGGTGGGCGCGTCGTGCGGCTTCTCGCCCGGGACCGTCGCCTGCAGGTCGCCCACCGACGTCCGGTGCAGCCAGGCGCGGCGCGCCGCGACTTCGCCGTTGTCGACGGCGGCCACCTCGATCTCGCGGCTCTCGAATCCCGGCGCGGCGACGGTGAGCTTGCGCCGCCCCGGCGCCGTCCTGAGCGTGTATTTGCCCTGCGCGTCGGTGGCCGCCGTCGCGCCGGTGTCGTCGAGGATCTCGGCGCCGGCCACCGGCCTGCGGCTGCCCGCCTCCACCACCTCGCCGTGCACCGCCGCGCTCGCCGCGGGCGCGACCTGCGCCGGCTCGCGGCGGATGACGAAGTGGTAGACGTAGCGGATGCGCACCGGCGCGGGCTTTCCGTCGATCTCCGCAGGAGAGAACCGGAACCGCCGGATCGCCTCCACCGCCGCAACGTCGAAGTCCGGCGAGCCCGGCTTCTCCACCGCGACCGCCGTCACGTTTCCGCTCTCGTCGATGTCCACGCTGCACGCCACGTCGGCGGTCTCGCCGCGCGCGAGGCGCTCGGGCGGGTAGACGGCGGGCGGCGCGTCGACGAGCTGCGGCAGCCGGGTGAGCTGCGCCGCGAGCAAGAGCGCGAGCATCATGCCGGGGCGACGGGAAAGACGGAGAAGCGCGGCCGCAGCGCCGCCTCGGCGCGTCCGGCTGCCTCGTCGCCGAAGGCGACGATGACGGCGCAGTCGCCCCCGCCGGCGCCGCTGGGCTTTCCCGCCGCGCCCACCGAGGCCGCGAGCGCGCAGGCCAGCGCCAGATCGGCGGTCACGATGCCGGCGCGCGCCTCCTCGCCCAGGGCGGCCATGGCCACCGCTGCGCCGCGGACCGCGTCGAGCGCGGCGGCGGCGTCGGCGGATTCGAGGGCATCGCGCAGCGCAACGGCTGCGGCCTCGATGGCGGAGGCGCGGACCGCCCAGCGCTGCGGCAGGGCTTGCGAGAAGGCGCGCACCTCGCGCACCAGGATGCGCGTGTCGGCGGGCTCGCCCGTCCAGGCCAGCATCAGCCGCAGATCCGGAGGAGTGCGGACGCGGCGGACCTGCAGCGGCCGCAGCGCGGCGATCTCTTGCGCGGGCAGCGCCATCACCTCCTCCGCGGAGCGCCAGGGGATGCGCGAGCGCACCTCGAGGACCCCGCCCAGCGCGGCCGCGGCCACGTCGGCGCCGCTGCCCGAGCCGCCCTGCTCCGCCCAGTGCGCGGCGAGCGCGAGCGGAAGGATGCTCTCGTCATCCGCGGCGCGGCCGGCAGCAGCGCACACGGCGCGGACCGCGAGCACGCAGGCCGCCGCGCTGCCGCCGAGGCCCAGCTTGCGCCCCTCCAGCGAAAGGTCGTCCTCGAAGACGATCCGGACGCCGCGCGCAGAGCCGCAGAAGCTCCTCGCCAGGCCGGCCGCGCGCGCCGCGAAGCGCAATTCGGGAGGCGCCGCGCCGCCGTCCCAGACCAGCCTGGTGGGCCCGTGCACGAGGCGCAGCTCCGGCGCCGGCTCCCAGCGCGCGTGCAGCTTGCGGTCGATGCCCGCCACCAGCGCGGGCCGTCCCGGGTCCAGCACCCCGTATTCTCCGGCGAGAAAGACCTTCCCGCACGCTGCCAGCTCGCCGCTCATGGGACGACGCGGGCGCCTCCGGCGGGAGCGCAGACCAGCACTTCGTTCACTCCCGCGACTCCGCGGAGCGCCGCCTCCACCCGCCCCGCATCGGCCGGCGCGCAGAGCGCCACCACGTGCGGCCCGGCATCGATGGTGGCCCAGGCGGAAACGCCGCCGGCGCGCAGCTCGCGCAGCGCGAGCAGGCATCCGACGGTCGCGGGCTGCCAGTAGAGCAGCGGCGGATCGGCCGCGAGCGCGTCGGCGTGCATCCGCAGGGCGTTGCGCTCCGCCAGGGCGCCCAGCCCGCGCAGGTCGCGCCGCCCGAGCAGATCCAGCGCCTGCCGCAGATCCCGGCCGCATTGCTCGATCCATGCCGCGTGATAGGGCGACGTGTCGCGCGTGGTTCGCATGCCGTCGCGGGAGCCCACCTGCTTGGGACCGGCGGCGCAGACCGCGATGCAGAAGCGCAAGTCCCAGTGCGACGGCGCAAAGACCTGCCGCGCGGACTCGCCCTCCCAGACCGCCCATCCGCCGGGAACGCTGCGGGTGGCCGAGCCGCTGCCCAGCCGCGCCAGCGCGGAGAGCTCCGCGACCGGGCGGTCCTGTCCCGCGGCGGCTGAGGCGGCCACCGCCAGCGCGGCAAAGCCGCTCGCGCTGGAGGCGAGCCCGGCGGCGGTGGGAAAGGCGTTGCGCGAGACGATGCGCGCCCTCGCGTGGATGCCGGCCGCGTCGAGCAGCGCCCGGGCCCGCGCCGGGTCCTCGCGGCGCCCGTCCAGCTCGAAGGAGTCTTCGGCCGCCCCCAGCTCCACCGTGGTGGTGGTGAGCAGCTGGTCCAGGGCAACCGAGAGCGAGGCTGCCTGCGGCAGGAGCCGGGCGTCGTCCCGCTTTCCCCAGTACTTCACCAGCGCGATGTTGGCGTGCGCCTGCGCGGTGGCTTTCACGCCCCGACCTTTACCGCGAAACCGGAGGTCCGCGCTGCCATCTCGCGGGCGTGCGCCTCGTCGCGGGCGAGCCCGATGGCCGCCCCCCCGCCGCCCGCCCCGGTGAGCTTCGCTCCGAGCGCGCCTGCGCCCCTGAGGCCGGCCACCGCCTGCTCCAGCTCGGCGCAGGAGACGCCGAGATCGCGCAGGATCGCGTGCGCCGCGTCGAAGCGGGCGCCGAGCGGCTCGAGCGCGCCTTCCTCGAACAGCCGGCGGCCCTCGCGGGCGAGGCGGCCGAGCTGCGCGAGCAATCCGTCGATGGCGGGGTCGGCTTTGCGCCTCTCCGCGAGCGGCATCACCGTGCTGTGCGTTCCGCGCGCGATGCCGGTGAGCGCCACCGCGAGCCAGGCGGAGCCGCGTACATCCTCGACCGCAGGCGGCTCGCCGCGGGTGAAGAAGATGACGCCTTCGCGGGCGCAGGCGGCGGGATCGACGCCGGAGGGCGCTCCGTGCAGCACGCGCTCCAGCCGCATGGCCAGGTCCGCGGCCTCCGCGGCGTCGCAGCCGGGCTTGAACGCCCGCGCCAGGGCGACGCCCAGCGCCGCCGAGCTGCCGAGGCCGCTGCCCAGGGGAATGTCGCTCTGCACCCGTGCATGGAACGCGCCGGCAAAGCCCGCCGCCCGGGCCATCTCGCGCGCGGCCTCGAGGACGCCGAACGGCACCTGGATGCCGCCGGGCAGCTCGATCCGCGCCTCGTCCGCATGGGTCACCTCCACGCTCACGTAGCGCGGAATCGCCGCGGCGAGGGCGGGATGCCCGTAGACCACGCTGTGCTCGCCGAGCAGCAGCACCTTGCCCGGCGCGCGGCCGCGGCTCATCTCGACAGCCCGTCGATCCACGCGCGCAGCGGCTCGAGGATGACGGGCCGCGAAGCGCGCAGCGCCGCCGCATCGGCCGCTCCGGAGAGCAGGAACGCGGCGCGCAGGGCGCCGACCGCGGCGCGGAGCCGTGCGCGGGCGCCTTCGATGCCCCCTTCCTGGTGGGCGCGCACGAGCGGCAGGGCGAAGCCCGCCACGTCGGCGCCGAGGGCGATGGCCCGCGCGGCGTCGAGGCCGGAGCGAAGCCCGCCGGAGGCGACGAGCGCGACCTCGGGCACCGCGGCGCGCGCCGCCGCCACGCACGCGGCGGTGGGAATGCCCCAGTCGCTGAGCAGCTCGCCCAGGGCGCGCGCCTGTGGCGCCTTGGCGCGCAGTTGCTCCACCCGCGGCCAGCTCGTTCCCCCGGCGCCGCTCACGTCCACCGAGCGCACCCCGCGATCCCACAGCTCGCGCACCACGGCTGGACCGATGCCGCAGCCGGTCTCCTTCACCAGCACCTTGTCGCTGCCCGCCTCGCGCACCAGGGCGGCGATGGCCTCGAGGCATCCGCGGAAGTCGCGGTCGCCGTCCGCCTGCACCAGCTCCTGCGCGGGGTTCAGATGGATGGCGATGGCGTCGGCGCCGAGCAGCTCGATGAGCCGGAGGGCGGCCCCGCTGCCCCGCTGCGCGAGCTGCTGCGCGCCGAGATTGGCGAAGAGCAGGGGCGGACGCGCGGGCTTCACCGCAAAGGTGTCGAGGAGCGCGGGCTGCTCGAGCAGGACGCGCATCGATCCCACCCCGAAGGCGACGCCCTCCTCCTCCGCGACCAGGGCCAGGTCGCGGTTGATCTGCCCGGCGCGCTCCGTGCCGCCGGTCATGCCGGTGATCATCAGCGGCGCCTTCAGCGTCCTGCCGCACAGCCGGGTGGTCAGATCGATCTGGGCCAGCGCCAGCTCGGGCAGCGCGCGGTGCACGAGCTTCACGCAGGAGAGCAGCGTGTCCACGCCCTCCGGCTCCACCTCCGGCCGCTGCACCAGATCGAGGTGCTGCGACTTGCGCTGCGGCAGGTCGTCGTGCACGGCAGGGGTGTATCAAAAGGTGCGACGCAGCGCATGCATTTAGCCGCCGCAGGCGCGTCCAAGGGTTTCGAAATGGCCATCTTTCGCGACGAGTCGGGGAGGCGCGGGTTCGCGGTGCGCTTCGCGTCGATCCTGGGTGCCGCGGGCGCGGTCGCCGCGCTCGGCGTGTTCCTGCTCTCGGTCTTTCCCGCGCCCTGGTCCCGGGTGGCGCAGGGGCCCGAACCGGCACCGGCGTCCAGGCTTCCCACCGCACATCCGCTGGAGGCGCGGGCGCGCGAGCGCGAGTACCGCAAGGAGGAACGGCGACTCGGCGATCTGCTCGCGCAGGCCCAGGCCGCCCAGAAGCGACGCAAGAAGGCGGATGCGCGCGAGCCGGTGCTGGCCGGCTTCACCGTCAACTGGGACGAGGAGAGCGTGCGCTCGCTGCAGGCGCACGCGGGCCAGCTCACCCACGCCATGCCCGAGTGGATCCGCCTCGGCCCCGACGGCAACTTCGTGGTCGAGGACGACGCCCGCGTCGCGCAGGCGGCGGCTCACCTGGAGCTCATCCCCACCGTGTCGAACTACGCCGAGGGCGGCTTCCGCCGCGGCCTGGTGAAGCCCCTCCTCGCCAGCGAGAAGTCGCGCAAGGATGCGGCGCAGCGACTCGCCAGGCTTTGCGAGGATCGGGGATTCGCCGGCGTGAACCTCGATTTCGAGGAGCTGGACGCGGCCACCTGGCAGGAGCTCGCCTCGTTCGTGGAAGCGGCCTGGGCGCAACTGCACCCGCGCGGTCTGTCGCTCAGCGTGGACGTGCCCGCGGCGCCCGACGGCGTGCCGGTTGCGCGCCTCGCCGCCGCCTCCGACTTCCTCGTGGTGATGGCCTACGACCAGCACTCCGCGGCCGACAATCCCGGGCCCATCGCCACCCCGCAGTTCGTGGCCGCGAGCGCGGCGGCATGGCTGCGGCGCGCCCCGGCCGACAAGATCGTGGTCGCCCTCGGCGCCTACGGGTACGACTGGCCGCTCGACGCCGACGGCGACACCGCCCGGCCCGCGCAGGAGCTGAGCTTCGCCCAGGCGCTGGCGCTGGCGCGCGAAAACGACGTGCCCGTCGAGTGGGACGCCGCTTCCCGGAGCAGCTCCTTCGAGTACGACGACGACGCCTCGGGCGAGAAGCACAGGGTGAGCTTCCTCGACGCGCCTGCCATGGCCGCGGAGCTGGAAGCCTTGCAGGGGCTGCACCTGCGTGGCGTGGCCATCTGGCGTCTCGGCGCCGAGGACCCGAAGATCTTCGATCTGTTCGGCAAGCCTCCCCAGCCGCGCCTCTTCGACGAGCAGGGCGCCCGCGCCGCCCTCGACGGAGAGATCACCGCGCACGACCCGGACGACGTGGCCCAGGTCGGCGAAGGAGAGGTCTTCGCGCTCAAGGCGCGGCCCCAGTCGGGACGGCGGACCGTGACCTGGGACGCGCTCGGGCACGTGGAGCGGGTGGACTACCGGCAGTACCC
>DATDMU010000372.1:0-9032 GCA_036518615.1 Myxococcales bacterium
AGACCGAGGCAGCCCCCGACGGATGAGGGTCATGCGGTAGCCAACCCGCGAATCTCAGGCTGATCAGCCGTCGACACCACTCCACGGCCGGCTGCCTCTGCCGCTCACGAAAAGGACTTGCGTCCAACCATCTCAGCTATCTGCATTGGCGGGTGTGGACGCTCTCCGAGAGGACCACGTCGTCGGCGGTCACCCTGGGCACCACCGCGGCGATGGCGGGGGCGGTGGTGACCGGGAGGGCGGCGCAACCCGGACCCGGAATGGACTCGTCCACCACTGCCGCAAGCCTCCCCCCGGAGATGATCCTCGCGTCGCGGATGGTGACGAAGTAGCCGCTGGTGGGGCGCTCTCCCAGGGCCGCGATGAGCACCATCGAATGCACGAAGTCGACCTTCGGCGGAACGGAGCGCTCGCCGGAGAGCTGCGGCCAGGCGAGCTCCCAGTCGTGCTCGTCGAGCACCACCTGGCGGGTAGGCTTGAAGAACAGCGAGCGCAGGAACTCTCCGGGCGGCGGCAGGTCGGAGTCGGGCGCGGCGGGCCCTCCGCAGGCCGCCAGCACGCCGAGAAGCAGGAGCGCGCGCCGCATGCGCGGAAACTATCCCCTCGCCGACGCGGCCGCGAGAGTCAGAAGATCCCGCCCAGCGCCGCGTAGCAATCCAGTACCGCCAGCGGGCTCCGCTCGAGCCCGCGCGCGCAGCCGAAGCGCAGGTCGACGGGAAGGATCCATCCCAGCACCGTCTCGGCGCGAAGCTCGGCGCCGGCGCCGGCGTGCAGCCCGAAGTCGTGGCGGTTGAAGCTGAAGGCGTCGCCTGCGTCGCAGAATACGGCGCCGTGCAGCCTGCGCAGGTAGACCGGCAGGGTCCACGGCCCGGTCTCCACGTTCCAGATGGGAAAGCGGTACTCCGCGCTGCCCAGGGCGAAGGCGGTGCCGTGGAAGGCGTCGGCCGCGAACCCGCGCAGGATGCGCACCGGCGCGTTGGCGGGGTTGATCACGCTGGTGAGCGGATTGCCCTGCTGGAAGCCGCCGAGGAAGAAGTCGTGCCGGTTGGAGAGATCGCCGTCGGAGACGCCGAACGAGGCGCGCAGCGCGAGCGCATGGTGCCAGGGGACGCCGTCCGTCGCGAAGGGCAGCGCGAAGTACTTCGAGCCGGTGGTGGAGAGCTGCCAGAAGGAGAAGTCGCTGCCGAGCGCGCGGTCGGAGAACCGGAAGGCGGCGCTGAAGCGGCCGCCCTCCTCCGGGGAGATGCTGCGCACGAACCTGCGCGCGTCGGACCACGAGTAGCGCAGGGTGGCGGCGCCGAGGAGCCCGGGCGAGGTGGCGACGCCGAGCGGATTGGCGTGTACCGAAAGGCGGTTCAGCTCGTAGGTCAGCGAGATCGCCTGGCTGCGCGCCACCTGCGAGAAGGGGAAGGCCGCGGTGAGCGAGCCGCCGATGGCCGTCTCGTAGTAGAAGCCGCGCGCGTCGATCCCTCCCGCGGCCTGCGGATCGTCGAGCGTGCGGGTGAGCTCCAGGGTGAGGTCGGGATAGAAGGAATGATTGACGTACAGGGCGTCCCAGCCCGGCTCCTTTCCGCTGAGGCTCCACCACGCGGACGCGGCGTATTCGTGCCGGTCCACCGCGTCGAAGCCGGCGGTGAGCGCGCCCACGGTGGTGCCCTGGACGTCCGCCGCCGCGAAGGGAAGCCAGAAGTGCGGGCGCAGCGTCTCCCAGGGCGAGTAGGGACGCGACGGATACGCCTCGTCGGCGGGCAGCGCGGTCACCGGGGGGCGCTCCTCCGCGACCGGCGGCGCGGTCACCGGTCGCCAGCTCCCGGGGTCGAGCGGCATGCTGCCGACGTCGTAGCCGGAAGGTCCATAGGTGACGAGCGCGAGCCGCTTTCCGTCCGGCGAGGGCGCGGGCTCGAACGCTCCCAGCACCACGTCGGTGACCTGGCGAAGCTCGCCGTCCCGCGCCGCATAGATGTCGTAGACGCCGCTGCGGTCGCTGCTGAAGAGCAGCCACTTGCCGTCGGCGGTCCAGGCCGGGTCGCGATCCAGCGCGCGGTCGTGGGTCACGTCGGAGACCTCGAGGGTGGCGCGGTCGAGGATGCGCAGGTCCCACGCGCCCTCGCGGTGGTGCAGGAAGGCCACCCGCGATCCGTCGGGCGAGTAGCGCGGGCTGTCCACCGGCTCTCCGGAAGCATCCTCGAAGAGCACGCGCGGGACATCGCTTCCCTTGGGAAGCTCGGCGATGGCGGTGTTGCCGCCGGGCCTGCGCCAGACGAAGGCGATGGCGCCGTCGCGGGCGACGTCCGGCCCGCGCGCGCGCAGGCCTCGGGTGAGGCGGCGCTCCTGGCCGCTGGCCGGATCGACCGAGTAGAGATCCTGGAGCAGCTCGAACTGCTGGTACACCTCCGCGCGCGAGAAGACGACCTGCCCGTCGGGGCCCACCGAAAGGCCGTCGTCGCCGGCGCCGTCGGAATACAGCGTGGCCACGTGCCGGTCGGCGGGACCCGCCCCGCCCCTGGAAAGCGCGCGGATCTCCGCGCGGCGATGCGGCCCCGCGTTGGTGTAGTAGAGCGTCGAGCCGTCCGCGTTCCAGCGCGGCGTGCGCACCCACTCTCCCAGATGCGTGAGCCGCGCGATCTCCGTCTCGCCGCGCCCCCGGACCTGGTCGCGGAGCTCCTCGGCGCGGCGCCGCTCGTCCGCGCAGAACTCGTCGTAGAGCGCGAGGTAGGTCTTCCCCAGCACGCGCGAGGCGCTGAAGTTCATCCCGAAGGGAATGGCGCGGCCGCCGAAGTCGTGGGAGAGGTCGCGCAGCGCGCCCAGCCCGTACCGGTCGCGGATCCATTCGAGGAACCGCGACCCCACCGTGTACTGGCCGAAACCTCGCGGCCAGTCCAACATTAGATTCGAGAGCGCGTCGATGCGCGGCAGCTTCCCCGCCAGCGCCTCCGCGCGCACAACCATCTCTTCCTCGGAGCTGCGCACGCGCCCCGCGCCGCTCACCGCGCTCTCCGCGAAGGTGGCGATGCCCTCGATGAACCAGAGCGGCTGGCTGCCGTTGGTGATCCACAGCTTGCCGAAGACGTCGTTCACCGCCGCGGGCACCCCCGAGACCGTGTCGAGGTGGAGGATGTGCGTGTACTCGTGCGAGACCAGCTCGTAGACGTTGTCGTCGAAGTCCGCCAGCGTGCTGCGCGAGTCGGGCGGGGCGGCGAAGGCGTGGATGAGGTTGTAGAGCAGCGGGGTGGCGTTGCCGTTGGCGAAGTCGGTGTCGTCCTGCACCACGATGTGCGTCCGCGAGTCGGGAACGTGGTCCAGCAGCGGCACGAGGCGCGCGTACGACAGTTCGGCGGCGCGCGCGGCCTTCTGCGCGTAGCGGTACATGCCCTGGTGGTAGTGCACCTGGAAATGCGGCGTCTCCAGCGTCTCCCAGACGAAGCGCGGATCCAGCGCCAGCGCCGGGAGGGCGAAGAGCATCGAGAGCGCGGCGAGCCGGCTCACGCGCTGCGCAGCTTCTTCTGCTTCTTCCGCGCGGGAAGGGCGGCGAGGAACTTCTCCAGGCGCAGGGCGATCAGCTCGGGCTGCTCGATGGGCGCGACGTGCGTGCCCCCGGGGACGGTGAGCAGCTCGGAGCCGCGGATGCGGTCGTGCATCTCCTGGCTGAGCCAGTAGGGGGTGAAGGTGTCGTCGGTGCCCGCCACGATCAGCGTCGGCACGTCGACCTGCGGCAGGTGGTCGAAGGCGCTGTGCTCGCTCGCGTGCCGGAGCATGCCGAGGAAGAGCTGCGGGTCCATGCCGGAGAGGTGGGCGAAGTAGGGCGCGAAGTCGTCGCGCTTGACCATCCTGGCGTTGACTTCCAGGTGCATCGCCACCTGGTAGGCGAGCTCTCCTCCCGAGACGAGGCGCCAGATGAGCGCCATCGCCTGCGGATACTTCGCCGCCGCCGCGATCATCGAGGGCAGCAGGATCTTCAGCGCCTTGCTGTCGTGGAAGGTGTCCAGCGGCAGGCCGTGCGAGCCGCAGATCAACACCAGCGCCAGCACCTGGGAGGGGTGCCTGCGGTGGTATTCCAGCGCCACCTGCACGCCCATGGAGTGACCGAGGAAGACGGCCTGGGAGACGCCCGCCGCGGCGAGGACCGCCTGCAGATCCGCCGAGGTGTCGTCGAATCCCACCCTGCTGCGGTCCTCGGGAATGCCGCTGCGGCCGTGCCCGCGGTAGTGCCAGCGGACGATGCGGTGGCGCGGAGAGAAGTCGCGGACCACGTACTTCCAGGCGAAGCCGTCGCAGCCGATGCCGTCGCAGCACACCAGCGCGGGGGCTCCGCGGCCCACCGCCGTCCAGTGGATGCGCGTTCCGTCCGCCGCCACCGCGAAGCCGGATTCGCCGCCTTCGAGCTCTTCCTGCATGCGCGGCGAATCTAGCGCATGTCCTCGCTGGAAGCTCGGCTTGCCCCGCATTAGTATCGCGCCGGATGCACGACCACGGGCACGATCACGCGCACGGCCATCCGCCGCGCGGCGGGGAGCAGCGCCGCCTCACGATCGCCCTGCTCGTGGCCGCGGTGGCCATGGTTGCCGAGGGGGTGGGCGGGTGGGTGTCCAACAGCCTCGCGCTCCTCTCCGACGCCGGTCACATGATGGCCGACGTGGGAGCCATCGCGCTCTCGCTCTTCGCCCTGCGCATCGGCGCAAGGCCCGCCGATCTGCGCCGGACCTACGGCTACTACAGGCTGGAGATCCTCGCGGCGCTGGTGAACGGCGCGCTCCTCTTCGCCATCGCCGCTGGCATCGCGGTGGAAGGCTGGCACCGGCTGGCGCACCCCGAGCCGGTGGATCTGCGCATGGTGGTGGCGCTCGCGTCGCTCGGCATCGTGCTCAACGCGGGCGGCATGTGGATCACCCATGCCGGCGAGCAGGCCAGCATGAACCTTCGCTCCACCTTCCTCCACCTCGCCGGAGACCTGCTCAATTCGGTGGGCGTGCTGGCGTCCGCCGGGCTGATCGCGTGGACCGGGAGGCTGGAAGCGGATCCGGTGGTCAGCTTCCTCATCGCCGCCACCATCGTCTGGAGCGCCGTCCGCCTCTGCAGGGAGGCGGTCCACGTGCTGCTCGAGGGCGTGCCGGGGCACATCGCGGTGCGGGAGGTGTCGGCCGCGCTCGCGCAGGTGCCGGGCGTTTCCGCGGTGCATGACCTGCACGTCTGGACCATCACCAGCGGGCTGGTGGCCCTGAGCTGCCACATCGTCGTCACCTGCGAGGGTCCCGGGTGCCGCAGCCACGACCAGGTCCTCACCGACGCCAAGGCGGTGCTGCGCGAGCGCTTCGCCATCGAGCACACCACCATCCAGTTCGAGAGCGACCAGTACCGGCACGAAGAGGTGGTTCATTAGCGACGCGGTCCAGTTCGCCTGGTCGCGGCGTCCGGCGGCGGCGGTGTCGCGGCTGCGCGGGCGCGAGCTTCTGGTCATGAGCGTGCGCGACCTGCTCGCGGCGGCGGCGCGGGAGCAGGTGCCGGTGATCGCGCTGGCCGCCCCGGCGCCCGCGGCCATGGCGGGATTCGCGCGGGCGGCGCGCGACGCGGAGGCGCCGCTCCTTCTGGTGCGGCCTTCCGGGCAGGGCGAGGAGAAAGGGCCCGAGGAGGGCCGGGACGACAGCGCCTTCGCCGAGGCTGCCTTCGCCGCCGCAGACGCGCTGCACTTCCGCGGGCCCCTGGCGCTGCTCAAGGACCCGCCTCGCGCCGCCGGCGCGGTGCCCGATCGCGAGCGGGTGCAGCGCGAGATCGAGGCGGGGTTCACCGGCGTGTCGCTGGCGGCGGCGGATACGCAAGCGAGCGCCCGGGACGCCGCGCTCGCCGCCACCCCGGTCTGCCAGCTCGAGCTGGGCCTGGAGATCGTTCCGATGGGCGGCGCGCGCGCGGCAGCCGAGCTGGCCCGGCAGCTCCGCTCAAGGGGCGCGGCGCCGAGCGCGGTGCGGATCACCGGAATGGAGGACGATGCCGCGGCGCTCGGCGAAGAGCTGCAGGGCATCGCCCTGTCCACCGCCACGGAATCGCTGGCCGGGGGCCTCGCCGAGCGCGGGCTGCGCCAGCTCGTCGCCTCCGGGCCGTTCCTGCGCGCGCTGCGCCGGGCTGCGCCGCGCGAGGTCTGGGCAACGCTGCAGGCCTGGGCGGACGAGACCTCCGCCACGCTGGAACAGTCCGCGGCCCGGCACCAGCGGCTCCTGCGCGATCTTCCCCCGGCCGCGCAGTCGCGACTGGAGGCGCTCTGTTGCTTCGAGGCGCTGGAGCTGTTCCGCGCCGCCGGGGCGCGGAAGACCTCGAGGCGCCTGATCGCGGCGGTTGCGGCGCTGCACGAGGGGGAGGAGTGAGGATCGTGGGCGGCGAGGCGCGCGGGCGGACGCTGCGCGCCGTGCCCGGCAGCGCTACGCGCCCCACCGCGGACCGGGTGCGCCAGAGCCTGTTCGACACCCTCGGGCAGCGGATGGACGGCCTCGCCGTCCTCGACCTCTACGCGGGGACCGGAGCGCTGGGGCTGGAAGCGCTTTCCCGCGGGGCCGCCCGCGCCACCCTGATCGAGAGCGATGCCCGCGCCTGCGGCGTCATCTTCCACAACCTCTCGGCGCTGCGCTACGAGGACCGCTGCAGGGTGCTGCGCGACGAGCTGCCCGGCGCGCTCTCGCGGCTGCGCGGCGAGAAGTACGACCTGGTGTTCTCCGACCCGCCCTATGCGCTGCGCGCCGCCGCCTCGACGCTGGAGGCGCTGCGCGCGAGCGACCTGCTCTCGCCCGGCGCGCGGGTGGTGCTGGAGATGGATCGCCGCGAGCCGGCGCCGGAGGTCGCGGCTCCGCTCCAGCTCCGCGACGAGCGCCGCTACGGGGACACGCGCGTACTGATCTTCTCAGCGGAATAGCTGCGGGTAGAGCCGGAAGGTCCTCGCGTCCTGCGCGGCGATGGCGGTGCCGTCGACGCCGATCCCCAGCAGCGGCGCGCCCAGATCCACCGTGCCGCAGCTCGTGCCGTCCGGCGCGACGATCTCCGTGCCGAAAGCCATCGCCTTGCCGCCGGGCAGGAGGAAGAAGCTGCCGCGGCTGGCGAGCCATGCAGGGGCGGGTTCCTCGAGCGCGCGGCCCGCCGCGACCACCGACCGCCATTGCGGCGGGTTGGTCCCGCCCTGCGTCGCTCGCGCCAGCGCGATGCCGCCGCCGGCGAGCGCCGCGGGCGCGGGAATGCCGTCGAGCCATCCCTGGATCTGGAAGGCCGCGGTCGCCGCGGCTCCATTCGCGCTCAGCCACCGTGCGCTCGCGCGCGCCTCTCCGTTCACCTGCCAGATGACCAGCGCCGCGCCGGACACGTCGATGGCGCCTGCGAGCATCAGGCGGCCTTCGGGGGCCTGCAGCGCGGCCAGCTCCGTCGTCCTCCCCGGCGTGCCGTCGGCGCCGACCGACTGCGCCACGAGAGCGGAGCCATCCACCCGGACGAGCACCGCTCCGTTCGCGGCCGAGAGGAGGAATCCCGACGGCTGCGAGGCGCGCAAGGAGCCGTCGTGCGCGAGGAAGTCCCACGAGGGCGGCGAGGTGGTCAGCGTGGCCGAGGAGACGATGAAGCCGTCGGCCAGCGGCCGGACGTCGTCGCCGAGCGGCAGGGTGGAGACGAATCCGCCCCGCCTGGGCACGAAGAGGTCGCCGAAGCGGGAGGTTCCCGTATCGCTCGCGCAGAAGAGCGCCACGGAGCCGCGGCCGTCGCTGGTGGCCGCCGCCGGCCGGTTGCCGCTCCCGTTGCAGAGGACCAGCTCCGCGGCGCAGGTCGCCGCTGCCGGAACGATCCCCGGGCAGCTCCCGCGGTTCGCGATCACGGCCGCCGGATGGATCGAAGGATCGCAGGGACCGGCGGGCGCAGCTCCTGCACCCGGCGGAGCCGTCGCGGGCGGAGCGGCGGCAGATCCCGGAGGCGCCGCTGGCGGCTGCGGCTGCGAGGCAGCCACGTCGGCTGGCGGCTGCGGATCGGCCGCCCCCTGTGCACATCCGGACATCAAGATCGCTGCCGTCACCAGAGTTGTCGCGCGCATGTGACCGGAAAATGGTCATGCGGGCCGGCGCATGCACGCCCTCCCGGCAAAGCGGCGGTCGTTGACCCGGCGCGCCGTCTCCTCTACGGTTCCGGGCACATGTCGAAGCGGATCGCCCTCTATCCCGGCTCGTTCGACCCGCCCACCAACGGCCACCTGAGCATCATCCAGCGCGGGCTGAAGATGTTCGACGGACTGATCGTGGCGGTTCTCAACAACTCCGCCAAGGACGCCGTCTTCACCGTGGAGGAGCGGGTGGAGCTGCTGCGCGGGGCCACCGCCGACTCGCGGATCCAGGTGAAGACGTTCTCCGGGTTGCTGGTGAAGTTCGCCCAGCAGGAGGGGGTCAACACCGTGCTGCGCGGCCTGCGGGCGGTGAGCGACTTCGAGTACGAGTTCCAGATGGCGAACATGAACCGCAAGCTCTACCGGGACATGGAGACGCTCTTCATGATGACCGGAGAGGACTACTTCTACATCTCCAGCCGTTTCGTCAGGGATGTGGCCCGCCTGGGAGGCGACGTGACCGGACTGGTACCGACCAACGTGCTTGCTGCCCTCCGCCGGAAGTTCGGGACATGACCGCCACTTCGAAGCGCCTCGAGGCGGTCAAGCCGTCCGCGACCATGGCGATGACCGCCCGCGCCATCCAGCTCCGGCGCGAGGGGCGCGACATCGTCTCGCTGTCGGTGGGCGAGCCGGACTTCCCCGTCTTTCCCCACGTGGCGAAGGCAGTCTCCGACGCGCTGAACAAGGGATATACCAAGTATACCGCCTCCAACGGCATCGTCGAGCTGCGCGAGGCGATCGCGGAGTGGATGTTCCGCGAAGTGGGCGTGCGCTGGCCCATCTCGCAGATCGTCGCCACCACCGGCGGCAAGCAGGCGCTCTTCAACGCCTGCATGGCGCTGCTCGACGAGGGCGACGAGGCGGTGATCCCCAACCCGTACTGGGTCAGCTACCCGGAGATGGTGCGGCTCGC
>DATDMU010000373.1:0-3563 GCA_036518615.1 Myxococcales bacterium
GCGCACACCGTGGGCCTCGCGCTCGACGTGGGCGGGCGCGGCGACCAGTCGTTCAACGACGGCGCGCTGCGCGGCCTCGAGATGATGGCCGCAGGGCTGCGCTACACCGCCCGGGGTTACGAGGCGCTCAGCGATGCGCAGATGGCCGAGGCGTTGCCTCCCGACCTGCGCGGCCAGAGCTTCGCGAAGCTGCCCATTCCGCCGCCGCTGGTGCTCTCGGGAAAGGCGCAGGAGGACTACGAGCCCAACCTGCAGCTTCTGGTGGACCAGGGCGCCGAGCTGGTGATCGCGGTGGGCTTCATGATGGAGCCCGCCACCCGCGCGGTGGCCTCGCGCAATCCCAACGCGCGCTTCCTGCTCATCGACAGCCCCGTCCTCGACGCCGCGGGAAGGCCCAGCGTGATGCCCAACGTGCGCGCGGTCGTGTTCCGCGAGAACGAGGGCAGCTTTCTCGCCGGCGCGCTGGCGGCGAGGCTGTCGCGGGGAAAGCTCGGGTTCGTGGGCGGCATGCAGCTTCCGCTCATCCGCAAGTTCGAGGCGGGGTTCCGCGCCGGCGCGCGCCAGGTCAACCCCGCCGCCGAGGTGCTGGTGGCGTACACCGGCACCTTCGACGACGAGCGCAAGGGCATCGAGGTGGGCCGCGATCTCTACGCGCGCGGCTGCGACATCGTCTTCCAGGCCGCCGGGCTCGACGGGCTGGGCGTGATCAAGGCGGCGGAGCAGGCGGGCAGGCTGGTGATCGGCGTGGACAGCGACATGGCGCACGTGGCTCCGCGCAACGTCCTCACCAGCATGATCAAGCACGTGGACGTGGCGGTGTACCGGGCGGTCAAGGACGTGCTCGAGGGAAGGTTCACCGGCGGAGACGTGGTGCTCGGGCTGCGCGAGGGCGGCGTCGGCCTTGCGCCGGTGGGCGAGATGGTTCCCGCCGCGCAGCGCGAGGCGGCGCTGGCGGAGGTCGCGCGGCTGCGCGAACAGATCGTCTCCGGAGCGCTCCGGGTTCCTGCCACCCTCGAGGAGCTGGCGCGGTCCGCGGCGGGCCGTCCGTGAACGCGCTGGAGCTGTCCGGCATCGTCAAGCGCTTCGGCGGCGCCGCGGCGGTGGACGGCGTCTCGCTGGCGGTGGCTCCGGGCGAGGTGCTGGCGCTGGTGGGTGAAAACGGCGCCGGCAAGTCCACGCTCGTGTCGGTCGCCTGCGGCCTCTACAGCCCCGACGCCGGGACGGTGCGCGCGTTCGGCCGGAAGCTTCCGCCGGGAAACCCGCGCGCCGCCATCGACGCGGGCATCGGCGTCGTCTACCAGCACTTCATGCTGGTGGGGCCGCTCGCGGTCTGGGAGAACGTGGTGCTCGGGCGCGAGCCGCGGCGGCTCGGATTCGTGGATCGCAGCCGCGCGCGCCGCGAGGTGGCGGAGGCCGCCGCGCGCTTCCGGCTCTCGCTCGAGGTGGACGCGCGGGTGGAGTCGCTGGGCGTCGCGGCGCAGCAGCGGGTGGAGATCGTCAAGCAGCTCTGGCGCGGCGCGCGGGTGCTCATCCTCGACGAGCCCACCGCGGTGCTCTCGCCGCGCGAGGCCGACGATCTGGTGGCCACCGCCCGCGCGCTGGCCGCGGACGGGCGCGGCGTGGTCTTCATCTCCCACAAGCTGCGCGAGGTGCTGGCGGTGGCCGACCGCATCGCGGTGCTCCGGCGGGGGAAGCTGGTCGAGGTGATCCCGCGCGCCGGCGCCGACGCGGGGCGGCTTGCGGAGTCGGTGATGGGGTCCCCGGCCGTGGCGAGCGAGAGCGGCGCCGCCCTTCTCGGGGCCCCGCGGCCCCGCCCGACTCCGATCGTATCGCAGCGGTCCGACATCCTCCTCCGCGTCGACCGTCTCTCCTGCGCGTCCTCCGGCGGCCGCAGCGCCCTGCGCGACCTCTCTTTCCACATCTCCGCCGGCGAGATCCTCGGCGTGGCCGGCGTGGACGGCAACGGCCAGGCGGAGCTGGCGGAAGCGCTCACGGGCCTGCGCCCCTCTTCCGGCGAGGCATCCCTGGGAGGAGATGCGCGCTTCCGTCGCTCCCCTGCCGCCGCGCGCGCGGCCGGCGTGGCGCACCTGCCCGAGGACCGGCACCGCCGCGGCCTCTGCCTGCCCCTCAGCGTCGAGGAGAACCTCGCCCTCGGACATCACCGCGCCCCTCCTTACAGCCGCGGCGCCCGCATCGACGTGGCGGGAAGGCGGCGCAAGGCGCGCGAGCTCATCGCCGCCTTCGACCTCCGGCCGCCCGATCCGCTCGCCCGCGCCGGCGACCTCTCCGGCGGCAACCAGCAGAAGCTGCTGGCGGCGCGGGAGCTCGCCGGCGGCCCATCGCCCAGGCTGGTGGTCGCCGTGCACCCCACCCGCGGCCTCGACGTGGGCGCGAGCCGCCGCGTCCACCAGGCGCTCCGCGCCGCGCGCGACGCAGGCGCGGCGCTCCTCGTGGTCTCGCTGGACCTCGACGAGCTGCGCGCGCTCTGCGATCGCATCCTCGTCCTCTTCGGCGGGCGCGCCATGGGCGAGGTGCCGCCGGACGCAGGCGACGATCTCCTCGGCCGCATGATGCTGGGGCAGGAGCCCGTCCGTGCCTGACCTGCGGGCGCGCCTCTTCGCTCCAGCGCGCGATCCGCTCTGGGGCGCAGTCGCCGCAATCGCCGCCGCGCTGCTGGTCAGCTTCCTCGCCGTCGCGGCGTCGGGTCACGACGCGCTGGCGGGATTCGGCGATCTGCTCTCGGGCGCGGCGGGCGGGCGCGGCCCCCTCGGCGAGACGGCCATCAAGGCCGCGGTGCTGATCCTGACCGGGCTGTCGGTCGCCGTGGCCTTCACCGTGGGTCTGTTCAACATCGGCGGCGAGGGTCAGCTCATCTGGGGAGCCCTGGCAGCGGCGGTGGTGGGCCGCCTCGACTCGCCCATCGCGCTCCCGCTCAGCCTTCTGGCCGCCGGCCTCGCGGGCGCTGGCTATGGCCTGCTCCCGGGCTTCCTCAAGGTGCGCCGCGGCGTGCACGAGGTGATCAGCACGATCCTGCTGAACTGGGTGGCCATCCACCTCGTGCACGGGTGGCTCGTCGCCGGCCCTCTCGCGGCTGCGGGAGCAGGAGCGGTGAGCGTGGCAGGCACCGAGCCCATCGCCCGGGCAGCGTGGCTGCCGCGGCTCCTGCCGGGGAGCCGGCTCGACCTCGGCTTTCCCGTGGCCCTGTCGATCGCGGCGGGAGTGTGGCTGCTGCTCACGCGCACGCGGCGCGGATTCGAATGGCGCGCGACAGGCGCGGGGCGCGAGGCCGCGGAGGCTGCGGGAATTCCTGCCGGCCGCCGCATCTGCGAGGCGATGGCGCTCTCCGGCGCGCTGGCGGGCCTGGGCGGCGCGCTGCTCGTCCTCGGCACCGAGCACAAGTACCCGGGGGTCTTCCGCACCGGCTACGGCTTCGACGGCATCGCGGTCGCGCTGGTGGGCGGAGGCACGGCCGCCGGAACCACCATCGCCGCGCTCTTCTTCGGCGCGCTGCGCGCCGGCGCCACCCGGCTGCAACTGGTGGGCATCCACCCCAGCTTCGCCGA
>DATDMU010000374.1:0-4928 GCA_036518615.1 Myxococcales bacterium
CCCCGTGCCGGCCGCCGCTCCCGCCGGCGCGCACCTCACCTACCACGGCGGGCGCGTGATCTCGAACGTCCAGGTCGTCCAGGTGCTCTACGGCACGGGAACCTTCATCCCGCAGGTCGCCGGCACCGTCTCGCCGAACATGGGCACCTTCTATTCCGGCGTGGGCGCCAGCGCTTATTTCGACTGGCTCACCGAGTACAACACCACCGTCGCGGGCGGCACCAACCAGAGCATCGGCCGCGGCGCCTTCGTCTCGCGCGTGCAGATCACGCCGGCGGCGGGGAACAACGGCGCCACCATCAGCGATACGCAGATCCAGAACGAGCTCGCCGCGCAGATCACCGCCGGCCACCTGCCCGCGCCGACGACGGACGCGGGCGGCAACACCAACACCTACTATGCCATCTTCTTCCCCGCGGGAAAGACCATCACCCAGGGAGGATCGAGCTCCTGCGTGGCAGGCGGATTCTGCGCCTTCCACGGCACCATCGCCAACGTCGGCGGGCACGAGGTCTACTACGGCGTCCACCCGCACATGGGCTCGGGCTCCGGCTGCGCCACGGGCTGCGGAAATTCCCCGACCACCTTCCAGAACCAGTGCTCGGTGGCCTCGCACGAGATGATCGAGACGGTCACCGACGCCGAGGTGGGCATCGCCTCGGTCGTGGCCAAGCCGCTGGCCTGGTACGACAGCGTCAACGGGGAAATCGGCGACATCTGCAACGCCCAGCAGGGCACCGTGGTGGGCGGCGACGGCGTCACCTACACGGTGCAGACGGAGTTCGACAACGCCACCAGCAGCTGCATCGTGCAGAAGGCTGCCCCGACCAACAACTTCTCCATCTCCGCCAGCCCCTCCAGCGTCTCGGTGGTCGCGGGCGGCTCGACCAGCTCCACCATCTCCACCGCCACCACCTCCGGCAGCGCGCAGACCGTCAGCCTGACGGTGAGCGGGGCGCCGGCGGGCGTCACCGCGACGCTCTCGCCCACCTCGGTCACCTCGGGCGGCAGCTCGACCCTGAGCATCTCCACGGCCACCACCACCGCGGCCGGCACCTATACGCTCACGGTGACCGGCACCGCCGCCTCCGGTTCGCACACCACCACCGTCAGCCTGACCGTCACCGCCGCGGGCGGCGGCGGCTGCACCGCCAGCTCGCAGCTGCTGACCAACCCGGGGTTCGAGTCCGGAGGCACCGGCTGGACGGCGACGGCGAGCGTGATCGACGCCAGCACCAACGGGTCGGCCCCGCACAGCGGCACCGTCAAGGCCTGGCTGGACGGCTACGGCACGACCCACACCGACAGCCTCTTCCAGAACGTCACCATTCCCTCGACCGCGTGCTCGGCGACGTTCTCCTTCTGGCTGAAGATCACCACGGCGGAGACGACCACGACCACCGCCTTCGACACGCTGACGGTGACGGTGCGCAACACCGCCGGCACGGTGCTCTCCACGCTCGCGACCTACAGCAACCTGAACCACGGGACGAGCTACGTGCAGAAGTCGTTCGACCTGAGCGCCTTCAAGGGCCAGACCATCCGCCTGGAGTGGGTCGGCACCGAGGACAGCTCGCTGCAGACCAGCTTCTTCGTCGACGACACGGCGCTGACCGTGGTCCAGTGAGGTAAGCAGGCATTGCGCGGCGCGGGTGCCTTCACGGACCCGCGCCGCGGTTACTTCTGCGCCACCCCGCCGGTGACCTGCTTGGCGTACCCCGCGGGAATCTGCCCGCCGCTCTTGACGCCGTTGATCAGCGCCAGCTCCTCCAGCTTGATGCTGGACGGATACTTCGCATTGAAGTCGTTCACCGACATGGGCTGGGCGATCCTGACGATCTTCAGCCGCGCCGGCTGCACGTTGGCCGCAGCTGCATCCTTGAGTTCCCCGAAGCTGCTCATCGAATCGAGGAAGGTATTGCCGTAATTGGCGAGGCCGCCCTGCGGCGTGTAGCCGAGCAGCACCCAGGTGGTGTCGTGGTAGGGGATGAACGCCGCCACGCCCTCGACGGCGCCCTGCTGCGTCTGCGCCTGGAAGCTGCGCGCCACCTTGGCGCCGTGCACGTTGACGGGCTGCCCCTGCTGCACGCCCTGCTGCGTGAACAGCTTCTGCGCTGCTTCCTCCGGCGACATCTTGCCGGCCGACTGCAGGGCGAGGATGGCGTCCTGCTTGGGGCTCTGCGCGGCCACCGCCTGCGCGGTGTTCTGGTGCTGCCAGCCCTTTGGCAAGGTCCATTGGAACTTGAGGTCCGGGTGGATGAAGGTGTCGCCCTTGAAGTAGCCCTGCCGCGGGTCGTCTCCGAAGGCGATGCCGTCGATCATCTGCATGTACTTGTCCTTCTCGACCTTCATGGCTTCCGGCGATCCCTTCAGCTCCGTCTGCAGGCGCTTCTGCGTCGCCTGCAGGCGGTTGCCAGGGTCCGGGTGCGTCTCCAGCCACTCCGGCGTCTTCCCTCCTCCCGCCTGCCTGGTCACGCCGTCGAGCATCTCGAAGAGCGGGATCATCTGCCGCGGGTCGTAGCCGATCTTCGTCATGTAGCGGAAGCCCAGCTCGTCGGCCTGCGTCTCGTCGTCGCGCGAGTACTTGAGGAAGAGGAGCTGGAGCCCGGCGCCCGCCACCTGCGCCAGCGACCCGAGGGTCGGCGAGACGATGGAGCCCACGCCGAGCCCCAGCTGCGCGATCTGCGCCTTGCTCATCTGGTTGGCCGAGTGCCGCGCCGAGACGTGGCCGGTCTCGTGGCCCATCACCGCCGCCAGCTCCGCCTCGCTGGTCAGGTAGCTGAGGATGCCGCGGGTGACGAAGACGGGGCCGCCCGGAAGCGCGAAGGCGTTGACGCTGTTGTCGTCGACGATCTCGTACGACCAGGGGAGCTGCGGCCGGCCGCTGACCGCCGCGAGCTGCTTGCCGAGGTCGGCTACGTACTGGTTAAGCGCCGGCTTCTCCTTGTAGAGGCCGTATTGCTGCTCCGCCTCCGCCTTTGCCTGCTTCCCCAGGTCGATCTCCTGCGACTCGGAGACGAGATCGAGCTGGAGCTTGCCGGTGGCGGGGTTGCGGACGCAGGAGGCCAGGGCCAACAGGGCGATCAGGAGCGGGATTCGCATGGCCGCGCAAGGTAGGGGGCGCGCCGCCACCCGCCAAGGCGCATCCGCCGGGACTGTTCAGCGGCGAGAGGCTTCCGCCCGGACGCGCGCGTCGCCATCGTCCATCCGATGGATGCCACGCTCCGCGGCACAGCGCTCGCTCTCCTGCTTGCGCTCCCCGCCGCCGCCGGCAGGAGGACCGCCGCCTTCCAGGTGGGCGCCGTGGTCGCTCCTTCGCTGCGCGTCTCGGCCGGGCCGGGGCTCTCGCCGCGCTCGCTGCGGCTGAGCGTCGCGAGCAACGCGGCGCCGCCCGCGGTCCAGGTGGGAAGCGGCGCGTTGCAGCCTCTGGGCGAAAGCGAACTGCGCCTGCCCGCGTCGGGCACGGTGGTGGTCACTCTGCAGTACTGAGCCCCGCCTCCGCTCCGAGCGGAATGCGCAAGCGCGCCCGCGCGCCGCGCCGGTCGCCGCGGTTCTCCAGGAAGAGCGACCCCCGGTGCGCCTCCGCGATCTGCCGCGAGAGCGCGAGCCCGATGCCCGATCCGCCCGGCTTGGTGGTGAAGAAGGGGACGAAGAGGTTGGTGGTGCCGGCGAGGCCGGGGCCCTCGTCGGTGACGCTCACCTCGAGCTGGCGCTGCGCGACCGTCCAGCTCACCTCCACCCCGCCGCCGGTCTCCAGCGACGCATCCGCCGCATTGCGCACCACGTTGATGAGGAGCTGATCGAGCTGATCCGCGTCGGCCTGCACCGAGACCTCCGGCCCCTCGCGGACGCGCACCTGCACCCTCGCCTCCAGCGCCGCCACCCGCTTCACCCAAGCAGCCACGTCCACCGGCCCGAGCTGCGGCGGCGGCAGGCGCGCGAGCCGCGCGTAGGCGGTCATGAAGCGCATCAGGCTCTCGGCGCGGCGCTCGATGACCGCGAGGCCGGCCTCCACGTCCTCGGGCGCGGCGCCCTGCAGGCTGCGCGAGATGCTGTGGATGGGCGCGAGCGAGTTGTTGATCTCGTGACCCAGCACCCGCACCAGCCGCTGCCAGGCGAGCCGCTCCTCCTCGCGCAGCGCGCGGCGCAGGTCGGCCAGCACCAGCAGCTGGTGGGGCAGCCCGCCCATGCGGAAGGTGCTGCGGCGCACCTCGAAGCGCCCGGACGCGCCGGGCAGGTCCAGCTCCATCACCCGCGGCGAGTCGGCTGCCAGCGCCTCGGTGAGGCGCAGCCGCGCCGCGTCGAGACCACCCGACTGCAACAGCCGCGAGAGCGGAACCCCGAGCAGCCTCTCCGCCGCGCGATTGGCCAGGACCGCGTGGCCGCCCGCATCGAAGGCGAGCACCACCACGTCGATCTCGTCCATCACCCGGCGGAGCAGCGCTCCCGCTTCCAGCGACCCCACCCGCTGCGCGTGCAGGGTGTCGGCGAGCGAGTTGATCTCGAGGAGGAGCTCTCCCATCGGGTCGCCCGCGCGGGCGCCGCGGCCGCGCACCGAGAAGTCCTCCTCGCGCAGCGCCGCGAGCAGATTCGCCGCGGTCTGCAGCGGCCGCAGCACGCGCTCGCGCAAGCTCAGCGAGGTGAAGAGCCAGACCAGCACGACCAGCGCGCCTGCGGTCCACTGCACCTTGCCGTCCGGCACGTAGACCCAAAGCAAGAGAATCGACGCGATCACCGCGGGCAGTCCCGCAGCGAGCGACAACAGGAATACGTGCTGGTCGTGGGCCAGCCTTCGCTTCACGAAGCTTTCAAACCATGGTGCTGCAATCTGCGGTAGAGGGCGCTGCGCGACACCCCCAATTCCCGCGCCGCCTCGCTGACGTTGCCGCCGCAGCGCGCCAGCGCCCGCTGGATGAGATGGCGCTCGG
>DATDMU010000375.1:0-16078 GCA_036518615.1 Myxococcales bacterium
GTCGTAGAGGACCTGCACGCTGCCTTTGCCGAAGCTCTGGCGGCCGACGATGATGGCACGGTTGAGGTTCTTCAAGGCGCCCGCCACGATCTCGGAAGCGCTGGCGGACTCGGAGCTGATCAGCACCGCCATGGGGAAATCGCGCTCGCCGCCGTCGTTGCGCGCCAGCTTGGGCTCGCGCAGGGTGCCGTTGACGCCCACGGTGGTGACGATGGTGCCCTCCTCCACGAAGGCGTCGCTGACCTGGATGGCCTGCTCGAGCAGGCCGCCGGGGTTTCCGCGCACGTCGAGGATGAGGCCCTTGAGGTTGCCGCCGTTCTGCACCTTCATGCTGCGGATGGCGGCCATCATGTCGCGGGTGGTGGTGCCGGAGAACCCGGAGAGCCGCACGTAGCCGACGCCGTTGTCGAGCAGCTTGGCCACCACCGTCTCGTAGGTGATGAGCGCGCGGGTCAGCTCCAGGCGCCGCGGCTCGCTTCCCTTGTGCGAGACGTAGATGGAGACGCGCGTGCCCGGCTTGCCGCGCATGCGGTCGACCGCCTCCTGCAACTCCATGCTGACGGTGGAGTCGTTGTCGATCTGCGTGATTACGTCGCCCTTCTTCACTCCGGCGCGGAAGGCGGGCGTGTTCTTGAGCACCTTGCGGACCGTCAGCTTGTCCTCGATCATCGAGATCACGAACCCGAGGCCGCCGAACTCGCCGCGGGTCTGGACCTTCATCTCCTTGTAGACGTCGGGCTTGAGCAGCCAGGAGTGCGGGTCGAGGGTGGAGAGCATGCCGTTGATGGCGGCGTACTCGATCTCCCGCTGGTCGCTCTGGGTGACGAGGTTGTCGCGGACGAAGGCGAAGACCTCGTGCATCTTGAGCGGGATCTGCCAGATGGAGTCGATGTCCCGGTAGTCGAATTCCCTGGTGGCGCCGCCCACGGTGACCCGGACGAAGCCCTCGCGGATGTTGGCGTTGGCGTGGCCGCATCCGGCCGCCTGCGCGCGGTTGGTCTCCAGCACCCCGCCCTGCGGCGCGCCGTTGGAGGGACCGGCGAGCGTCGTTCCCGGCTCCTTGTTGGCCGGCTTGTCGTCGCAGGGCGGCCCGCCCACCTCCACCATCACCTCCGCCACCTGCCGCTCCACCGCTTCCAGCGCCGCGGTGAACATCTCCTTGGGGTTGATGCGGCTGGGATCGACGTAGTTGTCCTTGATCTGGACGATGGTCTTGCGGAACACGTCGAGGCTGGCGAGGTCGTAGTTCTTGTCCTTGGCGGATTCGACGGCTGCGAGCGCCTCGCGCGCCCGCAGCGGGCCGCGGTCGCTTCCCAGGGCGAGCAGCGAAGCGATCAGGGCGGCGGGAACGAAGACGGCGAGACGAGCGGGCTTGCGCATGGGCGGCGGCTCTTTCAGCAGGCGGGCGTTCTCGAAGGAGAATAGCCAGCGGGACCTTGCACAACAAGGAACGGCACGGAATCCGATCTACTAAACAGGGCGGAAGCCGCCGGCATGCCGAAAGTGCTCATCTTCTTACGACCGCATACCCCTTGCTGCGCAGCGCGGCGATCAGGCTCTCGATGTGGGCCGGGCCGCGGGTTTCCAGGGTCAGGTCGATCTCGGTGTCGCCGATGGCACCCTGCATGAACGCTCTTTCATGATGCACTTCCAGGACGTTGGCGCGTTCCGAGGCGACGGTGGCGAGCACCCCGGCCAGCATCCCGGGGCGATCCGGCACGCGGACGCCGATGACCACCCGCCGCCCCTCCACGACGAGGCCCCGCTCGATGATGCGGGCGACGATGTTCACGTCGATGTTGCCGCCGGAGATGGCGCAGACCACCTCGGTCCTGGGCGTCAAGTCCTTGATCTTGTGCTGCAAAAGGGCCGCGGCCGAGACGGCGCCGGCGCCTTCGGCCACCGTCTTTTCCCGCTCGATGAGCAGGAGGATGGCGTTCGCCACCTCCTCGTCGTCCACCGAGACGATCTCGTCGACATATCGTTGAAAGAGCGGCAGCGTGCGGTCGCCCGCCCGCTTGATGGCGATGCCGTCGGCCAGGGTGGTGGCCGCGGGGATGACCACCGGCCCGCCTGCGTCGAGCGCCGCCCGCATCTTGGGGAGGCGCGAGGATTCGACGCCGATCACGCGCACCGAAGGCTTGAGCGCCTTCATCGCCAGAGCCATGCCGCCCAGCCACCCTCCGCCCCCGATGGCGGCGACCAGCACCTCGACTCCGGGCACCTGCTCGAGGATCTCCAGCGCGGCGGTGCCCTGTCCCGCGATGATCGCGTCGTCGTCGAAGGCGTGGATGAAGACGTAGCCCTTCTCCTCCTGGAGCCTGCGCGCCTCGGCGAAGGCGTCGTCGAAGTTGGCGCCGAAGAGCACCACCTCGGCGCCGAAGTTGCGGGTCGCCTGCACCTTGCTGAGCGGGGCCGTCTCCGGCATCACGATGGTGGCGTGGATGCCCAGGCGCTGCGCGTTACAGGCGACACCCTGCGCGTGGTTGCCCGCGCTCGCCGCCACCACGCCGCGGCTGCGCTCCTCCGGCGTGAGCAGGGCGAACTTGTTGGCGGCGCCGCGCTCCTTGAACGAGCCCGTCCGGTGCAGGTTCTCCAGCTTGAAGTGGACCTGGGCGCCGCAGAGGTCGCTGAAGGGCAGCGAGAGCGGGCACGGCGTGACCGCGACCATCCCGCGGATGCGGTCGCGCGCGGCGAGGACGTCCTGCAGCGTGATCATGAGCGGCGGAGGTCTATCGCGCGCGCGCCCGGGGTCAAGCGCGACGACCGCTGGACAGAGGAAAAGCGCGGGAAAGTGACGAAAGCCGCGGGGTGTGGGATGACGGCTTACGCCTCGTGGGTTGTCGAGAGAGCCGGGACGACTGACGTTTCCACGGCGGGGGTGCGCATGGCGAGCAAGGTCAGCACCAAGGCAGGCGATCAGGTGGCCGTCGTCGACGAGACCGACGCCGATCGGGCGACCATCGAGATCTACGAGCTGGTCACGCGCAAGCTGCGCGTCGGGCGGGTGCCGCTGCTGTTCAAGGCCCTGGCGGCCGAGAAGGCGCTCGTCCCCTGCTGGAACTCCCTGCGCCCCGCCATCCGCGTCCGCGCCTTCGAGGAGGCGGCCGACGATCTGCGCGCCCGCGCCGCCCGCGCGGCGGTGGAGCTGGGCTGCCCGCTGATCGAGACGCAGCTCGAATGGGCCGGCTACGACGTGGACGAGATCGACGAGATCCGCGGCCAGGTGGACATCTTCCACTACCTCGACGCCAAGCTGATGATGGCGGTGGCGGTGCTCTGCGGCGCGCTGGAGGGCGGCGTGGGCGGCGTCACCAAGGGCGCGCGCGCCGAGCAGCGCGTTCCGCGCGGCGTGCCCCAGGACATGGACCACATCGAGCTGGTGCCGGAGGACGGCAACGGCGCGCCCGCCAAGACCTTCCGCTCCATCCGCGCGCACCTCGGCCTTGGCCTCGTGCCGGACGACTTCCGCGCGCTGGGTCGCTGGCCCAAGTATCTGGAGCTCGCCTGGGCCGATGCGCGCAAGCGCGACGGCGAGGCCCCCGCGCAGGCGGTGCTGAAGGAGCTGACCTCGCAGGCGGATGCGCTGGCGCAGCGGCTCCCGGTGCGCGCCCAGGTCAGCCCCGAGGCGCTCAAGGCCGCCGGCGCGGACCCGGCGCGGGTGAAGACGCTGGTGCAGCGCTTCCGCCGCGCCATGCCGGGGCTGGTCCTGGATCTGGCCCTCTTCAAGGTGCAGCTCGACGGTGCGCAGTCGGCGCGGGAGAGCCCCTTCCCCATCCGCTGGAAGTACATCAACTCCGACGAGTACACGACCGTGGGCATCGACGAGCCGGTCAAGCTGCGCGCCAACGACCCCAAGTCGCTGGACGAGGTGGAGCCCGACGTGCCGCATCGCGCGCACTGAGCTTTTCGCTCGGCAGGCGCAGCGGGGCCCGAGCCCCGGGGATTCGCCCTCTTCCATCCCGGTGGCCGACCCGCCCCTTTGGAGCTCGAAGGTCAGGAACCAACGGGGCACCAATGACGAGATGGTTCGAATGGGTGGGCATCGCGACCGCCTTCATGGCGGGCTCACCCGTCCGGGCGGCGAACCCGGATGGCGACTTCCACGTCTCGGTGTCCGCCGGCGGCGGCTTCGCGTACGACGGCGCCGGGCTGCGAGTCGATCTTCGCTGGGACCGTTTCGGCGTCTTCGGCGCGACGGGTCCGCTGGGCATGCGTTCGAGGTCGAGCGACGTGTACGGCGTTCACGAACGGCCATTCCTGGGTTCGTTCGCGGCTGGAATCCGGTGGAACGTCAGCGAGCCCGGCGCAGGCCTCGTCGCCTCCTTGTACGTGATGCGGACAGAGTCGCGCGTCACACGCCCGTGGGCAGCGGGCAGCCCTCTCGAGAGATCCATCCATGCCGCGTTGACGGTCGGATGGAGATGGCGCCTGGGACCGATGTTCATCGAAGCAGGCGCCGGCCCCGTACTGCATCGAGACCGGCGCTTCTTCGCGACCGAGCCAGGCGATCCGCAGGGCCCCACCGACACGACCAACTTCGGTCTCTTCTACGACGCTGCCCGGTCTTCTTCCGGGTGGTGGTTCGTGCCGACTGCAGATCTGGGCGTGGGGTACGAATTCTGAAGGCTCGGCCGCTCCTGGCGCCCGGCTCCGCCCGCCGGGGACCTCAACGCACCTGCGCGACCTTGCCGCCGAACAGCCTGTCCACCGCGGCGAGCAGGTCGTCGGAGGGCGCGACGCGGGTGCCCTTCAGGGCAATGCGCGTCTCTGAAGTCCCCGGCACCACGATGGAGAGCAAGGCGCTGCAGGAGCCCGGGTACTTGCCGAAGAGCGCCTTCAGCTCCGCCATCTTCTCGGCGGTGGCCTGGTCGGCGGAGAGCTTCAGCTCCACCCGCGTGGCCTTGGCGGCGCGGACGTCGGCGAGGCGCGATACTTCATCCACCTTGATCTCCGGCGACGGCTCGGCGGCGTCGTCCTGCCGCGCCTCCGCGCCGAACTTCTCCGCCATCCGCACCATGCCGCGCACCAGCACCGGCTCGTCGCCCTTCAAGAGCGCCTCGTACTTCTGCACCACGTCGTCGTAGAGCACCAGGTCGCGGGCGCCGGTCAGGTCCTCCAGCACGGCGAAGGCGATCTTCTTGCCCGTCTTGGTGAGCCGCTCGCGGAAGCCCTGCAGGATGCCGGCGACCGCCACCTTCTCGAAGCCGCGCGCGCTCGCCAGCGACGCGCAGGTGTGGGTGGCGAAGCGCTTCACGTCGTCCGCGTAGCGGGCCAGCGGGTGCCCCGTGATGTAGAAGCCGATGGCCTGCTTCTCCAGCGCCAGCCGCTCGCGCTCGCTCCACTCCTCCTTGCCGGAGACGCGCTCCTCCGGCGCAGCCGCAACGGCCTTCGCCCCTCCGCCGAAGAGGCCGAACTGCCCCGACTCGCGGTCCTTCTGCGCCGAGGCCCCCTGCTGCAGCGCCGCCTCGATGCTCTCGAACAGCGCCTTGCGCGGCTTCTGGGTGAAGTCGAAGGCGCCGGCGGCGACCAGCGCTTCCAGGGTCTTCTTGTTGATCTTGCGCGTGTCGATGCGGGCGCAGAAGTCGAAGAGCCCGGCGAACGGCGTCTTGCGGGCGGAGAGGATGGGCTCGATGGCGTTCTCGCCCACTCCCTTGATGGCGCCGAGCCCGAAGCGGATGAGCTGCCTGCCCGGCTTCTTCGGATCGGGCGCGACGCCGAAGGCGAGGTCCGACTCGTTCACGTCGGGCTGCAGCACGGTGATGCCGTCGGCGCGCGCCTCGGCGATGTGCGCGACCACCTTGTCGGTGTTGTCCTTTTCCGAAGTCAGCAGCGCGGCCATGAACTCGACCGGATGATGCGCCTTCAGCCATGCGGTCTGATAAGTGATCAGGCCATATGCGGCGCTGTGGCTCTTGTTGAAACCATAGGCGGCAAATCTTTCCATCAAATCGAAGATCTCGTTGGCGAGCTTCTCTGCGACGCCGTTCTTCGCGCAGCCTTCCACGAAGCCGCCGCGCTCCTGGGCCATGACCTCGGCCTTCTTCTTTCCCATCGCGCGGCGCAGCAGGTCTGCTCTGCCGAGCGAGTACCCGGCGAGCACCTGCGCGATCTGCATCACCTGCTCCTGGTAGACGATGACGCCGTAGGTGTCCTTGAGGATCGGCTCCAGCAAGGGATGCGGATAGCTGACCTTCTCGCGGCCGTGCTTGCGGTTGATGAAGACGTCCACCATGCCGCTGTCCAGCGGCCCGGGGCGGTAGAGGGCGCCGGCGGCGATGATGTCCTCGAAGACGTCGGGCTTGAGCTTCCTCACCATCTCGGTGAAGCCGCTCGACTCCATCTGGAAGACGCCGGCCGTGTCGCCGCGCGAGATCAGCTCGTAGGTCTTCTTGTCGTCGAGCGGCAGGAGCGCGATGTCCAGCTTGCCGCCCTCCGGCAGCCGGCGGTTGATCAGCTTCACCGCGTGGTCGATGACGGTGAGGGTGGTGAGGCCGAGGAAGTCGAACTTGATGAGGCCGGCCTGCTCCACCTCGTCCTTGGCGAACTGCGTGACCAGCTCGCCGTTCTGCCCGCGGCAGAGCGGCACGTACTCCCAGAGCGGCTTCTCCCCGATCACCACGCCGGCGGCGTGCATGCCGGTGGAGCGGGTCAGCCCTTCCAGCGCGCGGGCGAAGTCGATGATCTGCTTGAAGACCGGCTTCTGCTCCTGGATCTGGGTCAGCTTCGGCTCGTGCTGGAGCGCCTTCTCGATGGTGGGCGGATGGCCGTCGATGAGCGGCGGGATGTTGCGGGTCAGCTCGTTGACCTCGGCGAAGGGCAGGCCCATCACCCGCGCCACGTCCTTGATGGCGCTCTTGGCCGAGAGCGCGCCGTAGGTGATGATCTGCGCGACGTTGTCCTTGCCGTACTTTCCCGTGACGTAGTCGATGACCTCGCCGCGCCGGTCCTGGCAGAAGTCGACGTCGAAGTCCGGCATCGAGACGCGCTCGGGATTGAGGAACCGCTCGAAGAGCAGGTTGTACGGCAGCGGGTCGATGTCGGTGATGCGCAGCGAGTACGCGACCAGGGAGCCCGCGCCCGATCCGCGGCCGGGTCCCACCGGGATGCCGTTGCGCTTGGCCCAGTTGATGAAGTCCTGGACGATGAGGAAGTACCCGGAGAACCCCATCTTGGTGATCACGCCCAGCTCGCGCTCCAGCCGCTCGCGGTAGACGTCCGCGTCGATGGAGCGGCCGGAGCGGGCGATCTCCGAGAAGCGCTGGTCCAGCCCCTCGCGCGCGCGCCGCTGGATGAAGCTGTCCAGGGTCTCGCCGTCGGGCACCTGGAACTTGGGCAGGTACTTCTCCTTCAGCTCCAGCTCGACGTTGCAGCGCGCCGCGATCAGCGAGGTGTTGTGCACCGCCTCCGCCCACTCGGCGCCCACGCCGGTGGTGGCTTCCAGCGCCGCGTACATCTCCTCGGGCGACTTGATGTACAGCTCCTCCGTCTCGTGGCGCAGCCGGCGCGGGTCGTCGAAGGTCCGGCCCGAGGCGATGGCCATCAGCACCTCGTGCGCCTTCGCGTCCTCGCGCCTCACGTAGTGGCTGTCCGCGGTGGCCACGAGCGGCAGCTTCTCCTCGCGCGCCAGCGCGCAGATGCCGTGGTTGACGGGAAGCTGCTCCTTGAGCGCGTTGCTCTGGATCTCGAGGTAGAGCCGGTCGCCGAAGATGGACTTGAGGTCGCGCACCTCCTTCCGCGCCTCGTCCATGTCGCCGCGCCGGACCGCCCGCGGAACTGCCCCTGCCATGCACGCGGTCAGCGCGATGATCCCCTCGCTGTGCGCCTTGAGCAGGGGCTTGTCCACGCGGGGGTCGTAGTAGAAGCCGTCGGTGAACGCCTTGGTGCTCAGATATCTCAAGTTGCGGTAGCCGGCGGCGTTCTCTGCCAGCAGCACCAGGTGGTTGCCGACGCGCTGGCTCTTGTCGCCCATGCCCTTGTCGCCGGCGACGTACGCCTCGAATCCGATGATGGGCTTGATGCCGTGCTTCTTCGCCTCCTGGTAGAAGTTGACCACCCCGAACATGTTGCCGTGGTCGGTGACCGCCACCGATTTCATGCCGGTGGCGGCGCACGACTTCATCAGATCGGGAAGCCGGATGGCGCCGTCGAGGAGGCTGTAGAGCGAGTGCAGGTGCAGGTGCGTGAAGTCGGCGGGCATGGGGTCTGGAGGATACCCGAAGGGTCCGACGCGCGGAGGGCGAAAGAATCAGCCCGCTCCGGAAGCGGCCAGGGCCCGCATCTGCCTGTCCTGAAATCGCGAGAGCAGGAGCTGCGCGGACACCGCTCCGACGAGCGCCCAACACATGTCCCACTGCGTGTCCCAGGGATCGCCCTGCGTGCCGAGGAAGGCGTCCGCGGCGGTGCCGGTGGCCAGTGCCACCCACCATTCGACCAGCTCGTAGAACGCGCTCGCCGCGAGGCACACGCAGGTGACGAGGAAGAAGAGCCAGCCTCCACGCCGCAGCGCCGTCTTGCGCAGAAGCACCTCGCGCGCGAGCAGCGCCGGCACGAAGCCCTGCATGAAGTGGCCGATGCGATCGTAGTGGTTGCGCGAGAAGCCGAGCGCGCGCTGCATCCAGAACCCGAAGGGCACCTCCGCGTAGGTCCAGTGGCCGCCGATCATCAGGACCAGCGCGTGCAGGAAGAGGAGCACGAGCAACAGCGGCGTCAGCGTCACCGTCCGCGACAGCATCGCGAGAAGGGGCAGCCCGACGAAGATGGGAGCGACCTCGAGAAACCAGGTGAACCGGTCCTTGCAGCCGATGAAGGAGAGGACCAGCGCCGCGGCCCCGAGCGCGAGCACGAGGCTGGTCTCGCGGCGGATGCTCACCCGGCGAGGTTACCGCAGCACCTCGGCCAGCGCCGAATCCACCTCCGGAAAGCGGAAGCGGAATCCCGACTCGAGCAGCTTCTTCGGAACCGCCCGCTGCCCTTCCAGGAGCGCCGCGGCGAACTCGCCGAGCAGCACCTTGAGCGCGCCCGCCGGCACCTTTGCCCACGACGGCCGGTGCAGCGCGCGGCCCAGCGCCCTGGCGAAGTCGTTCATGGTCACGATGCCGGGCGCGACCAGGTTGACCGGCCCCTGCAGCGTGTCGCGATCGATGCACCAGAGGATCGCGGCCACCTCGTCGTCGCGGTGGATCCAGGGAAACCACTGCTTGCCGGTGCCCACCGGCCCGCCCACGAACGCCTTGAACGGCGGCAGCATGCTGGCGAGCGCGCCGCCGCTCTTGCTGAGCACGACCCCGGTGCGGATCTGCACCGACCGGACCGGCGCTTTCTGCGCCTCCGCCTCCCACTTCCGGGTCACGCCGGCGAGGAAGTCGGCTCCGGAAGCCGCGCTCTCGTCGAGCACCTCGTCGCCGCGGCCGCCGTAGTAGCCCACCGCGCTCGCGTTCACCAGCACGCGCGGCCTGCGCTGCGCCTGTTCGATGGCCACGACCAGGGCGCGCGTCGTGAGCACGCGGCTGTCCTCGATCTCCTTCTTGTACGCAGGCGACCAGCGCTTCCCGGCCACGCTCGCGCCGGCGAGGTTCACCACCGCATCCGCGCCCTCCGCGCTCCGTTGGGCGGTGCCGTAGCGCGGAAGCGCCACGGCCTCGTCGCCGCGCGCCCGAAGCGCCTTCGTCAGGGCGCTGCCGATCAGCCCGCTCGCTCCCGCCACCAGGACGCGCATGCAGGGAAGATGCGTGATCGATTCGAGCGATTCGCGGGATGGTGTAGAGTGCGCGCCCCGTGAACGAGCTCTGCTGGATCACGCTGCAGGTCGCGAACGTGGAACGATCCCGCCAGTTCTGGCGGGACGTGATCGGCCTCGCCGAGAAATCCGCCTCTCCGGACTGGGTCGAGCTGGAGCTGCGGCCCGGGCTGACGCTCGCCCTGCACCCCGTCTTCTATCCGAATGCGCTGATCAAGCGCGGCTACGACCGCGGCGGCCCCGTCATCGGCATCCGCGTCTACGACCTCAACGAGATGGCCGCGCTGGTGCTCCGCCGCGGAGCCCGGGCGCTGGGGGAGTCGCAGGAGATCCCCGGGGCGATCTCGCGCGACTTCGAGGACCCGGAGGGGTACGTCTTCGAGCTGGTCCAGTTCAACCCGCCGGCGGTCGATCCGGGCGCCGGGATCTAGAGCGCTGCGTCATCACGCGCGCAAACTCCGGCGCACGATTTGCGCGTCAGGGTTTCCCGCCTCCTCTGAAGCAGATGGCCTGCGGGATGCATGGCCCGGAGGCATGAGCCGCATACTCGACGAGCTGACTGGAGCCGCGGGAATGGCCGCCACCGTCCTCTTCTCCGACCTCCTGCGGCCGGCCTATTCGAAGTGGGGCTGCACCGACACCGAGGTCAACGAGCCCCTGCCGGGCGACGACATCGTGAAGGGCCCGGCCCTGCAGTCGACCCGCGCCATCTCCATCGACAGGGAGCCGCGCGAAGTCTGGCGCTGGCTGGCGCAGATGGGCCGGGGCCGCGGCGGCATGTACAGCTATCGCATCCTGGAGACGCCGGACGCGGATCGCATCGTCCCCGAGCTGCAGCACGTGCAGGCCGGCGATTTCATCCACGGCGCCGGCCGCACCTGGCGGGTCATCGAGGCGGAGTTCGCAAGGCACCTGGTGCTGAGCACCGGCATGAGCAGCTGGACGTTCGTTCTGCGCCCTCTGGACAACGGCACGGGAACCAGGCTGCTCGTCCGCAACCGGCTGCCCGAGACCGGGCTGGCCTGGAAGCGCCTCATCGATCCGACCACCTTCGTGTTCGAGCGGCGCATGCTCCTCGGCCTGCGCGAGCGCGCCGAGCGCAACTGAGCTACACCAGGCGGCGTGCCGGAACTGCCGGACGTCACCGCCTACGTCGAGGCGATCTCTGCGCGCGTCGCCGGCCAGCCGCTTTCGGGCGTGCGGGTGGCGAGCCCGTTCGTGGTGCGGACGTTCGATCCGCCCCTGAGCGCCGCCGCCGGCAAGCGCGTCGTCACCGTAAAGCGGCTGGGAAAGCGCATCGTCTTTGCGCTCGAGGGCGGCCTCTTCCTCGTCGTCCATCTGATGATCGCCGGCCGCTTCCGCTGGGAAGAAGCAGGGGCGAAGATCCCCGGCAAGGTGGGGCTCGCGGCGTTCGATTTCCCTTCCGGGACGCTGCTGCTCACCGAAGTCGCGACGAAGAAGCGCGCCTCGATCCATCTCGCCCGCTCCCTCGACGAGTTCCAGCGCGGCGGAATCGAGCCGCTCCTCGCCACCCCGGCGCAGTTCGAGGCGGCGCTGCGAAGCGAGAACCACACCCTCAAGCGGTCGCTCACCGATCCGCGCCTCTTCTCCGGCATCGGCAACGCCTACTCCGACGAGATCCTGCACCGGGCCAGGCTCTCGCCTGCGCTCCTGACGCAGAAGATGACCGCGGAGGAGGTGGAGCGGCTCCACCAGGCGACGCGCGCCGTCATGACGGAGTGGACCGACAAGCTGGTTGCCGAGGCGGGCGAGAAGTTTCCCGAGAAGGTGACCGCCTTCCGGCCCGAGTTCGCCGTCCACGGCAAGTACCGGAAGCCGTGTCCGGTCTGCGCCACGCCCGTGCAGCGCATCGCCTACGCCGACAACGAGACCAACTACTGCCCGCGCTGCCAGACCGGCGGGCGGCTGCTCTCGGACCGCAGCCTCTCGCGCCTGCTCCACGACGACTGGCCGAAGACGATCGAGGAACTGGAGGAAAAGTTCCCCGCGCGGCGCAAGGGTTGAGCCGGGACTAGCCTTCGAAGCTGTCGCTCGGCTTCGGCACGGGTCCGCGTGCGCGGCCCGGCTTGTGCGGCGCCTGCTCCGGCGCTCCCGCTTCCTTTCGCGCTTCGCGCGCGATCTCGCGGTACTGCGGCAGGTGCGGCTGCAAGAGCGCGCGCTGCACCGCCTTCTCGTCTGCCCCGCGCGGGACGTGCACCGGCTTGCCGGTGTTGGGATGGTAGCCCGAGTAGTACATGTCGGTCGCGAGCGTCATCGGCGTGGGCGTGAAGTCCTGCACTTGCTGGGGCCGCCAGCGGTTCTCCGCCAGGTAGTCGCTCAGCTCTACCATGTCCTTCACCTCGCAGCCGGGATGGCCGGAGATGAAGTAGGGGATCAGGTACTGCTCCTTGCCCGCCTCGGCGCTGTACTTCTCGAACAGCTCCTTGAAGCGGACGAACATCTCCTTGCCGGGCTTCTTCATCACCTTCACCACGCCAGGCGAGATGTGCTCCGGGGCGATCTTGAGGTGGCCGCCCACGTGGTTTGCCACCAGCTCGCGGATGTACTCGTCGCCGTGCTCCGCGTCCGCGAAGGCGAGGTCGTAGCGCACGCCGCTCGCGACGAAGGCGCGCTTGACCCCGGGCAGCTCGCGCGCCTTGCGCATCAACTGGATGAGCGGCCCGTGGTCGGTGCCGAACTTCTCGCACACGTTGGGGTAGACGCAGGAGGCGCGCCGGCAGCGCTGGTGCCACTCGCCATCAGTGCAAACCATCTGCCACATGTTGGCGGTGGCGCCGCCGATGTCGCTGACCACGCCCGTCCAGCCGGGCACCTGCGCCAGGCCCTCGATCTCGCGCAGGACGCTCGACTCGCTGCGCGAGACCACGTCGCGTCCCTGGTGCTCGGTGATGCAGCAGAAGCTGCATCCCGCCGCGCAGCCGCGCATGATGGTGACGCTGAAGCGGATCTGCTCCCAGGCGGGGATCTTCGCCTCGCCGTACATGGGATGGGGAAGCCGGGTGAAGGGCAGCTCGTACTCGGCGTCGATCAGCTCTGTGGAAGGCGGCGGCGCGGGCGGGTTCACGTAGATCAGATCACGGCCGTGCTTCTGGATGAGGATGCGCGCGTTGTCCGGGTTGTGCTCGAGATGGTAGAGGCGCGAGAACTCCGCGTAGGTCTTCTTCTCGGCGACGACCTCCTCGTAGGAAGGCAACCGCACCTCCTCGCGGTCGCGCTCGCCGGCCAGGTAGCGCCAGCTTTGCTCCGGGTCGTCGCGGAAGCGCACCGCCGTGCCGCGGACGTCGGTGAGCCCGCAGACGTCCTCTCCTGCCGAAAGGCGCGAGGCGATCTCGAGGATCGGCCCCTCGCCCATTCCGTAGACGAGCACGTCGGCGGGGCAGTCGGAGAGGATGCTGCCCCGGACGCGGTCGCTCCAGTAGTCGTAGTGCGCGAGCCGGCGCAGCGAGGCCTCCACGCCGCCGATGACCAGCGGCACGTCGGGAAAGAGCTTCTTCAGCCTGCGCGCGTAGACGGCGGTGGCGTAGTCGGGCCGCTTGCCGGCCGCCGCGTCGGGCGTGAACGCATCCGAGCCGCGGCGCTTCTTGCCCGCCGTGTAGTGGTTCACCATCGAGTCCATGTTGCCGCTGGAGACGCCGAAGAAGAGCCGCGGCCGGCCGCAGGCGGCGAAGTCGGCAAGGCCGCTCGCGTCGTCCCAGCGCGGCTGGCTGATGATCCCCACCTTGAAGCCCCGGGAGGCGAGCAGGCGGCCGATCAGCGGCACGCCGAACGTGGGATGATCGACGTACGCGTCGCCGTTCACCAGCACCACGTCGAGTTGCGCCCACCCGCGCCGGCGCGCGTCATCGAGCGAAACCGGCAGGTACGCCTCCGGTCCGGGACGCGTTGCGCCGTGCGCCTTGCGGCGCGCGCCGATGTTCACCAGGGCGGGCATCGGGGTCTTATAACCGCGCTCCCAATGTAGGTAAATGCCGCTTTCCAGCCCGAGTGAACAAGCGCGGCAATCGCGCCCTCTCTGGTATCCTGAATCATCATGGCTGACGCTCCGATTCCGCTCCCCGGGAGAAGTTCGCCCGCTGCCGCCGCGCCGATCGATCCGCTCGCCGGCGACTGGTCGGAGGGGATGCCCGGACCGGTGCGCGCGCTCGGAGTGCCCGAGCCGCGGCGGCTGACGCTGGATGTCGCGCCGGCGGTCGAGGCGGTCGCCGCGCCTGCGGCCTGGGAGGGCGCGACCTCGGACCCCCTGCACTCGAGACCGGAGCCCGCGGAGCCGGCCGCGCACGCGGCGGCGGACGCTCCGACTCCGTGGAGCGAGCCGGTTGCGGACGCCGGGGAAGTGGCGTGGGAGGCGCCCGCCGAGGAGGGGGATGGCGAGGAGGTGGCGTGGGAGGAGCCGGCGGAACCTGCCTCGACCGACACCACGAGCCAGACGGGCGCCGCGTCCGCCGAGGCTGTGCCGCCGGAGGCCGCACCCGAGCCCGGCCACGACGCATGGCTCGCGCCGCCGCCGCCGGCGGAGGAGGAGAAGGCGTGGGCGGCGCCAGCCGAGGTCGTGCAGGAGTGGGAGCCGGAGGCGCCCGCCGCCACGCCAGACAGCGTGGCGCAAGCCGTGGCCCAGGCCGACGCCCCGCCGCCGGACTGGAGCACGCTGACGGCCGCCGGACCCGACTGGTCGGCGCCGGCCGAGGCGGCCGCGCCGGCGCAGGACGGATGGGACGCGCTGCCGCCTTCGTCGTCGGACTGGACGGCCACGCCGGTGGATCCGGCGCCTGCGGCGCCTGCCGCCGCGCCGGCCTGGAACGCCCCGGCGGTGGGGGCCAGCGCTCTCGAGCAGTTGGACTCCGAACCGCCGGAGCCGGAGCCCGGCGCCGCGGAGAAGCTCTTCGGCAGCGTGCCCGCGGGCGGGTCGCTGAGCGGCGACGACGAGATGGCCCCGCCGGACGCGCCGGCCGCCGCGGGAACCGGCGTCGCCGCTCCCGAGGTGCTCGCCTCCGCGGAAGACCTCCTCACGCCGCTGGATCCGCACGACGACCCCGACCTTCCCGTCGCGGTGGACGAACCCGCTCCGCCGGCGAAGCCGCTGGCGGCCCTGCGCCCCTCCAGCGCCAGCGCCCTGGAAGTCGCCGGGGAGCACCGGGTGGCGGTCCATACCCGGGGCGGCCGCACCCTGCGCGGCACGGTCTGCGACGTGGACCTCTCCAAGCCGCAGTTCGCGCTGCAGCCGCAGGGCGGCGGCAGCACCGAGACCGTCTACCATTCCGACGTGAAGGTGATCTTCTTCATGCTGCCGCCCGGCGAGAAGGTGCAGCCCGCGGAGGGCGGCCGGGTGCGGGTGAAGCTCTCCGACGGCCGCGTGATCGAGGGCGACCGCGACGGCGCCGAGGCAAGGCACGGCTTCTTCCTCGTCCCCGGCGACGCCGCGCGCACCAACACGCGCCGCATCTACGTGGCGCGCGAGGCGGCGGACGAGATCGAGGGCTGACGCGACTTCAGTGCAGGTACTTGTCCGAGCCGCTGCCCTTGAACGGGCCGCGCTTGTCGTCGCCGCCGCGCACCACCCGCAGGCGGCTCCGGCGCAGGCGCCGGTCGATCCACCACACCTTCGCGCGGAGCACGACGTTGCGCGGCGCGACGCCGCCGGCGAGCAGCACGCCCGCGCCCAGGCCGAAGAGCTGAGGCAGGTACGGCACCCAGCCGGTCATCAGCATGAAGAGCACGGTGATGCCGGCGGAGATGGGCAGCATCCAGCGCGCCTGCACCGGCACGAAGTAGAGGAAGATCTGCGCGTTCGGCATCAGCACGGCGAAGGCGGCGATCAGGCCTTCCAGGGACGACCAGTTGCCGGCGAAGCCGTGGAAGCGCACGGCCGCCACGGCCAGGCCGAGGAGCGCGGTCGCGACCGCCCCTAGAGCGCCGGTGGCCAGATAGAAGATGACGAACCTTCGCGTGCCCCACGCCTGCTCGAGGTACGCGCCCAGCAGCCAGAGCCCGAGCAGCGCGAAGAGCAGGCTGAGCGGGTCGGGGTTGAGGAACGTGTACGTGAGCGGCTGCCAGACGCGCCCATGCCAGAAGGCGTCGGGAACGAACACCACCGTCTGGGCCAGCTCCCTGCCGGACTCGCCCAGCACCGCGACCAGGATGGAGACGGCCACGGTGATCCCGCCCAGCCACTTCACGCCGCGCGTGAGCGGAGGCACTCCGAAGGACATGGTCGGCTGGCCGCGCGGCATCCAGCGAGTCTAAGCCGTCAGGGCCGCGGGCGCTCGCGGTAGAAGAGCGTGATCGTCAGGCAGTGGAACTCCTTGTCGGAGCTCTGGGTGA
>DATDMU010000376.1:0-11761 GCA_036518615.1 Myxococcales bacterium
GTCGAAATGGAGCCGGAACTGCGCGCCGGCCGCGTCCTTGAAATCGACGTGGTGCTCGAAGACGGAGCGCGCTTCCTGGATGAGGAACTTGAGGTAGTCGCGATTCCCCTCCTGGAAGCTCTTCAGCGCGGCCATTCCTTCAGGGTCGCCCGTCAGGTTCATGCGCCCGACTCTAGCAGACAGGGCCGCTTCCCGTTATCTTGCGCCGCCTCAAAGGAGCCCGCGCAATGCAGCCCACCCGCCATCCCGATCGCTTCGTCGACAGACACCTTGGCCCGGACGGCCGCGACATCGAGGAGATGCTGGCGGCGCTCGGCGTCCGCAATCTCGACGAGTTGATCGATCGCACGGTGCCCGCCTCGATCCGCCTGCAGCGGGCGCTCGACCTGCCGGCCGGCCGCTCGGAGTTCGGCCTCTTGCGCGAGCTCTCCGCCATCGCCGCGAAGAACCAGGTCTTCCGCAGCTACATCGGGATGGGCTACTCGGACACGGTCACGCCGCCGGTGATCCTCCGCAACATCCTCGAGAACCCGGGCTGGTACACGCAGTACACCCCCTACCAGCCGGAGATCTCCCAGGGGCGCCTGGAGGCGCTGCTCAACTACCAGACCATGGTGGAGGATCTCACCGGCCTCCCCGTCGCCAACGCCTCGCTGCTCGACGAGGGCACCGCCGCGGCGGAGGCGATGACCATGTTCCACAACGTGACCGGCGCCTCGGGCAATGCCTTCTTCGTGGCGCAGGATTGCCATCCGCAGACCATCGAGGTGATCCGGACCCGCGCGGCGCCCTTCGGCATCCAGGTGATCGTCGGCGACCCGGCGAGCTTCGATCCGGCCCGCGCGCAGATTTTCGGCGCGCTGCTCCAGTATCCGGCGACCGACGGCGCCGTCCGCGATCCGCGGCCCTTCATCGAAAAGGCCCACGCGGCGGGCGCGCTGGTGGTGGTGGCCGCGGACATCCTCTCCTTGTGCCTGCTCGCCTCCCCCGGAGAGCTGGGCGCCGATTGCGCGGTGGGATCCACCCAGCGCTTCGGCGTGCCGCTCGGCTACGGCGGACCGCACGCGGCGTACTTCGCCACCCGGCAGGACTACGTCCGCCACATGCCCGGCCGCATCATCGGCGTCTCCATCGACGCGCAGGGCAAGCGCGCGCTGCGCATGGCGCTGCAGACGCGCGAGCAGCACATCCGCCGCGAGAAGGCGACGAGCAACATCTGCACCGCGCAGGCCCTGCTCGCGATCATCTCCGGGATGTACGCGGTCTATCACGGCCCGAAGGGACTCAAGGCCATCGCCCAGCACGTGCACGCGCTCGCCGCCCAGCTCGCGAAGGGCCTCGCCGCGCTCGGCTTCGAGCTGCGCCACGAGGAGTTCTTCGACACGGTGGCGGTGCGGGTGGAGGCGGCGCAGGTGGGCGACATCTTCACCGCCGCGGAAGCGAGGCGGATGAACTTCCGCAAGCTCGACGAGCGCACCGTGGGCATCTCGCTCGACGAGACCGTCACGCCCGAGGACGTCCGCGACATCCTCGCCGCCTTCGCGGGCGCCCGGCCCGTGCCGGAAGTGGCGGCGGAGGCTGGCGAGGCGCGCCTGCCGCGCGCGCTCTTGCGCCAGAGCGGCTACCTCTCGCACCCGGTCTTCAACACGCACCACAGCGAGACCGAGATGCTCCGCTACCTGCGCCTGCTGGAGTCGCGGGATCTCTCGCTCACCCGCAGCATGATCCCGCTCGGCTCCTGCACCATGAAGCTCAACGCCACGGCCGAGATGCTGCCCATCACCTGGCCGCAGTTCTCGCGGATGCATCCCTTCGCGCCGCGCGCCCAGGCGGCGGGGTACGCGCAGATCTTCCAGGAACTGGAGGCGATGCTGGCGGAGATCACCGGCTTCTCCGGCGTCTCGGTCCAGCCCAACTCCGGCGCGCAGGGGGAGTACACCGGGCTTCAAGTGATCAAGGCCTGGCACGAGTCGCGCGGCGAGGGACACCGCAACGTCTGCCTGATCCCGCAGTCCGCCCACGGCACCAACCCGGCGTCCGCCGCGATGGTGAACTACCGCATCGTGGTGGTGAAGACGGACGAGAGCGGCAACGTGGACGTGGCGGACCTGACGCGCAAGGCGGCGGAGAACGCGAAGGACCTGGCTGCCCTGATGATCACCTATCCCTCCACGCACGGCGTGTTCGAGGAGGAGATCCGGCACATCTGCGAGGTGGTGCACCGCCACGGCGGCCAGGTCTACATGGACGGCGCCAACATGAACGCGCAGGTCGGCCTCTGCCGGCCCGGCGACTTCGGCCCCGACGTGTGCCATCTCAACCTGCACAAGACCTTCTGCATCCCGCACGGCGGCGGAGGCCCCGGCGTCGGGCCCATCTGCGCCGCCCGGCACCTCGCGCCGTTCCTGCCCGGGCATCCGGTGGTGCGCACCGGAGGCGAGAAGGCCATCGGACCGGTGAGCTCCGCCCCCTGGGGCAGCGCCAGCATCCTGCTCATCTCCTGGGCGTACATCAAGATGATGGGCGCGGCGGGCCTCACCCAGGCGACCAAGGTCGCCATCCTCAACGCCAACTACATCGCCCGGCGGCTCGACGAGCACTTCCCGGTGCTCTACAAGGGGAAGAACGGATTCGTGGCGCACGAGTGCATCGTCGATCTGCGCAAGGTGAAGCGCGACGCCGGCATCGAGGTGGACGACGTGGCCAAGCGGCTGATGGACTACGGCTTCCACGCCCCCACCACCTCGTTCCCGGTGATCGGCACGCTGATGATCGAGCCGACCGAGAGCGAGCCGCGGGCGGAGCTGGACAGGTTCTGCGAGGCGATGATCGGCATCCGCCAGGAGATCCGCGAGATCGAGACCGGCAAGGCGAAGCGCGACGACAACGTGCTCAAGGGCGCGCCCCACACCGCCGAAGCGCTGACCGCCGATCGCTGGGAGCGGCCCTATTCGCGCCAGCTCGCCGCCTGGCCCGCGAAGTGGGTGCACGACCACAAGTTCTGGCCGGCGGTGGGGCGGCTCAACCACGTCTACGGCGACAAGAACCTGGTCTGCTCTTGCCCTCCGATCGAGTCGTACACCTGAGCTGAGGAGCCGCGATGGCCACCGGCGAGTTGCAGGAGTTCCTCGCCAAGACGTCGTTCTTCGGCGGGCTGATCCCGCAGGCGATGGGCGCGGTGGCCGACATGCTCAAGGAGCGCCGCGTCGCCGCGGGAGAGGTGCTCTTCGAGGAAGGCGATCAGGGCCGCTCCATGTTCATCGTCCGCGAGGGCGCGCTGATCATGCAGCGCCACTGCAGCGACGGCACGCAGGCGCGGCTCCTGATGATGCGTCCGGGCGACTTCTTCGGCGTCACCTCGCTCATCGACATGGAGCCGCGGCCGTTCTCCTGCCGGGCGGAGAAGGACTGCGTCCTCTACGAGCTGACCAACCTGGACCTCTACAAGCTCTACAAGTCGGACGTGAAGACCTACGTGCTCCTCTTGCAGAACATCAACCGCGACCTCTGCAGGCGGCTGCGCAAGGCCGGCGCGCGCATCGCCACCCTGGAGGACGCGCTCCACGCCGCCACCGGCCGGCGCGACGGCCACTGAATCGCACCCCGCACCACCCGCGCACACGTTTGCGCCCGGGGTGGGTAACGCGATGCAGCGGGAGCGACGCCAACCCGTACCGCAGGTTACGGATAATGCTGCGAAGGTCCTGCATATTTCCAGAATGAGAAGTTGCCTTTACTACACCTTCAACCGCATGCTGCCCGCCAATGCTCGACGACGGTCTGCGCAATCTCATCGCCCTGCACGGCGTCGGCGAGACCCGCAGCCGTGGCATCCTCATCGTCGACGACGAGCCGCAGAACCTGATCGTCCTGCGCAACTTTCTCGACGGCGGCTACAGGGTCTTCGAGGCGCAATCCGGCAAGCAGGCGCTGGAGGTGGCGAAGTCCGCCGAGCTGGACGTGGTCATCACCGACCAGCGCATGCCGGAGATGTCCGGCGTGGAGCTGCTGGAGAAGCTCCGCGAGTTCAAGCCCGACGTCGCCGGCATCGTGCTCACCGGCTTCACCGATCCGCCCGCGCTGATCTCCGCCATCAACCGCGCGCGCGTCTTCCGCTTCCTCAAGAAGCCGTGGCAGCCCGACGACATCCTCGAGGCCGTCCGGCACGCGAGCGACCACGTCCACCAGTCGCGCGCGATCGAGCGCCTGGTCGCCCTGCTCTCGAGGCGCACGGAGGAGCTGGACGCGAGCCTCGCCCAGGTGCGCAAGACGCAGACGCAGCTTCTGCACATGGAGCGGCTCGGCACCATGGGCAAGCTCGCCGCGGGCGTGGTCCACGACCTGCGCAACCTCATGGTGAGCCTCGGCTACATCGAGAGCGTGCTGCAGCAGCGCAAGGTGGCTCCCGACGTGCTGGAGAGCGTGCAGGTGGGCACCACCGGCGTGGGAAATCTCATCCACACCCTCGAGGCCATGCACCAGTTCGCGCGCGGCGGCGGGCTGACCATCGAGAGAACGCGGATCTCGCCCTCGCTGGTGGTGAAGGACGCCATCGCCATCGCGCGCATGGACATGGGCTTTCGCGCGCACAAGGTCTCGGTCAACGTGGAGGAGAACCTTCCCAGCGTCAACGGAGACCGGCAGAAGCTCACCCAGGTGCTGCTCAACCTGGTGCGCAACGCCGTGCAGGCCACCGGGCAGTGGCGGCACATCGGCGTGGAGGCGTCGCGCCGGAGCGGCCGCGTGGTATTCGCGGTCGAGGACGAAGGCCCGGGCGTTCCCGCCGAGCTGAAGCAGAACCTGTTCAAGCCGTTCGTCTCGACCAAGGGCGAAGGCGGCATGGGAATGGGTTTGTACATGGCGAAGTTGATCATCGATTCGCACCAGGGGGCAATTGCGGTTGTCGACCGGCCACAGGGCGGCGCGCGATTCGAGGTGCGGCTGAGCCCCATGGAGGAAACGACGTGACCGTCCCACTGCAACGAATCCGCAACTACGAAGAGCTCGACGGCGGTCAGGGCCGCGAAGTCTTCTTCCGCCCGCACCGCTATCGCGCCGCGGATCTGCTGCCGCTCCGCTCCGAGGTCGTGCTGGTCGCGCAGGAGTCGCGCGCCTGCTCGCTGCTCGACGTGTCCCAGAACGGCGTCGCCTTCGAGTGGCCGGGCGGCGAGTCCATCGCGGTGGGCGATCCCATCGGCGAGCTGGCGGTGCGCTTCGACTCCTACGAGGCCTACCGCGGCGAGGCGCGGGTGGGTTCGGTTCGCGAGGTGAACGGCACCACCATCGTCGGCGTCTCCTTCGAAGGGATGCTCCTGCCGGTCGACGAAGTGCTGGAGCTGCGCGCGATCAAGGGGTTCGCGCAGAGCGGCGAGCTGCCGGTCGCTTCCTGGCGCGCTCCCGGCCACGACCGGTTCAAGGTTCTGGTGAGCGAGCTTCGCCTCTTCCTCGAGGACGCGGAGCAGCAGTTCAAGCGGCTGGAGAGCGAGCTTCCCTGGCACGTCCTGCATGGCGAGGGCTCGCCGGCCCGCACGGCGCTCATCGCCAAGGTGCGGGAGACGTTCGCCAACGAGGTCATCCGCTACAGCGAGGAGATCGACGCGGCCATGCGCGGCGCGCCGCCCGCCCACGCGCAGGCGCTGATCCAGTGGTCGCGGCGCAACCTGCACGAGATGTTCATGCGCTCGCCCTCCATGCACCGGGCGGCGAGCAAGCCCTTCGGCTATCCCGGCGACTACGAAGTGATGCGCTTCATCTACGAGAAGCCCTTCGAGGGCCCCACCCTCTTCGCCAAGGCGATCTCGCTCGCGTTCGACTCCACCCGCGCCTCGCGCGCCGTCCGCCACCGCAAGGACCTGGTCAAGCGCGAGCTGCGCGCGCTGATCGAGTCGCGCCGGCGCCCGCTGCGCATCCTCGCGCTCGCCTGCGGCCCGGCGCAGGAGCTGATGGAGCTGTTCCAGGAGATCCCCGAGCTGCCCGCTCCGGTGGAGATCGTCCTCTTCGACCAGGACAAGGGCGCGCTCGCGTACGCCTACCGCCGGCTCAAGCCGGTGCTCGATCGATGGGAAGGGCAGGCGAAGATCATCTACCTGCACGACTCGATCAAGCGCCTGCTCCGCGACGCCAACCTCTTCGCCGAGTTCGGCAAGTTCGACCTCGCCTATTCGGTGGGCCTGTTCGACTACCTCAAGGTCAGCACGGCGGTGGGGCTCGCGCGCAACATGGTGGGGCGGCTCGGAGAGGGCGGCCGGGCGATGATCGCCAACATGGCGCCGGAGAACCCCAGCCGCTGGTACATGGAGCACCACCTCGACTGGTGGCTGATCCACCGCTCGCGGCCGGAGCTGCTGGAGATCGGCGGCCGCGCGGCGCCCGGAGCCCGGCTGCAGATCCTCGACGAGGAGAGTGGCGTGAACCCGTTCGTGGAGATCACCCGCGATTGACCGACCCGCTGCCGGCAGCGTTCGAGGAGCGCTGGGCGCGCTGGCGGCTGGAGGGCAACCGCCGGCGCGTCCGCATCGGCCTGTGGATCGCGGTCGCCCTCTACTCCTGCTTCGGCGTCCTCGACTTCCTGCTCGCGCCGCCCGCCGCGCTTCCCATCCTCTGGGGCACCCGCGTGGCGGTGCTGGCCGCTACCGCCGCCATGTTCTGGCTCTTGCCCCGGCAGCTCTTCGCCGAGCACCCCGACGCGGTCTCGGGCACCTACACGGTGCTGGTCGCCGCGGGCATCTCGGTGATGACGCTGTACCTCGGCGGCCTCGCCTCGCACTACTACGCCGGGCTCTGCCTGGTGATCATCGGCAGCGGCCTGCTCTTCGTCTGGGACGCGCCCACCGTCGCCGCCACGCAGGCGATGATCATCGTCAGCTTCGTCGTGCCCAACGTCATCGCCGGCAGCATCGGGGAGCTGCCGCAGGCGCTCTCCAACCTGGCCTTCCTCGGCGCCATCGCGGCGGTGGCCGGCACAGGCCAGATCGTCCTCTACCGCAGCCAGCGGGAGCAGGTGCTCAACCAGGTGCGGCTGGAAGAGACCAAGGCCTCGCTGGAGCAGGCGCACGAGCAGCTCAAGGCGCTGGACCAGTTCAAGTCCACGCTCTTCGCCAACATCACGCACGAGTTCAAGACCCCTCTGGCCATGGTGCTGGCGCCGCTGGAGCTGATCCTCCACGGCGAGATGGGCGAGCTGACGCCGGCGCAGCGCAACACCTTCGACTCCATGTTCAGGAGCGGCCTCAAGCTGCTCAAGATGATCGGCGACCTCCTCGACCTCTCCAAGCTGGAGGACTCCAAGCTGCGGCTCAAGATTTCGCAGGTGGATCTCGCCGAATACCTGCGCGGCCTGGTCGGCGAGGTGGAGCCGCTCGCCTCGCGCAAGGGCATCGAGCTGAAGCTCCTGCTCGAGACCCGCTCCATGCAGGTGTGGTGCGACCTCGAGCGCATCGAGCGCGTCTTCCTCAACCTGCTCTCCAACGCGACCAAGTTCACGCCTCCGGGCGGGCACATCCGCATCGGCCTGCGCGAGAAGGGCCCCACCGCCGAGGTGGTGGTGGAGGACGACGGTCCGGGCTTTCCCCCCGCGGTCAGCCAGCGCATCTTCGAGCGCTTCTACCAGGTGGACATGGGCGGCTCGCGGCGCTACGGCGGCACCGGCATCGGCCTCGCCCTGGCGAAGGAGATCGTCGAGCTGCACGGCGGCTCCATCCGGGCGGAGTCGAGCAAGGGCGCGAAGTTCACCGTGGAGCTGCCGCGCGACCGCGAGCATTTCCGGCCCGACGTGCTCGACCGCCGCGGGCCCCCGCGCGACGTGCGGGAAGGGCAGCGCGCCAACGACCGCGGGCTGATGGACTTCGCGGTGCAGATGGCGGCGCGCGACGAATACCGCCTGCTCGACATCGCCGAAGCCACCGACCGGCGCGTCTCCCCCCGCGACGGCGACGAGGAGTCGCGCGCGCACGTGGCGCTGGTGGTGGACGACACCCCGGACATCATCCGCCTCGTGCACAACTCGCTGCACACGCACTTCAAGGTGATCTCCGCGGAGGACGGCATCAAGGGCCTGGAGATGGCGCGCCGCGAGCGGCCCTCGCTGGTGGTGACCGACCTCATGATGCCGGGGCTCGACGGCCTCGAGCTGACCCGGCAGCTGCGCAGCGGCGAGGACACCCGGCACATCCCCGTGCTCATGCTCACCGCCAAGGGCGACCTCGACGATCGCGTGGCCGGGCTGGAAACGGGAGTGTCCGCGTACCTGGCCAAGCCCTTCTCTCCGCGCGAGCTGCTCACCACCGCGCGGTCGCTGGTGCAGGCGCAGGAGACCACGGCGGACATCGTGCTCACGCAGCGCATGGACTCGCTGGAGATCGTAGCCGGGGGCCTCGCCCACGAGATCAACAACCCGCTCAACTACCTCAAGAACGCGCTGGCGCGGGTGCGCCTCGACGCCGAGGCGCTCCTGGGCGGAAAGGTCGCCGCCGACGAGCTGCCGCGCACCGAGCGCCGCATGCGCGAGCTCTTCGAGGTGGCGGAGAGCGGCATCAAGCGCATCACCGGCACGGTGGAGCTGATGAGCAGCTACAGCAAGGCGGGCTACTCGCGCATGGCCCGGTCCCACGATCTCTTCGCCGCGGCGCGGGAGGCGGTGGCGCTGGTGCTGCCGGCCACCGGGCGCTCGGTGGCGGTCGAGTTCGACTTCAGCGGCGACGGCACCGCCGACTGCGTGCCCGAGGAGCTGAACCAGGTGATCTCGAACCTGGTGCAGAACGCCATCGAGGCCGCGCCCGAGAACGGCGGGCTCGTCCGGGTGACCGGTTCCCGCCAGGGAACGGCGGTGGTCCTCTCGGTGAAGGACAACGGACCCGGGGTGAAGCCGGAAGACGCGCAGCGCATCTTCACGCCTTTCTTCACCACCAAGGGCCCCGGCCGCGGAATGGGAATGGGACTCACCATCGCCTGGCGGGTGGTGCAGAGCCTGGGCGGAACCCTCGAGGTGAAGCCGGGGCCGGGAGCCGAGTTCGTGCTGCGCGTGCCGGTGAAGGCGCAGCAGCTCAAGGCGGTTTCCTGAGCAGCGCCACCTTGTTTTTCGCGGCCAGGACTTGTTGCCGGAGGACGTCGGCCTGGCGAGCCAGGTCTTCCATGTCCTTTTCGCCGGCGGCCCTGGAGATGTCGGCTGCTTCGTCGGCGACCTCCTGCATGCGGGCCATGACCTCGTCGATCTTGCCGGGGCCGGCGCGGAGCAGGTCCTGCATCTCGCGCGCGGCGGTGCCCAGGGCGCCCATGCGCTGGAGCTGAACGGCGAACTCCTTGCGCCGGCCGGCGATCTCCCGCGCGCGCTCCACCAGCGCCGCGGCGTCGGACTCCTGCTTCTGCCGCGCGCTGGCCACGGCCGCCACCAGCTTCTGCACGTGCGCGTTGATGCGGTCCTGGCTCTCCGCGGCGCGGGTGAGCGCCTCCGTGGCCCGCTCCAGATTCCTTTCCGTGTTCAGCTTGGCCCGCGCCGCCTGCTCGGCCAGCTCCTCGAACCGGCGCAGCTCGTGGTCGAGGGCGAACGCGGCCTCGGCAAGCTCGCTGGGTTTGTCGGGCTTTGCCACGCGCGCTCACATACCCGCAGCGGCGCGCCCCCGCAATCCCGCGGCCCGGTCGAGGACGAAGTCGATCACCATCTGCTCCAGCGACTGGCCGCTGAGAGCGTCGATCTCCACCAGGCCGGTGGGGCTGGTCACGTTGACCTCGGTGAGCTTGCCCCCGATCACGTCGATGCCCACGAACCAGAGCCCCAGCTCTTCCAGGGACGGCGCGAGGCGGCGGCAGATCTCGCGGTCTTTCGCGGTGAGCGGAGCCGCCGCGGCGCTGCCGCCGGAGGCGAAGTTGGCGCGCAGCTCGCCCGGGCGCGGCACGCGCAGGACCGCCCCGATGGGCTCTCCGCCCAGGAGGATGATGCGCTTGTCGCCCTCGCGCACGGCGGGCAGGTAGGCCTGCGCCATCACCGGCAGCTTGCCGCCCTCGGTGGCGATCTCGAGCAGCGCGGAGAGGTTCGGGTCGCTGCGCCGCACCCGGAGCACCCCCTGCCCGCCGCAGCCGTCGAGCGGCTTGACGATGCCGTCGCCGCCTTGCGCGTCGATGAAGGCGCGCAGCCGGGGAATCTCGCGCGACACCAGCGTGGGCGGCGTCAGGTCGGGAAAGCGCAGCGCGAAGAGCTTCTCGTTGGCTGCGCGCAGCCCGCGCGGGTGGTTGACGAGGAGCGGCCCGTCCGACAGCTCCACCAGCTGGGTGGCGCGGACGAAGGCCACGTCCACCGGCGGGTCCTTGCGCATGAAGAGGATGTCCAGCTCGGAGAGCGGCGCGTCGAAGTCGCCGGCGACCCGGTAGTGCGCGCCGGGCTGCCGCTGCACCTCGACCACGCGCATGCGGGAGCAGGCGCGGCCTTCCGCCGCGTAGAGCCATTCCTGGCGCAGCTCGCGGACTTCCAGGCCGCGGCGCTGGCACTCCAGCATCAGCGCGAAGGTGGAGTCGTGGTCCACCCTGACGCTCTCGATCGGGTCCATGAGAAAGCCGATGCGCATGCACGAAACCTGTGGCCTGGGCGCCGAGGCTGCATCCTGCGGATTCGCGGCCGCCTCCGCAAGGCTGCCTGCCTGCCCGGCGGCGCGGATCACCTCGCCGGCTTGAGGAAGAGCGCCCCCAGGGGCGGCAGGGTGAGGAGCAGCGAGCAGGCGCGGCCGTGGCTTGGCTCCGCCTGCGCCTGCACCGACCCCTGGTTGCCCACCCCGCTGCCGCCGTAGATCTGCGCGTCGCTGTTGAGCAGCTCCCGCCAGCGGCCGCCGCCGGGCACGCCGACCCGATAGCCCGCCCGCACCACCGGCGTGTAGTTGAGGATGCAGAGCACCGGATCGCCCTCGCGCCCCTTGCGCAGGTAGCTGGCCACGCTCTGGTTCGAGTCGTTGGCGTCCACCCATTCGAATCCTTCGGGCTGCACGTCCAGCTGGTGCAGCGCCGGCTCGTGGCGCATGAGCCGGTTCAGGTCCGCGACCAGCCGCTGGATGCCCGCATGGCCGGGCTGCGCGGCGAGGTCCCAGTCCAGGCTGGCCTCGTGGCTCCACTCGCGCCACTGGCCGAACTCGCCGCCCATGAAGAGCAGCTTCTTGCCCGAGAGCGACCACTGGTTGCAGAGGAGCAGGCGCAGGTTGGCGCGCTTCTGCCACTCGTCGCCCGCCATCTTGTCGAGCAAGGAGCCCTTGCCGTGCACCACCTCGTCGTGGCTGAGCGGAAGCACGAAGTTCTCGTGGAAGGCATAGAGGCCGCGGAAGGTGAGCGCGTTGTGGTGGAAGCGGCGGTGCACCGGGTCGCGCTGCATGTAGTAGAGCGTGTCGTGCATCCAGCCCATGTCCCACTTGAAGCCGAAGCCCAGGCCCCCGAGCCAGGTGGGCCGCGACACGCCGGGCCAGGAGGTGGACTCCTCCGCGTAGGTCTGCGCGCCCTCGTGGCGCCCGAACACCTCGGTGTTGAGCCGCTGCAGGAAGCTGATCGCCCCCAGGTTCTCGCGGCCGCCGTGCACGTTGGGGATCCACTCGCCTTCCTTGCGCGAGTAGTCGAGGTAGAGCATGGAGGCCACCGCGTCCACGCGCAGCCCGTCGGCGTGGTAGCGGTCCAGCCAGAACATGCCGCTGGAGAGCAGGAAGCTGCGCACCTCGTGGCGGTCGTAGTTGAAGATGAAGCTCTTCCAGTCGGGGTGGAAGCCCTGGCGCGGGTCGGCGTGCTCGTAGAGGGA
>DATDMU010000377.1:0-2221 GCA_036518615.1 Myxococcales bacterium
ACCGGCCACGTTCACGTCGCCGTCGCCGTCCACGCTCACGTCAACGCGAAAGCTTCGCCCCTACTCGTTGTTCCGCAGGAAGGTCGGGATGTCCAGCTCGTCCTCGGTCGCGCCGGTCATCTGCCGCAGCTCGTCCCAGGAGATGTGCCGCACCGGCTTCTCCCCCTGCGGGCGCGCTGCAGGCGGCGGCGTGGCGCGGTTCGCCCCCGGCGGCGGCGTGGCGGCGCGGATCTCCGGCGTGCGGTGCGCGGCGTGGTGGCGCGCGCCGGCAGGATCGCTGGCGGCTTGCGGCATGGCCAGCGTTCCCTGGCTGGGGCGCACGCCGCGGGTGGCGTCCATCCGCTCGATGCGGCGCGCGTCGCGGCTGGCGAAGCCGGTGGCGATGACGGTGATCTTCAGCTCCTCGCCCATCTCGTCGTCGATGACGCTGCCGAAGATGATGTTGGCGTCCTCGTGCGCCGCCTCCTGGATGAGCGAACAGGCCTGGTTCACCTCCATCAGCGTCATGTTGGCGCCGCCGGTGATGTTGATGAGGATGCCGGTCGCGCCGTTGATCTGCACGTCCTCGAGCAGCGGGCTCTCCACCGCCATCTTGGCGGCGGCGAGCGCGCGGTCGTCGCCCCGCGCGCTGCCGGTGCCCATCAGCGCCTGGCCCATGTTGCTCATGATCGTCCGCACGTCGGCGAAGTCGACGTTGATGAGCCCGGGGATGGTGATCAGGTCGGAGATGCCCTGCACGGCGTTGAGCAGCACCTCGTCGGCCTTCTTGAAGGTGTCGAGCAGGGTGGTGCGCTCGTCCGCCACCGCCAGCAGCCGCTGGTTGGGGATGGTGATGAGCGTGTCGACGGCGTTCTTCAGCTCGCTGATGCCGTGCTCCGCCTGCTTGAGGCGCCGCTTGCCCTCGAAGACGAAGGGCTTGGTGACCACGCCCACCGTGAGCGCGCCGACCTGCCGCGCCAGGTCGGCGATGACCGGCGCGCCGCCGGTGCCGGTGCCGCCGCCCATGCCGGCGGTGACGAAGACCATGTCCGCGCCCTGGAGCGCGTCGAGGAGCTTCTCGCGATCCTCCAGCGCGGCCTGGCGGCCGATCTCCGGATTGGCGCCCGCGCCCAGTCCCTTGGTGACCTGCGCGCCGAGCTGCACCTTGGTGCCGGCGCGGTTGGCCTGCAGCGCCTGGCAGTCGGTGTTGGCGGCGATGAAGTCCACGCCGGTGAGCCCGGCGAGGATCATCGTGTTGAGCGCATTGCCGCCGCCGCCGCCGACGCCGATGACCTTGATCCTCGCGCCGAGATCGTTCATCTCATCCATGCACCCTCCAACGCTGCGGGCTGTCGCCCTTCGCCCGGCCCCGGGCAAAGCCCGGGACCTGCTCCACGAAGCCCTAGAAGAGCTCTTTCACCCAGCTCAGAAACCGTTCGCGAATCGAAGCGCCATCTCCCGCGCCCAGGTAGCCGCGGGCGTCCTTTCCCTGCCGGGCCGCGTAGAGCAGAAGCCCCACCGCGGTGGCGTGCTGCGGGCTCTTCACCACGTCGGCGAGGCCGCCCACGCCCCGCGGCAAGCCGCGCCGGACCGGCAGGCCCAGCACCTCTTCCGCCAGCTCCGGCATGCCGTGCAGGTTGGTCGAGCCGCCGGTGAGCACCAGGCCGGAAGCGAGCAGGTCCTCCTGCCCGGCCTTCTGGATCTCGCGCTGGACGAGCTGGAAGAGCTCCTCCACCCGCGGCTCGATGATCTCGCAGAGGATGCGCCGGTTGAGCACCCGCGGCGCCCTGCCTCCCACGCTGGGCACCTCGATGGTGTCGTCCTTGTCCAAGGACGCGCTCTGCGCGCTGCCGAACTTCACCTTGATCTTCTCCGCCTCGACCATGGGCGTGCGCAGCCCCACCGCGATGTCGTTGGTGAGGTGGTTGCCGCCCAGCGGAATCACGCTGGTGTGCTGGATGGCGCCGCCGGAGAAGATGGCCAGGTCGGTGGTGCCGCCGCCGATGTCCACCAGCGCGACGCCCAGCTCCTTCTCCTCCTCGGCCAGCACCGCCTCCGACGAGGCGAGCGGTTCGAGCACGATGTCCGCCACTTGCAGGCCGGTCTTGCCGCAGCACTTGACGATGTTCTGCGCGCTGGAGACCGCGGCGGTGACGATGTGGACCTTGGCCTCCAGCCGCACGCCGCTCATGCCCAGCGGCTCGCGGATGCCGTCCTGCTCGTCGATGATGTATTCCTGCGG
>DATDMU010000378.1:0-9122 GCA_036518615.1 Myxococcales bacterium
CAAGCACGTCAAGTCCAACGCCATCGTGCTGGCGCGGCGCGACGTCACGGTGGGCATCGGGATGGGCCAGACCAACCGCGTCGATTCCGTCCGCATCGCGGCGCAGCGCGCGGGCGAGAAGGCGCGCGGGGCGGCGCTGGCGTCGGATGCGTTCTTTCCCTTTGCCGACGGCGTGGAAGCGGCTGCCGCGGCGGGAGTCACAGCGGTGGCGCAGCCCGGCGGGTCGGTGCGCGACGACGAGGTCATCGCCGCGGCGGACCGGCTGGGCCTCGCCATGCTCTTCACCGGCGTGAGGCATTTCCGACACTGATACGCGGCCGCTCCGTGTCGAGCCGCCGCCGTCGTGCCGATCTTTCAATGCTCCTTCAGGTTGCCGATCCAGAGTCTGAGCCGATTTGGGTCCCCGGTGTTCTTATGAAGAAGAAGCAGATTGCTCTCGTCGAAGCCCACGACGCTCGCTTGGACTCAATGACGGTTCGTCCGGGAGGATCCGTCGTACTGCTTCTGGCGCATCTTGGTGTCTACGTGCCTCGCGATTCTGATCACTACGACGTATGGAATCACCGGGCCAAGCTCCAGTTCGAGGACCTGACGGATCTACAAGTCACCGGGTCCATTCCAGATGACGGCTGGATAGTTGACGATGAGGTGAATGGACCGAGAGACCCACAGCCACAACTGCGCGAGTTTCTGGATCAACCCGTGCCGATACGTGAATTCAGCTGCACATTCCGAAATGGCGCAAGACTCGCGCTCTGTGCTCGAACGATGGTCATCGTGTTCGAGGATGGCGGTATCGTTGTCGACAGCTGGGAGGGCCCGCTTTGAGTCGAAGTGCGGACCGAGCACATTAGGCTGGGCATGTATAAGGTGATCTACAGCGTCACGACCGACTCATGCGGACGGACCTTCGCTCTACTCGGGCTCCTGCCGGTCGCCGTAGGAGTGATATTGCTATCGCTGAGACGCCGCTGGTCCCTGCTGCGCCGCCGCGGTCTCTGGTACCCAGTCAGCATGATCGTCGGCGGTTGTATCTGGTCGATCGCGGCAGGTCTCTTCGTGCTCCGCTGCCACGGCTTGCGAATGGACCTTGCGGCGGCCCGAACCGACGTCATCGATGGCGTCATCGAACGGTACGCAGAGAATAGCAGGGAGGCGGTGTTTTACGTCGGGGGACATTCGTTTGCGGTAGCTCCATACCGGATCGGACCCGGTTACAAGCTTCTGAGGCGCGGCGGGAGTCCGCTCAAGGATGGCTTGCGAGTGCGCCTGCACTATAAGGGCGATGACATTCTGATGATCGAGATTCAACAGTGACATTCATCTCGGCGGTGTCGGGGAAGCTCGTCGAGGCGCGTGTTGAGGTCGGAGAGCTGGACCTGCAGCACGGAGTGGACGTGGGCTTTGCATGTAGCTCGTCGAACGCCGAGCATGCTCGAGCGCGAGCACGACTACGCATCCACGAATCGTGACGTGCGCGCACGGCCTTTCGTGAGGAGTTGCGCGACGCTTTGGCTGGCTTCCAGGCTGCTCTAGAGCCAGACAGCCCGCTAGTAGGCCGTGGTGAAGCGCTTGCGGATGTGCCGCGGTTTCTCCAGCTCGTCGATGATCGCCGCCGCCAGGTCCGCGACGGAAATCTTCGCCGGCGCATTGCCCGCCATGAGCAACTGATCGCCGCCGATGCGGTACTTGCCCGTGCGCGGGCCCGGCTCCAGCAGCGCCGCGGGCGACACGAAGGTCCAGTCCAGCTCGCGCTCGCGGAGGATCTCGCGATGCGCCTCCCGCGCCGCGAGCGCTCCCGCCTTCCACTCCGCCGGGAACTGCGGCGTGTCCACGAGCTGCACGCCCGGCGCCACCTCCAGGCTGCCGGCGCCGCCGATGACGATCACCCGCCGCACGCCAGCCTGCTTGACGCCCTCGAGGATGGCGCGCGAGGCGCGCAGGTGCTCCTCGTAGATGTCGGGATTCTTCCAGCCCGGGTTGTACGCGCTGATCACCGCGTCGTGACCGGCGACCGCCGCCTTCACCTGCGCCGGGTCGCGCGCGTCGGCTGCGCGAGCCGTGAGATTGGCGCGCTTCGGCACCTTCTCCGGATGGCGGACCACCGCCGTGACCTGATGTCCGCGTTCGAGGGCCTCGCCGAGCAACGCCGTCCCTACGAATCCCGTGGCTCCGATCAGCGCGATCTTCATGAAGGGCATCTCCTTGTGCGCCTGGGATGCCGGCCGCCGTTGGAAGTCGCGCGGGCGGGTGGAGTTTGCTACAGAAACCGCCGATGCCGGCCAAGGTGGTGGTGATCGGTTCGGGGGCGCGCGAGCACGCGCTCGTGCGCGCGCTGCGCCGGGGCGGCGGCGCGCGCGAGATCGTGGCGGTCCCGGGTAATCCGGGCATCGCGCGCGAGGCGCGCTGCATGCCTGCGCAGCCCTCGCTGGCGGAGGCGGCGCTGGCGGAGTCGCCCGACCTCGTGGTGGTGGGTCCGGAGGCGCCTCTGGCGGAAGGCTTCGCCGACCGGATGGCGGAGCGCCAGGTCCCCTGCTTCGGTCCATCGCAGGCGGCGGCGCGGATCGAGTCGTCGAAGGCCTTCGCCAAGGAGGTCATGCAGGCGGCCGGCGTGCCCACTGCGGCCGCCGCGGTGTTCGACGACCCGGTGGCGGCGCGCGAGCACGCCCGGGCGCAGGGCGCTTGCGTGGTCAAGCTGGACGGGCTTGCGGCGGGGAAGGGCGTCATCGTCGCCGCACGCGGCGAGCAGGCGGCGGCTGCGGTCGACGAGCTGTGGCGCCCTGGAGCGAGGCTCCTGGTGGAGGAGCGGCTGGAAGGGCCGGAGCTGTCGGTCATCGCGCTCTGCGATGGCGAGCACCTGGTTCCGCTGCCTCCGGCGCGCGACCACAAGCGCCTCCAGGACGGCGACCGCGGGCCCAACACCGGCGGCATGGGCGCGTTCTGCCCGCCTGCGGACGCGACGCCGGAGTTGATCGACGAGACCATGCGGACGGTGCTCGAGCCCACCGCGCGGGAGCTGGCCCGGCGCGGCTCGCCCTTCGTGGGAGCGCTCTACGCCGGCCTGATGCTCACGCCCAGGGGCCTGCGCGTATTGGAGTTCAACTGCCGCCTCGGCGATCCGGAGGCGCAGGCGATCCTGCTCCGGCTGCGCAGCGATCCGCTGCCGCTCTTTCTCGCCGCCGCGCAGGGCAAGCTCGCCGGCCAGAAGCCCGCCTGGGACGCGCGCACCGCCGTCGCGGTGGTCCTGGCGGCGCACGGGTATCCCGGTACCCCGCGGGCCCTGGACGAGATCCACGGTCTCGAAGCGCTCGCCGCCGAAGAGGGAGACGATCTCTGGGTGCTCCACGCGGGCACGCGCCTGAAGGCGGGCAAGCTGGTCACCGGGGGCGGCCGGGTGCTCACCGTGGCCGCTCTCGGCACCCGCGCCGCGCAGGCCCGCGCCCGCGCTTACGGCTGCGTGGCGCGGATCGGCTTCGCCGGCATGCAGAGCCGCTCGGACATTGCCGCGTCGGAGAGCTGACTGGTCCGCGGCAGGCAAAAGATCGGCGGCCAGCTCGACAGACTCCTGCTGCGGGAGCTGGCGCGCCTCTTCGTCATGACCCTGGGCGCGGTGGTGGTGGTCTACCTGGTCATCGACTTTGCCGACCGCGCCCACGGCTTCACCGGCCGCGCCTGGGGCCGGGCCGCCGCCGAGCTCTACCTGAACAAGGCCGCGGTCGTGTCCTACCAGCTCGCGCCTGCCGGGCTGATCATCGCCGCCGCGCTGCTCGTCACCATGCTCTCGCGGCGGGGCGAGCTGACGGCGCTGCTCGCGCTCGGCGTGCGGCCGCTGCGGCTGGCGGCGCCGGTGGCGGCGTTCTCCATGCTCCTCGGCGTGGCCCTCTTCTGGCTGGGGGAGCGGGTGGTGGTGCGCGCCGACGCGCGCGCAGAGGAGATCCAGGTCAAGCGCTTCAACCGCTGGGGCGACTGGGCCACCTACCACGCCGGCTCCGCCTGGATCCGCGGGCGCAACGGGCGCATCTATCACCTGGGCCCCGAGCGCGACGGCGGCTGGGAGCCTGCCACCGTGCTGGAGATCGCTCCGCCCTTCCGGCTCGCGCGCCGCATCGACGCGCGCCGCATCGAGCAGGGCAGCGGCGGCATCTGGCGGCTCCTCGACGCGGTGGTGACCCGCTACGAGCTGTTCGGCGGTCCGGGCGGCACCATCGACGAGCGCCGCGTGGACGTGCTGGTGGAGCGCTTTCCCGAGACGCACGCGGACCTCGAGCTGCGCAGCGGCAGGCCGCGGCAGCTTCCCTGGAGACAGCTTCGCGAGCAGGTGCGCCGCCGCGAGCAGGCGGGACAGCCGGCGCGCGAATACGAGCTGGCCATCGCCGAGCGGGTGGCCGCGCCCCTCCAGATTCTTCCGGCGGCGCTCGCGGCGCTGGCGCTCGCCTTCGGCCTGCAGCGGCCGCGGCGGCGCATGCCGGTGGCGGGAGCGGTGGCGCTGGGCATGGGCCTGTCGATGGTGCTGTGGGCGGCCTCGGTCATCGCACATGCGGTGGCGCTGTCGGGCGCGCTCGAGCCCTGGATGGCCAGCGCCATTCCCGGCGCGCTCAGCCTGGCCGTCGCCGCGGTGGCCCTGAGGCACGGGTGACCGCTCGCGGGCGCGGGTGGTCCTCCTTGGCTTTACGATCCTTTTCTGGCAGAACGCGCGGCGTCAAGGAGCGTGGATGAAGGGCATCATTCTCGCAGGTGGAACCGGTTCGCGCCTGTTCCCCCTCACCAAGGTCACCAACAAACACCTCTTGCCGGTGGGCCGCGAGCCGATGATCTTCCATCCCGTCCACAAGCTCACCGAGGCGGGCATCGACGAGATCCTCGTCGTCACCGGCGTCGAGCACATGGGCGACGTGGTCAACCTGCTCGGCTCGGGCAGGGACTTCGGCTGCCGCTTCACCTACAAGGTCCAGGACGAGGCGGGCGGAATCGCGCAGGCGCTCGGCCTGGCGGAAAACTTCGCCGGCGAGAGCCCGCTCTGCGTCATCCTCGGAGACAACGTCTTCGAGGACCCCATCGCGCCGTTCGTGAAGGCCTTCCGCAAGCAGGAGCGCGGCGCGCGGCTGCTCCTCAAGCAGGTGCCCGACCCGCAGCGCTACGGGGTGGCGGAGATCGACGGCTCGCGGGTGGTGCGCATCGTGGAGAAGCCGAAGAAGCCGAAGAGCGACCTCGCGGTGGTGGGCATCTACTTCTACGACGCGCACGTGTTCGACATCATCCGCACGCTCAAGCCCAGCGCCCGCGGCGAGCTGGAGATCACCGACGTCAACAACCACTACCTGACCGCCGGCACGCTGGAGTGCGACCGCCTTTCGGGATGGTGGACCGACGCCGGCACCTTCGACTCGCTGGCGCTGGCGAACGAGCTGGTGAGGCCGAGGTGAGCCGCACCGTCCTCGTCACCGGCGGCGCGGGCTTCATCGGATCGAACCTCGTGCGCCTGCTGCGGCGCGAGAGGCCGGAGTGGACGGTCGTCAACCTCGACAAGCTCACCTACGCGGGCAACGCGGAGTCGCTCGCCGACCTGCGCGGCGATCCGCGCCACCTCTTCGTCCGCGGCGACATCGCCAACGCCGAGCTGGTGGAGCACCTGCTCGAGAGCCACCGCGTCGACGCCATCCTGAACCTCGCCGCCGAGAGCCACGTGGACCGCAGCATCCTCGGGCCCGGCATCTTCGTGGAGACCAACGTCTCCGGAACGCAGGCGCTCCTCGAGGCGGCGCGCCAGGCCGGGGTGAAGCGGTTCGTGCAGGTCAGCACCGACGAGGTGTACGGCTCGCTCGGCGCCACGGGAAAGTTCACCGAGTCGTCTCCGCTTTCGCCCTCCAGCCCCTACAGCGCGTCCAAGGCGGCAGCCGATCTGCTCGCCCTCGCCTACGGGCATACTTATGGTCTGGACGTGGTGGTGACCCGCTGCTCGAACAACTACGGGCCCTACCAGTTTCCCGAGAAGCTGATTCCGCTGATGATCGCCAATGCGCTGGAGGGCAGGAAGCTCCCGGTCTACGGCGACGGCCTCCAGGTGCGCGACTGGATCCACGTCGAGGACCACTGCCGCGCGCTGCTGGCAGCGCTCGACTCCGGCCGCCCCGGCGAGGTGTACAACTTCGGCGCCGACAACGAGTGGCCCAACCTCCGCATCGTCGGGCGGCTGCTGGAGATCCTGGGAAAGGGCAGCGAGCTGGTGGAGCACGTGAAGGACCGCCCCGGCCACGACCGGCGCTACGCCATCGATGCGGCCAAGGCGCGCGCCGAGCTGGGCTGGGCGCCCCGCATCGCGTTCTCCGACGGGCTCGAGGCCACCGTGCGCTGGTACGTGCAGCATCGGGACTGGTGGGAGCGCATCCGCACCGGCGCCTATCGCACGTACTACGAGCGCAACTACGGGGGCAGATGACCACCCTCGTCATCGGCGCCAACGGGCTGGTCGGCAGCCGCGTCGTCGCGCGGCTCGCGGAGGAGAAGGAGCGCGTGATCGCGGTGGGCCGCGGCCCCGCGCGCAATTCCGGCGCCGCCGAATACGTGGAGATCGACCTGCTCTCGCACCCGCGCAAGCTCGGGCAGCTGATCGAGTCGGTGCAGCCGCAGGGGGTGATCCACGCTGCGGCGATGACCGACGTGGACGCCTGCGAGGCCGCGCCGGTGGAGGCCTGGGCGCTGAACGTGCGCTCGGTGGAGGAGGCGGCGCTCGCCTGCGCGGGCATCTCGGCGCGGTTCACCTCCCTCTCCACCGACTACGTGTTCGACGGCGCGAAGGGAGACTACGTCGAGGAGGACGCCGCCAATCCCCGCGGCGTCTACGCGCGGACCAAGCGCGCAGGCGAGGAAGCCGCGCTGCTGCTCGCGCCGGGGGCCGCGGTGTGCCGGGTCGCGGTGGTCTACAGCGGCCGCAAGGGCGCGAAGAAGACCTTCGCCCTCGGGGTGGTCGAGTCCCTGCTCTCGGGCAAGCCGGTCAAGGCGTTCGTGGACCAGGTGGTCTCGCCCACCCTCGCGGACAGCGCCGCCGCAATGGTCATCGGCGTCCACCGCTCCGGCGCGGCCGGCATGTTCCACTGCGCCGGGGCCACCCAGGTCACCCGGGTGGAGTTCTGCCGCGCGCTGGCGCGAAAGCTGGCGGCCGACGAGGCGCTGATCGTTCCCGTCCTCCTCTCCGACCTGAAGTTGCCCGCGCCCCGGCCGCTGCGCTGCGGGCTGCGGGTGGAGAAGGTGCAGCGGCTCCTCGGCCATTCGGTGCCGCTGCCGCTCGACGCCGCGCTCGACCGCTTCCTCGAAGAACGGGATCGCGGATGACCGAGCTCGCCGGGACGGGCCAGGCGCGGGAGTCGCGGCTCCCCGCCCCGAGATCGCGCGTGGGAGAGCTGCTCCGCTTCCGCCAGCTCGTCGTGCTCCTGGTGGTCCGGGAGCTGAAGGTCCGCTACAAGCGCAGCATCTTCGGCATCCTCTGGACCATGCTCAACCCGCTCCTGTTGATGCTGGTCTACACGGTGGTCTTCGCCACCATCATGCAGTCGCCGCAGCCCAACTTCGCCATCTTCCTGCTCGCGGCGCTGTTGCCCTGGCTCTTCTTCAGCGTGGCGGTGCTGCAGGGGCTCAACTCCATCCTGGTGAACCAGGAGCTGATCCGCAAGGTGCGCGTTCCCCAGGCGGTGTTCCCGCTCTCGGTGGTGGGCTCGAACCTGGTCAATTTCGTGCTCTCGTTCGTGCCGCTGCTCCTGCTGATGGCGGCGCTGCGGCAGCCCTTCACCGCCGCGCTCCTCTTCATCCCGGTGGGCGTGATCGTGCTCACCGTCTTCACCAGCGGCGTGACCCTCCTCTTTGCCACCTTCACGGTGTTCTTTCGCGACGTGCGCCACCTCGCGGAGGTCGCGCTGCAGATGCTTCTCTACCTGTCGCCCGTGTTCTACGACCTGCAGATGCTGGGGCAGCACGACCAGTGGTGGTTCCGTGCCTTCCGCCTGCTCCTGCGCGTCAACCCGCTCTCCTACCTCGTGCCGCTGGTGCGCGATCCGGTGTACTACGGGCGGCTGCCGTCGCTGCACGTCGTGGCGCTCGCCTCGGCGTCGGCGCTGGTCTCGCTGCTCCTCGGCTTCTTCGTCTTCGAGCGGCTCTCGCCGCGGCACATCCACTACCTGTGAGAAACGGCGAGATCCTCATCCGCGACGCCGGCGTCTCCTACCGGCTCTACCGCGAGAAGGTGACCACGCTGAAGGAGGCGGTGGTGCAGCGCTTCCGCCATCTCCGCTCGGCGGAAGTGTTCTGGGCGCTGCGCCACGTGTCGCTGCGGATCGATCCCGGCGAGGCCATCGCGCTCGTCGGCCACAACGGCAGCGGCAAGAGCACGCTGCTCAAGACGGTGGCGGGCGTGCTGCAGCCGAGCGAGGGCGAGGTGCTGGTGCAGGGGCGCATCAGCCCGATGATCGAGCTGGGCGCAGGCTTCGATCCCGAGCTGACCGGGCGCGACAACATCTACCTGAACGGCGCGCTGCTCGGCTTCTCCCGCAGGCAGATGGAGGCCAAGTTCGACCGCATCGTCGCCTTCTCGGAACTGGGCGACTTCGTCGACATGCCCATCAAGAACTACAGCTCGGGCATGTACGCGCGCCTCGGCTTCGCCATCGCCCAGGACGTGGAGCCCGACGTCCTCATCGTCGACGAGGTGCTGGCGGTGGGCGACGAGCGCTTCCAGGAGAAGTGCAAGGCGCGCATCCGCGACTTCCGCACCGCCGGCGTCACCTTCTGCTTCGTCACCCACGGCCTGCAGAGCGCCCGGGAGCTCTGCCCGCGGGCCGCCGTGCTGCACCACGGCAGGCTGGCGTTCGACGGCCCGGTGGACCAGGCGTGGGAGCGCTACCGCGAGCTGGAGCGCGGTCCTGCCCCCGGCCCCCACATCGAGGCCGTCTGACGCGGCATGGCGTGTCTTCTCCCGCCGCTTCGTGACAGCGCGATGACAGTGAAGCGTTACATGGCGTGGACCCCGGAGGAACCTTGGTCTACGCCTTCTTTGCCTCGCATTGGCTGCTGAGCGTCCTGTTCCAGAGCCTGTTCCAGCACCGTTACGCAGCGCACAAGATGTACACGATGCC
>DATDMU010000379.1:0-10519 GCA_036518615.1 Myxococcales bacterium
AAGCGCCCGCGCCACGTCGCGGGTCTCCGGCCGCAGCCAGCGGTCGCCCGCCTCCGCGCACGACTCGGCCGAGTTGGCGGAGCAGGCGCGGTCGAGCGCGTCGAGCGCTCCCTGCGCGTCGTGCGCCTTGTCGGCGGCGCGCGCGAGCGAGATGCACCTGCCGGCGTCCTTGTCCTCGCAGCCGATGGCCAGCTGCGCCCTGCCCCGCAGCTCGCCGGGGAGCAGCACCAGGAGCGGCTCCGCCTTCGCCCCGCCGTAGACGTGCGCGTAGCGGGAGACCAGCTCGAGCTTGGTGCCTTCGGTGACGAAGGCGAGCGGCAGCACCTTGCGCAGCCTGGACGTGTCGCGCGCGAGCTGCTCGTCGAAGGCGCGCTTGCTCTCGGCGTAGTCCTGCCACTGCCTCGCGCGCGCGGCTGCCATCTCCCGATAAGGATTCTCGCCGCCCAGCTCGGCCACCGCCCTCCACGCAGCCGCCGCCTCGTCAGGCCTCTGCGTGCCGGTCTGCTCCACCGTCCGCGCGTCGTCGTAGGCCACGAGCACGCTCGCGTCCACGTCCAGGTTCACCGCCCCGCCGGGCACCAGCGGCGCGGGCTGCGGCACTTCGGGCAGGGTCGCCGGCGAGATGCTCACCGCGCTGACCGCCTTCTGCGCGCGGAAGAGGTCCACCGCCGCGCCGGCCACCGCGTCGGCCAGCTCCTCGGCGCTGCCGCCGGTGGCGGAGGCGGCGCCCACCAGCCGGTCGGACCGGGCCGTGCGCAGCTCCAGCGTGACCAGGTAGCCATCGCCGCCGCGGCTCAGCGCTCCCGAGACCACCATGTCGGCCCCCACCGCGCGCGGATCGCAATGCCTGGAGCAGGTGTCCGCGTCGAGGACGCGCACCTCGCCCAGCGTCCGCCCGGCCACCGAGCGGACCTCTTCCGCGAGAGGCGCCGTCTTGATCTCCGAATCGGGAACGCGGGACTCCAGTTCCAGCACGGCCACGGTATCGGCCCGGCCCGGGAGGGAGACGGCGAGTACGGCTGCGCACAACGGGACGGCGGCATTCATGGGGGACCTCCGGGGACTCATTGACAGCGAACGGGACCTGAGGGCTCGGCGAAGCAGGTGAGCTCGTAGCCGCTCTCGGCCGCCTGCCGGCCCATCTCTTCTTCGGACACGTCGCCGAAGCGCGCCCGCAGCGCGGAGCGGGCGGCGCCGTGGAGCTGCGGCGTGAGCAGGACTTGAAGGACCAGCTCCGAGTTGCGCTGGTCCGGCGCCAGCTCCGCGCGGGCGCGGCCGACGGGATCGCCGAGCAGGCCGTTGAGGCCCGGGTCGCGCAAGAGGCGCGGAACGCCGTCGCACGGCGGGCCGGGCTGCTCGACGGCGCGGCCGGACTCGAGGCCGAGAACGGAGAGGACTTCCGCGCCGTCGGGGGCGAGGCGGGAGACGACGAGGCAGCCGCCCGAGTTGCGCAGGTGGGAGGCGAGGGCGTCGGGAGTGCGCGGGACGAGGACGCGCAGGGGGACGCCGTGGATCGCTTTTGCGTCGGCGGGGATCAGGGTTGAGGGAACGGGTTCAGGTTTAGGTTGAGGTTCAGGGTTCAGGGTCGCCGTTTCCACCCGTTTGCGGATCTCGTTTGCGTTTGGGTTTGCGTTTTGGCGCGCAGTGGGGGGCGGCGGCTTCGCGACCGGTTCGGGGGGTTTTGGAAGCTTGGGGATCTGCACCACGCGGATTCGTTGTTCGTGGCGGGGCCTGGGAGGATCGGGCCGCTCCACCGGGTCAGGCGCAGGCTGCGGGCGCAGGTCGCCGAGCAGGGCAATGGCGGTCAATGCCAGCAATTGAATGCACACCGCTCGCAAGAGGCGCGGGGGAGCGGCGTCAGCGGGAAGCGCTGCGAGCATCGGTTTCAATCCCCACCACCAGCTCGGAGGCGCCGGCGGAGGTCACCTGGGAAAGGCACGCCGCCTCGGGCGCGCCGAGATGCACCACCACCACCTTGCCGCGGGCGCTCTGCAAAGGGTCGCCCGCGAGCGTGCGCGCGCCGCCGCCCTCGCAGCGCACGTCGAGGCGCTGCTGGGCCGACGGCGCCGCCGCCGCCTGGGCGGAAGGGGGCCGCAGGCGCAGGAGCAAGAACTGCGCCGAGAGGAGCTGCGCCACCATCACCAGCGCGAGCAGCGCCAGCGCGAACTGCTTCTCGGCGAAGAGCCGGTAGATGAGCGCCTCCAGCTCCTCGTAACCGCTGTTGTGCCGCCGCGAGTTCATGGCTTCACCTGCGCCGTGAGCGCCGGCTCGGGCTCCTGCGCCCACTCCGGCAAGAGCGCGGACCCGGCCTGCCGCTGCAGCCGCTTCAGCTCGCGCAGGTAGGCGTCGATGCCGCGGAGGAGGACCGATCCGTGCAGCCCCATGGGCAGGTGGCCCTCGATGGGCCGCAGCGCGGCGACCAGCACCACCGGCCGCGCGTCGAGGCAGAGCCCCACCGCCGCCACCGCCGAGTCGTCGTGCGGCGAGGAGCCGGTCTTGCCCGCGAAGACCAGCTTGGGGAAGCGCTGCGCAAGCCAGCGCAGCGTTCCTTCGCGGCGATGCAGCGCGAGGAGCGCGCCGGTGTCGCTGAGCACGCACGAGCCATCCTTCGCGAAGAGCTTGCGGTGCAGGTACGCGCCCACCTGCTCCGCGGTCGCGCGCGAGGAGTTGCCGAGGAGCGAGGTGGGGTCGTCGGGAAGCCGCTGCGCCGGCAGCCCGGCCTGCTCGCGGCGGGCCTTGAGGTAGCGGAAGAGCGCCACCGAGGATGCGCTGTAGGAAAGCTCCGGAGCGATCTCGTCGGGCGGCACCGACTCGCCGAGCTGCGCCAGAAGGCCGCCGGAGAGCGCGCGATCGGCCGGGGAGTCGAGGGCCGCGCGCTCCGGAGCCGGCACCTCTGCCGAGACCTGCAGGAGCAGATCGGGCCGCCGCTGCGCGAGCAGCGCCGGCAAGAGCATCGCGTGCCGGGCGGTCATCGAGTTCACCGATCGCGCCACCGCCTCGTCGAAGGACATGGGGTGCGTCGCAGGCGCCACGTCCTCCGGGCACCAGCTCGCGGGGCGCAGCCGGCGCTCGTCCTTGGTGGCCCAGATCCAGCGCACGCATCCGCCGGGAGGCAGGAGGAGCTCGCGCACCGCCGCGGGACCGAACGCCTCCACCGCCAGGTCGAGCGCCTCCACCTTGGCGATGGAGCCGTAGTTCACCTCCATCAGCGCCGACTCCGCGCCGGAGCGCGCCAGCACCGCGCCGTTCGCGCCCAGCGCCGCGAAGGCGGTGCGCACCGACGTCCCGGGAAAATCGGAAGCGAGCGAGAGCGTGAGGCCGTCGCGGAAGCGGTCGATCGCCGAGACCAGATCGAGGTCCGCCGACGCGTCGCTCGCCACCCGCTCCGTCCAGCCCTCCACGAAACCGAAGGCCGCCGACGCGTCGATGCCCTCGTCGAGATAGGAGGGCACGGTCCGGTCCCACGCGCCCTGCAACTCGAGCCACGCGCGCGCGGAGGCGACCCGCCGCGCCGAGAGCGCCGGGTGCGCGCGCAGCCATTGCACGCCGCGGGGAATGGCGCCGAGCACGAGCTGGTCCTCGCGCGAGAGCCGCCGCAAAGGAAGGCCGAAGAGCGCCAGCGAGAGCCGCTGCAGTCCGTCGGCGGGATGCCGGTCCGGCCCCAGCGCCGCCGAAGCGCTCAGGTTCAGGTACACGCCGGCGATCTCGCGCGGCGGCGCCTGCCGCGACAGCCAGGTGGCGAAGAGCGCCTCGTCCAGCTTGTCGAGGAGCGTCCCCCGCCGGCCCTCGCGCAGGTAGAGCTTGGCCAGCTGCTGCGGAATGGTGGAGCCGCCCTCGGGAATGCCGCGCAGGTTGCGCCACACGGCGCGCGCGGTCCCCTGCGGGCTGATGGGCGGAAGCCAGGCCGGCCTGCGCAGGAGGCCGCGGTCCTCGTATGCCGCCGCGGCGGAGATCACCAGCGGCGCGGACCGGTCGTCCACCGGCGCGGCCCGGTACGTCTCCAGATCCTTGCGGAACAGGTCGGCCGCGGCCCGCGCCCGCGCTCCTCCCGCGAGCGAGAGCGGCGCCGCGAGCCCCACCGCCGCGAGCGCGAGCACGGCTCCGCAGAGGGTGGCCAGCGCCGGCAGGCGCGCCTTGCGCAACAGCTTCTTCATCGGGCGAGCCCCATCTTCTTGAGCACCGACAGCGTCTCGCGCGGCGTGTAGAGGGCGAGCAGCGGATCGCGCGGCCGTCCCTGATCGTCGAGGACCGAGAAGTGGAGGTGCGGCCCAGTGGAGTGGCCGGTGCTGCCCACCTGCCCGACCACGCCCATGGCCGGCACCACCAGCCCCTGCACGATGCCGAGCAGGCGCGGGTCGGAGCGCAGATGGCAGTAGACGGTGCGCCAGGAGTTGGGGTGCTGCACCGTCACGTACCAGCCGCAGGCGGCGGCGCGTCCGGTGTCGGCGACGCGGCCTTCGCGGGCGGCCACCACCCAGGAGCCGGGCGGCGCGACCAGATCCACGCCCTTGTGCAACCTGCGGTGGCCCTCCATGCGCCGCATCCCGAACTTCGAGGAGACGTGCTCGAACCTGCGCACGTCGAGGGGGAAGAGGAGCCAGGGAGTGCGCCTCGTCTTCGCTGCTTCCGCGCCGTGACGCAGCGGCGAAAGCAGGACCAGCGCGGCGGCGAACGCGGCGATGCGCATGTGCCCGCCAGCAAAAAAGTCCCGCCCGGGGATTTTTTTGCTTGCCGGCCCGACGACCCTGGGAGACCGCGATGGGGCTCTTCGCCCGGTTCTGGCACTACTCGGTGGACACCTACGGCGGCGCGCCGGCGCTGCTCCTCATCACCTGCATCCAGCTTGCCCTGCTCGGCTGGGTGGCCATGGAGGCGCTGCGCGCGCGCGCCGAGCGCAACGATCCCACGCTCTCCACCGATGCGCGGCGGGTGCGCGCCGCCCACCGCGCCGAGCTGTGGCAGAAGCGGGTGCGGCCGCTCGCGCTCACCATGATGCTGCTCGGCCCCGGCCTCGGCCTGGGGATGAGCACGCTGCTCGGCGCGCTCGGCATGGGAGCTCTGGGCGACGTGATGGGCTCGCAGGCGGCCGCGGACGCGCTCGCCGCCACCATGGCGCACGCCTACCGCGAGATCAGCTACGCCTACTTCCTGATGGTGGGCGGCACCTTCCCCATGCTGCTCGGCCCGGTGATCGTGCTGGTGGCGCGGCGGCTGGACGACGACGGCGAGGAAGCCCGCGGCGGAGAGCCCGACGAGATCTTGCTGCACACGCTCAAGAGCCTTCTGGCGGTGGCGGAAGAGCAGGCCGCGCGCGCGCACATCGACGCGGCCCGCACCCACGCGCTGCTCGAGCAGGCTCTGGCGCGAAGGGCAGCGGCATGACCGAGACCCTGGCCGTCCTCCGCCACCAGCGCGCCCGGGGGCCCTTGCCTTCGCACCGCGACGGGTTGCCCGCCTGGCTCGCCGCGCTCTCCGGCCAGCTCCCCTCGGTGCGCATCGAGATCGGCCCCGCGGCGGTCTCGCCGCTCCGCGCGGTCGGCGTCGTCGTCGAGGAGAGCGAGGGCAAGGCGTACGCGCGCGTTCCCGCCGACGGCGACGCCCTCGATCGGCTCTTCGCGCTGATCGGGCTGCCGGGAATCGGCGGCGGCGGCGCGGCGCTGCTCCTCGCCGAGATGGAGAAGGCGCCGGACGCCTCGCGGGTTCCGCCGCGCCTCTCCCTGCCGCTGCGCATCCAGCCCGCCAAGGCCTGCGCGCTGGGCTGGTCGTCCGATCTCTTCACCCTCACCGTCCTGGTGAGCAACGTGGCCCTGCGCGAGGACGACGGCGCGCTGTTGCCCCGCGGCGGCCCGGTGGTGGCGGTCTGCGCCGAATACGATCGGCCGCTCACCTCGCTGGCGCCGCCCAGCGTGGCGAGCTACGCGCTGCGCGATGCGCGCGCCGAAGGCATGCCCACGGTGAAGCTGCCCGGCGGGTTCCTGCGCGGCCCGCTGAGGCTGGAGGCCACGAGCCGCGCAGGCCGCGTGGCGCGGGATCGGCCCGCCGCGGTGGCGCGCGCGGGGAAGTTCCTCGACGAGCTGCACGCCGCCTGGAAGCAGCGGCCCGGCCCGGCGATGGAGATCGCCTGGCCCGTCTACCGCTCCGAGCGCGACGGGCCTCCCCTCGACGCGGTGGTGGGCAAGCCTTTGCCGGAAATGCAGCTTCGATGACGCACCCGATTTTTTTGCTTTCGCGACCAGGAGGACTCGTCATGCGGAACCTCTTGCTTCTTCTCGGGGCCATTGCCCTCCTCGCCGGCTGCGCGCACGAGGACCCAGCGCCGCAGGCCAAAGAGCACAGCTGGGAGCAGGGGCTCGACTCGGCCCTCTCGCCGCAGATTGCCCCGGTGGGGCCCATCGAGACCGACCAGACGGCGTACGACTTCATCCGCCGCCGCGAGCGCGAGCACGCGCTGGGCACCAAGGCCACCGCGGCTGAGCTGGACGAGGTGATCAACGCCAGCAGCCAGGTGCTGGCCTCGGCGCTCGCGCTGCCGCTCTTCAAGGCCGGCGTCTACCTGGGGCAGCCCCGCCTCATCGACCGCGGCTGCAACGCCGCGCGGAGGGTCACGCATTCGGCGCTGCGCGCGAGCGGCAACGTGGACGCGGTATTGCAGGCCTGCGGCACGCTCACCGCGGGGCGCCAGACCTCCTCCAACGACGGCTGCGGCGAAGGACAGGCGAAGCTGCGCGAGGCCTACGCGCTCCTCGCCGCGGAGAAGAACCAGGACGCGGGCCATGCGGCGGCGGACGGCGTGCGCCTCCTGCGCGACCGCTGCAGCAAGATGACGGCGCCCCTGCGCACGCCGGTGGACCCGAGCACCCGCGGCTTCCTCATCGTCTGGGTGCTGCACGCCAACGACGCGCCGCCCGTGACCTTCCTCGCCGGCGAGCAGGTGCCCAACACCGCAGAGTCGATCAACGACGCCTTCCTGCGCGGCGTGCAGGCCGTCCGGCCGGTCGCGCACAACCCTTGAGAGGAGACCGCCATGTCCGAAGCTGAGTTCCGGCCCATCGAGAGCGCGCCCGCGCGGCGCCTGTGGCCCTACGCGGTGCTCGGCGCCGTGATCGTGGGGCTCGTCGTCTACATCGCGCAGAAGAACGTGCGCGGGGCGGAGCCGCGCCAGGTCGCGGTCGCGAACCTCGCGCCGAAGCTCGCGGAGCCCGCGGTCGCGGCGCAGAAGACGGAGCCCGCGGTGGCGCAACCCGCGCCGCAGAAGGCGCCGGAGAGCCCCAACGTGCTCGGCGCCGCCGCCAGCGCCGCGGGCAAGCTCGCCATGGTGGCCAAGGCGGAGCTGGACCGCGAGCTGGGCCGCACCAGGGCGGCGCAGAAGCAGGCGGAGGCGTACCGCAAGGAGATCTCCAACCTCGAGCGCCAGCTGAACGAGACGCGCGCGCAGCTCGCCGCCTACCAGAAAGCGCGGCAGCCGCCGCCGCCCACCGACCAGGAGCAGATCCTCCAGATGCTCGCCCCCGTCCTGCGCTCCAGCAACGACGGCCGTCCCTGACAGGAGCCGAACATGAACCGCATCCTCATCCTCTGTCTTCTCGCCGTGCCGCCGGCCCGCGCCGCGGACGAGTTCAAGGCCGTGAAGGCGGGCGAGCAGGTGACGTATCCCTTGCCGCCGATGCCGCTGCCCGCCGTCACCGCCCAGGACGGCAAGTGGGCGGAGACCGAGGACAGCCCCGCTCTCCGCGTCAGCCGCGCCTGGGTGAAGCTGGGCCAGGCGGCGGGCGTGGAGCGCAGCGAGGCCACGCGCAGGCTCTACACGGCATGGAAGAACGAGGTGGCGCAGAACGGACCCCACGGCCGCGCCGCGCAGGCCGCGCACGCGCGCTTCCTCGCCGCCTACAAGAAGGACCTCGAGCAGGCGCGCGCCATCTACGAAGGCGTGCTCCGCGACGTGGATTCGATGGACGCGGACGGCGCGGAGGGCTCCGGCGGCCAGGGCCCGGACAACGGAGCGACCAGCCTGGCCAGGGAGGCGGACGAGCAGATCCGCGCCGCCGACCGCGACGAGCGCCTCACCAACTCCGCCTGCTTCCTCTCTCCCGACACCTGCCAGCAGTCCGACCCCACCGACAAGGCGCTGCAGGACGAGATCGGAAACCTGGTCAAGGACACGCTGGTTGCGGGAGGGCCCGACGGCGGCCTCAGCCTCTACTCGCTGCGCCGCAAGGCCGGCCTGCTCGCGCTCCGCGCGCGGGTGATGGCGGCGATCACGCAGCGGGCGGCGGCGCGGCTGGCCACCGAAGTGGCCACGCAGCAGGACGGGCAAGGCGTGCCGCGCGCGCTGCCCTCGCCCATCGCGCCGGTGGCCTCCGCCGCCCGCAGGGCGGTGCCCACGTCCGACCCCTATCGCTGAGCGCCGGGGTAGTGGCACTCCTCGAGGCCGATGCCCACGGCAGCGAGGAGATGTGAGAGCGGTGTGGTGAGGCGGCCTTGCCCGGTCGCCTCATCCACCGCGGCGGGCAGGTCGGCCAGGTTCCGCGGCACGCCGTTTCCGCGCGTCCACGCCTCTTCGCGGTAGCGGGGATCGAGCGGCGGCTCCAGATCGGGCTGCCGCTCGTAGGCTTTTCCGCCCCCGAGATCGAGGAAGAGCGCGGAGCGCAGCGGGCCCCGCGCCGCCAGCCGGCGGGCGGCGAGCAGCGAGCGCCCATCCAGCGCGCATGCATGGACGAGCAGGCCGGAGACGGCGGCGCGCGGCGCCTCGAGCAGCGTGGCCGCATGGCGCGGCCGCGTCACGACCGGGACCCACGCACCCGCATCCCGGAGCAGCGCCCGGAGCGCGCCGGCGGCGTCATTCCATTCCTCGAAGGCGCGGGCGGCCTCCTCGCCGTCCACGATCTGCACCAGCGCGGCGGACGGCTCCATGGCGGGCAGCGGCAGCTCCGCGGCGAGAAGGCGGGCGAGGATGCGCGGCCAGAGCGCGCGCGCCTCGAAGGATCGCGCCGCGCCGCGGGCCGCCTCCTCCACCAGCGCCAGCGCCTGCGCTCCCTCGGGCAGGTCGCGCAGCACGGCGCGAAAGCCGTGGATGGGCGCGGAGCGCGGCAACGACGGCGCGGGCACCAGCGGCAGGCGCACGCGGCCGCGCGCCTTCCACACCACGGGCTCGTCCGCATGGCTGAAGCGATCGCCCGAAAACCAGCAATGATCGTCGCGCTGCATGGCCTGCGCCGCGACCGAGAGGCGGGTCAGCGGATCGCGGCTCCATCCCGCTTCCGAGAGGCGCCAGAGGTTGCCGGCGCCGGAGGGGGGGTTGCCCACCGCGCCCGCGTACTGCTCGTAGTCGAGCAGCCAGTCGTCGAGGAGGATGGCCAGAAGCGGCGCGCCGTCCTCCGGCTGCAGCCGCGCCGCGGCTTCCAGGTAGTGCGTGCCCAGCGCCGCCTCCACCAGCCACAGGCGCCGCTGCTCCACCGCCGCCGCGTCGTCGCCGGCGATCGCACAGAGCGCGGAGAAGAGCGCCTCGCCGAAGTACCGCCGCGCTGCCGCGGGCGCCGAGCCGAGAAGCGCGAGCTGCCGCTGCACTTCCAGGCGCGAGGTGGGCAGCGGATCGAGAAGCTGCGGCAAGGGCGGCTGGAACCGCGGCACGGCCGCGTCGCCGCCCCCCTCGATGCCGCGCACGACCCAGTCGGCGAAGGCGACCTCCGGATCGTTCCAGCGCTCCTTTCCCCGCAGCGTGGCGGCGAGGAGCAGGTGCAGCGCTTCGTGCCGCGCGATGCGGGCCGCCTCGGACGGCGGCGTCCTCTCGCCGAGCGCGAGGCGGATGCAGCCTTCGCCGGCGCAGACCGCCTCGCCGTGGGTGGACTCGCCCGCACCGAGCGCCACCTCCACGCGATCGTACGGCCGCGGCGGCGCACGCAGGTGAAGCGCGCCTGCGAGAAGCCGCGGCGCCTCGGTCAACCCCTGCAGCACGGCCTCGGGCAGCGCCCGGGGAAGGCTCCGTTCGCCAGGCAACAGTCGGAGCACCGGCGCGCCGTCCGCGAAGAGGAGCCGGAAGCCGCCGCAGCGCAGCGCAGGATCGGAATGCGCCTCGAGGCGCATCTGAAACTGGGGGCTGCCGGCGGTCACGAGTGTATGTCCTAACGGGCCTGTTCCGTGACCGCCAGACCCCCCGCGCGGTCACGGTTAGACTCGGGACACGCATGCAGCCGCTGCCACATCTCGCCTCCTGCCTGCGCCTCGCCTTCGACGCGCGCGACGCCGCGCACCCGTCCGGTGTCTCGCTCGCCTCCTATTTCGCCCGCGCCGCAGTGCGCGGAAGGAAGCGCTCCGATCTGCAGGCCGACCTGCTCTTCCCCGAGCAGGTCCGCTCGCGGCTGGGGCCCGCCGCCAGAGACGCCATCGCCCGCGCCATGGATCCTTCGAGCTTCCGCTCCTGCCGCGCGGCGCGCCCCACCGTCCCCCTGGCCACGCGCGAGTGGCTGGCGGAGGCGGCGCTGTCCCTGGGAAAGGCGGAAGGCTTTCCGCTGATGTGGGCGCT